>DASXRR010000455.1:0-21219 GCA_036506475.1 Chloroflexota bacterium
AAGGGCCTCGGTCGACAATGGTTCGGGCAAAGGACGCTGGGTTGGCGCAGTAAAGCGCAGGTTCTGATTCGGATTGCTGACTGGGCCGAGCGTGTTGCGCAGCGTCCCGATGCCTTCAACTTCGATTTCGACGACATCGCCGGGCGCGAGCCAGCGCGCCGGGTAGCCCTTGCGCACTGCTTCGCTGATCGAGCCGCCACCCACGGTACCGGTGGCGATGACATCACCCGGCACGATGCGACTGTCCTGCGACGCTCGCTCGAGCATCGCGCCGAACGTGTGGTGCATGTTCCAGGCATTGCCCTGCATCCAGGTTTGGCCATTCACCCGGACTTCGCAACGCACGTGCAGCGTGCCATTGCGGTAGTAAGGCGCCATCTCGTCGCGTGTGACGATCCACGGGCCGAGCGAACTTGCGGAATCTTTGCCTTTGGCTGGCCCGAGTCCGAATGCGCTCTCGTCGAACTGCAGGTCGCGGCAGCTCCAGTCGTTGAAGATGGTGAAGCCTGCGATGTACGGATCGGCATCGGCTTCGCGCACATTGCTGCCCTGGCGGGCCACGATCGCCGCAAGCTCGCACTCATAGTCGAGCTGGTTGGTTGCGGCCGGAAACGGCACCTCCTCGTTCGGGCCGAAGATGCGCAGCGGATTGGAGAAGTAGAAGATCGGTAAACGACGCCACACCTCCATGCGCGGACCGCTGGCGTCGCGCGTCCACTGGCCGGTGGCGTGTTCCTCGAAGGCGATGTGATCCCGGATTGTGGGCGGCTGCAGAATCGGCGCGCGCAGCCTGACGCTGTCCAGGGCCAAGCGTGGGGTGTTGACACGTCGCACAGCTTCGGCGAGCAGCGCCACGGCATCGGGCGAGAACTCGAGTGCCGCCTGTACATCGCGCAGCGTACGGTCGGCGCCGAAGAGCGTTGTCGCGTCGACCACTTCTGAGGAATCGAGAAGCACGCCCGCCCGTGGGCCAGCTCCGGCGTCGAAGGTCAGCAGCTTCATACGGCTGCCAGCTCGCGCGGCGCCTGCAACAGTCCATCCATGCCATGTCGCACGTAGTCGACCCCGTGGTCGCCAGCAACGATGGTGTGCTCGAGCGTGCCTACCCCGGCGACTTCGAACGTCACCCGCTGGCCGATCTGGGGCCATTTGTGCAGATCGACCGAGCAGCTGTAGCTCACGGTGCCGGTGCCGAGCACATCGCCAGGCTGCAGTGTTTCGTTATCCGAGGCGTAGGCAACCAGGTGGTGGGCCAGGAAGCTACGCGGCGCCGAGGTATTGCCTTCGAACCACACGTCGCCATCGACGGTGATGCGGCAGTCGAGATTCGCTTCGTCAATCTCGTCGGCGGTTACCAAACATGGTCCGAGCACGGTCGCAAAATCCTTCATTTTGCCCGGCCCCAGGAACTCGGCCTGGAACAAATACGGGTCGCGCGCGCTGCAGTCGATCAAGATCGTATAGCCGGCGATGGCTTGCCTGGCCTCGTCGAATGACAAGTTGCGCCCGCCGCGGCCGACGACGATGCCGATCTCCAGCTCCAGATCCAGCTTGTCCGAGTAGTACGGGTAGGGAATGGGATCTTCGGGTCCGATGATGGCGTCCGGATTGCCCTTGTAATAGGGCGGCCAGCGGTACCAGGTCGGTCGCTTGGGCACACCACCGCCTTCGCGACGGGTCATGTGCTCCTCGAAGATCGAGAAATCTCTGAGCGAGCTCGGCCTTGGGAGCGGCGCCAGCAGCTTCACTTCGGACTGCGCGAAACTCAACTGTGCACCATCAAGTCCTACCGCTGTCGGGCCGACCTCGCGTGCGTAGACGAGGGCCTGCTCGGCCGCCTCCACACCCTTGTGTTGCGCGCGAAGAAAACCAATCATGTCGGGCGGCGTCCGCAGCTGCGCGAGCTCGCGCGGCATTGGCTCGTCCGTGCGTTGCGCGAGGTACGTCGCGTACGCGGTGGTCAGGTCGACGATCCGCTCGTCGGACAGCGCGCCAAGGCGCCGCTGCGCACCGATAGGTCCGTTCACCTCGAAGGTCACGAGTTTCATGTGCAGTTCACCTCATGCGGCGGGGATCGAGCGCGTCGCGCAGCGCATCTGACACGAAATTCAGGGCCACGAGCAAAATGGTGAGCGCGAGGCCTGGCCACAGACCGTACAAGGGCGCCTCGCGCAAATAGGCGCGGCTGTCGTTGAGCATCGAACCCCAGCTCGGATCGGGCGGCTGGGTGCCGAGGCCAAGGAACGACAGCGACGCTTCGGCCAGGATGGCGAAGCCCATCGCCAGGCTCAGCTGAACGAGGAGGGGCGGCAACGTGTTCGGCAAGACGTGGCGGTACATGATGCGCGCATCGCCCGCGCCGATGCAGCGGGCCGCGAACACGTACTCGCGTTCTCGCTCCGACAGGACACTCGAGCGCATCAGCCGCGCAAAGAACGGCATGCCGCCGAGCGCGAGCGCGTACGCGACATTGACCGAGCTCGGCCCGAGAACCGAGATCACGCCGATGCCGATGATAATGCCCGGAAACGCCAGCAGCGCATCGTAGAAGCGCATGATGAGGCTATCAACCCATCCTCCGAGGTAGCCGCTGAGCAGCCCGCTGGTGATGCCGAGGCTAGCGCCGATGGCGGTCGCAAGCACACCCACAATGAAGGACACGCGTGCGCCGTACAGCACGCGCGTGAACAGGTCCCGACCGAGCTCATCCGTCCCGAACAGAAACTGCGCAGTTGGCGGCTGCAGCAGACTTGCTTGATGCTGCTGGTACGGCGGATATGGCGCGACCACCGGCGCCAGGATCGCGAGCACCACAAACAGCAGCACTACGATCAGGCCAACCAGCCCCATCGGGCTGCGCAGTACGGACACCGTCGCCTGAAGCGTCAGCGGCTGGCGGCGCAGCCACTCGCCGGTTCTCGCCGCGCGCACGCGTGTGGGCGGAGCGACTCCGGTCGATATGGACTGAGCCGGGCTGCTCATCGCGACCGTCCACCGGCGAGTCGGATGCGCGGATCGAGGATTCCGTACAGGACGTCCGTCAGCAAATTGATGATGATGAATGTGACCACCAACAGCAGCAGCGTGGCCTGCACGACGGCGTAATCACGATTGCTGATCGCGTCGCGGATGAGCCGCCCGAGTCCGGGCCAGGAGAAGACGGACTCCGTGACCACCGCGCCACCCAGCAAGCGACCGAACTGCAGCCCGAGCAAGGTAACGACGGGCACAAGCGCATTGCGCAGCGCATGGCCGAGGACAACGCCCTGTTCGGCCACGCCTTTGGCGCGCGCGGTGCGCACGTAATCGTCTCCGAGCACTTCGAGCATCGCCGACTTCACGAGCCGCGACACGGCTGCCACGCCCGGCAGCGCGAGCGTGAGGGCCGGCAGGAGCAGGAATTTGAGCTCGAGGCCGGGATCGCGCATGAAGTCGGCGCGGCCGCCGGGCGGCAGCCAACCCAGCACCAGCGAAAACAGCAGGATCGCCAGGATGCCCAGCCAAAAACTCGGCACGGCGACTGCCAGGCCATTGAACCCGGACACCAGAAAATCTATGGGCCGGTGATGACGCACGGCGGCGATTACGCCTGTGGGCACCGACAAAACAATGGTCAAGAGCATCGCGGCCAGGCCGAGCTCGAGCGTGGCTGGTGCGCGTTGCGCGATCAGCTGCGCTACTGGCGCACGTGTGAAGAACGAAACTCCGAAGTCGGTGTGGAGGGCGTTGTTGAGCCAGATGACATATTGAACCGGCAACGGTCGATCGAGCCCATTCGCGCGCCGGATCGCAGCGAGCGTCTCCGGAGACGCATCTTGCCCAGCCAGCACCAACGCCGGATCGCCCGGAATGAGGCGCATGCCGAGGAAGATGACGAGCGTCGCAAGAAAGATGACCGGGATAGCTTCGACGAAGCGACGGATCAGAAACGCGGCCATCAAGTGGCTTCTATGCGGCGAGCCAGGCGTCGTTCGGCATCAAAAACTCGGTCATGTTGTAGGTGAGTCCCTGCACCTTTGCGGTGGCGGCTGCGCGCGGCACAGTGTTCGACCACGGAAAAACCCAGGCCTGGTCCTGTAGGAAGTTGATCCATTGCCCGTAGACTTGCTTCTGCTTCGCAGGGTCGGTTTCCTTTAGCAGGCCGTCGGCGATCTTGGAATACTCATCTGATTTGAAGTTCGCCCAATTCCTGTCCGGACTGTAGTACGCGTTACCCCAGAAGAATGCCGGATGCAGTTGGCCAAACAGACTGTTGCCGCCAATGAGCGCCCCGAACTTCGAGTTGAACAGTTGATCGACGTATGCAACTGGCTCAGTTGACTTCAGCGTGAGCGTAACGCCAATCTTTGCCAGGTCCTGCTGCCAGATCTGCAAGACGCTTTGATAGTCAGGGGCTGCCGCCGAGTAGACCGCCTCCAACTGCGCATTAGATACGTGTGACTGGGTCAGCAAGCTTTTCGCCTTGTCGAGATCGAACGCGACTGCCTGGTCCTGCGCGGCGTCGTAGGCGGGATTTGTTTGCACGACCGGCAGATTCTTTGCAGCGCCGACTCCCGGCAGCACGGTCTCTGCCCACCGTTGACGGTCGATGGCTGCGTTGAGCGCCTGACGGAACACCTTGTTGGTCGTCGGGCCCGCGCCGTCACGCGTCTGCGCCAGGATGACGTTGACCGAGCCGCTGTTCTGGTTGTAGACGACCTGGTACTTCGAGTCTTTGGCCAACCGAATGGCATCGCGAATGAGCGGTGTAATCGCCACGTCGATGCCACCGCCTTCGAGCTGCGACACCATGGACTGCGGGTCGGACAAGATCTTGATCTCGATCCCGTCGAGATACGGCTTGCCTGATTGCCAATAGTTCGGGTTTTTCTTGAGCGTGACATGATCGCCCTGGACCCACTCCACGAACGTGAACGGTCCTGTGCCAGCGGGCTTGTTCTGCTCGGGCGGCACTTGCGGATCGAGAATGTTCGTCCACGCGAGTACGTTGAACACGGCCGGCCACGGTTGCGTTGCGTGCAACACCAATATGTATTTGTCGGGCGTTTCGGTTGAACCCAGTGGCACAAAGAAGTTGGCTTTGATGCCACCGTCGATCTTGCGGTCGGACTTGATGCGGTTGTAGTTCCAGGCAATGTCCTCGGCGGTCAGCTCGCGTCCGGAGTGAAACGAGACCCCTTTGCGCAATCTGAACGTGATTTGAGTGAAGTCCGCATTGACGTCCCAGCTCTCGGCCAAGGCTGGGTGCGGTTGGAGTGCAGCGTCGAGGTCGACGAGTCGATCGAACACCGGGTACGTCACGTTCTGGCCGCTGATCCAGTGCCCGTCCACGTTCGGAAGGTCACCCAGGTTGCCGATACGCAGCGTGCCGCCAGTACGGGGCTGTCCTTTGGGCGCCGTGAGCGGTGCCGTCGCGGAGGGACTCACGCCAACAGCCAGGAAGCCCGCCTGGGCCGGTCGATCCGCCCCCGCCGAGGAGGCTGAGGTCGCCGCGGCGGTAGGCTGAGGCGCAGCGGGAGGCGTGGTCGGCTTGGGCGCCGGTGCCGCGGTGGGCGCACTGATCGGCGCCGACGGCTGACAGGCCGCCAGCAGCGCGATACCGGTCGCCGACACCAACATTCGAATCGCGTCACGCCGGCCGAGCTTTGACAGCGTGGGCTGAACGGGCATGGACCACCCTCCCGATGCGTAGCCTAGGCCACGCATCGAGCGGGGTCGAATTGCCAGTGCTTATGCCACCATATCGGCAGCGTATGGATCAGAGGCTCCTGGCGATGCTGCGCATCAGCTCGCGCAGCCAGACATGACCGGCGTCGTGGTCCACCGACGTGCTCCAGTACATCGACTCGACGACGTCGGGGATGGGTACAGGAGGCTCCAGCAGCTTCAGTCCAGGGACCTGTCGCGCCGGCCGTTCGTGTACAAGCGCGATCATGCGGCTTCCGTGTAGCACCCTTGGCAGCAGGGCGAAACTGTCGGTTGTGAGCGACACAACTCGTTCGATGCCCTTCGAGGCGTAGAGCAGCTCAGCGTGGCTCTGAATGACCGGCGTCCTCAATCGCCACTCGAGGTGCGGTAACTGACAGAACAGCTCCAGGGTCACGCGCTCGCCGACGTCGGGATGGTCAGCGCTGACCGCACACACCCAGCGATCCGTGTACAGCACCTCCGAGCATGCTTCGGCGAAGGCTTGAAAGGCGCCAACACTCAGATCAACCTCGCCGATTTGGGTCGCGGCAACGGGATCGGCGGTCAGCCCTGAGAGTCCGCGCACGTGAATGGTGACATTCGGCGCTTCGCTTGGGAGTCGCATCGCCAACGCAGGCACCAGGAGCGCCATCACATGATCGCTCATGGCGATCGAGAAGCTGCGCGAGTCACTCTTCGGGTCGAAGCTGGGCCGCCAGGTCAGCGCGCGTTCGATCTCCGCAACGGCATGCATGAGCGGCTCGACGAGCGAGCTGGCGAGGGTGGTCAGCTGATACTCGCGGCCCACACGAACGAGCAGCTCGTCTTTGAACATTTGCCTGAGCCGGCGCAGGTCGCTGCTCATCGCCGGCTGTGTGACGCCGAGCCAGTCGCCGGCTAACGTGACGTTACGCGTGTGCAGCAGCGCGTGTAACGAGAGCAGCAGGTTCAGGTCATAGCGGCGAAGTTTGGCGATCCGCCAGGCGAGGATGTCGCGCTCGGCCGGAGCCGACGCAAACGGCGGCCTGGCGTTCTCCGCGTCGTCCTGGCCATTGCCTACCTCGGGCAAGGCTGCCAGTGTATCCGCACTGAGGTTCGTGCTTTGCTGCGCACTCATGTTCTGTAGCATTCTCCGGCTTGGGGGGAGCCCGCGCTCCGCTTCGCTCCGCGGGGTGCACTTGCAGCCCCCCGCCGCCAGTCGCTGCTGCACTCGCAAGCGAGTCCACCCCGCTTTAGCGTGGGTTACGCGCTCCTTCCCGCGGCGACCCCCCACAACAGGGGCTATTCGCCAATGGCTACCACTCGGCAGGCTCAGCACGCCGGGCGTTGGCGTGGCTCGGCCCTCAGGCTGCATACCAGGTGGTCGGCTCCCGGGCTACATGGCCGCAGGCAGTCGGCTTCAGGCTGCACGGCGCAGGTAGACGTTGCCCACGCATGCCAGGAAGACGCTGCACGCATACGTTGTTGGCCGCCGGATGTGTCCCACGCTTGCCGGGACAGCAGCGGTTGACAAGCGGATCCTTCGCAAGCTCAGGATGACATTACGGCGGTGACAACTGCCGCGCCATTGCTGAGGCTTGCGCGTTGGCGAGAAAATAGGCCCCTGTTGCGGGCGCGGCAGCCTCCACCGACCCGGAGATGCTAAATTCGCGCACGTCAAAGGATCTAGTTACAGCGAATGTCATAGGCGCAGCCGAGGCGCCGCTTTAGGACCGGATCGCGTAGTTCGACTTCGAAGCGGCTGCTGTAGATGAAGCCGCCGATGGTGGCCAGCGTGCCACTGAAGATGAGGCTGCGGGTGGTGCTCAGGCCAGCGCGTTCGACTTCCGCCAGCAGATCTAACGGCCGCAGCAGGGCGTCGAGGCGGCCTGCTTGATACAGCGTGCGGCCGCGTTGGTCGGTCGTCCAGGCGCGCAGCTCGAGTGCGTCCCAATGCGACTCGAGCGCGGATTCCCGCCACACCGCGCGACTCATGACCTTGGCGCACAGCGCCTTGGCCGCGGAAACGTCGAGGGCTTCGTGCTGGCGGTCGGTGTGATCGCTGCCCGCGCCGATAAGCACCCCGTCGGGTCCGGGCAGCAGCACGAACTCCGCCTCGCCCGAGGTCTCGGCTCCGCGGACTTCAATGGCGGCCGCGGTCGTGACCAGGTCAGGCGGAACGAGGTAGATCGCGGGCACCCGCGGCGGCGGCGCAACGCCCAGCCGCTCCAGCTCGCGGATGTGTTCGTCGACCGCAGCGCGGTCGCGGCCGGAGTACCCAATCAGGATGACCTGGTCGATCTCCACTTCGAGCTCGTCCGTGCGCCCATCGACCTCACACAGCAGCAACTCCAGCGTGCACGTCACACGAACTGGGGCGGTCGTTCAGCCAGAACGCCCAGCGGCACCGGGAGCACCGGCGGGCGCGGGGTGATCGGCGGCACGTGCTCGAGCCCTTGACCGGTGTGCCGACTGATCGTGGCGGCTATCAGGCTGGCGCACGCGCGGCCCTGACACACGCCCATCCCGGCCCGCGTCTCGGCGATCACTGGAGCGGGCTCCAGGTTGCCTTCGAACAGTCGCTCCGTGAGCGTGCGAGCGATCACGTCTTCGCATCGGCAGATCACGGTATCCGCATCGGCCAGCGTGTACAGGCCGGCACGCGGCGTCTCGGCCACGCGATCGACGACCGAGCGCGCCGCGCGCCGGTCAGCTTCCGACTGGGCGAGGCAGCCCGCATCGACCGCCGCCGCGAGACCCGCGAGGCGACCCTGCTCGAGCGAGCCTTCGGGTCCAACGATGCCACCGGCGTCACCGACCACGAACACGCCCGGCACCGTGGTGCGCATCCAGGCATCTCGAATCGTTCTCGGATTGACGTAGGCATCGGCATCCAGATGGCAGCCAGCGAGGCGGGCCAACTGGTCTTCTGGTAGCGATCCGAAAGCCAGCACCAGCGTATCGACCTCAAGAACTTGCTCGGTCCCCAGGCGTGGGTACCAGTCGGAATCTACGTCGGCGACGACAACGCGCTCGAGGCGCTGTTCGCCTTCGGCACGCACCGGGAGTTGTGCGTTCGGCGCGGCTGCGTCGAGCACGCCCACGATGTTCGCGGCGCGGTCGCGCAGCGCGGCGACGGCGGCTGCAGCGAACTGCCCATAACCGGCCACGAGCACGCGTTTACCCGGCAACGTCGGCGCCTCTCCGGCAGTCATCACGCCGGGCAGCGTCCAGCCGGGAAACGCGAGGGGCCGGTCGTGCGCGCCGGTGGCCAGGATGATGTGCTCGGCAGCGAGCACGACGCTCTGGCCATTCGGTCCCCACAACGCGAGGTCGTGGCCCCAGATGCCCCAGGCAACAGTCTCGAGCCACACCTCGACACCGGTCAGATCGGCCAGCAATTCGCGCGGAGCACGCAGCGCCGAGTGCTGCTGGACCAGGCAGGTCTGCAACCCGGCTCGCTGCGCTCCGAGCGCTGCCGCCACACCGGCGAACCCGCCGCCAACGACCACGAGCGGCCGACTGTGGCGTGCGGTCAAGGTGCGCTGCTGCTCACCGGCGTCTGCTGACTGGCCAGGTTGCCAGCAAATGCCCAGTGCTCGCGCGGGACTTCGATCAACAGCACTTCGACGCTGGCGGCCGGGACGCCGAGCTCGCGCACCACCGCCTCGGTGATGCCACGGACAACAGCCGACTTCTGCTCCGGTGTGCGGCCGGGATACATGTGCATGGTTACGAGTGGCATGCCTGCTTTCTCTAAACCTCCGCTTGAACTTTCTGGCGCAGCCTGAGCGCGGCCACGCCCAGCCGACCTCGACTCCCGAGGTACAGATCGATGACCTCCCGATCGTTGAGCAGCTCCTCGCCGCTGCCGTGCATGCGATTTTGACCCATGTCCAGCACGTAGCCATGGTCGGACATAGCCAGGCGCTGGCGTGCTTTCTGCTCGACCATCAGGATCGAGACACCGCGCGCATTGATCTGCTTGACCGTCGCGAACACCTCGTCCACGACCTGTGGCGCGAGGCCGGCCGACGGCTCGTCCAGGACCAGCAGTTGCGGATCCGAAATCAGCGCCCGGGCGATGCCCAGCATCTGCCGCTGGCCGCCTGAGAGCGTCGCCGCTCGCCGCGACAGCATCTCCGCCAGCCTGGGGAAGGTATGCAGCACCGGTTCCATGCGCTCTTCAAACCGGCCGCCGTGGACAAACGCGCCGACTTCCAGGTTCTCGCGCACCGACATGTCGGCAAAGACATTGGCCAGCTGCGGCACGAAGTTGATCCCGAGCCTGGTGATGGCGTACGGCTGCAGGCCGACCAGGTCGTGTTCCCGCCCGTTCTTGGCGCGAAACACCACCGACCCACCACGCGGCCGGAGCAAACCATAGATCGTCTTGAGCAGCGTCGACTTGCCCGAGCCGTTCGGCCCGATGACCGCTACGACCTCACCACGCGGGACATCAATCGACACCCCATGCAGCACGTTTTCGTCCACGTAACCAGCCTTGATGTCGCGCACGGTGAGGACCGCCTCGCTGGTCACGGGGCGACCAGCGCGCGACGCCCCAGGTAGGCGTCGATGACACGCTCGTTGCTCTGGATCTCGTCGGGCAAGCCGCGGGCGATGACCTGGCCCTCGTCCATCACGATCACGTGGTCGCTGATGGCCATGATCACTTCCATGTCGTGCTCGATGATCAAGAAGGTGGTGCCGCGCGACGCACGTAGCTCGAGGATGTGTTCGAGCAGCTGCAGCGCCAGGGTCGGCGCCACGCCCGCCATTGGCTCGTCCAGCAGCACCATGCGCGGGCGCGTCATGAGCGCTCGACCGAACTCGAGCAGTTTGCGCTGGCCGCCCGACAAAGTGCCGGCGAAGTCGTTGGCCAGATGGCTGAGCCGAACCAGCTCGAGCACCTGCTGCGCCTGCGCGCGGACCTCACGCTCGGCCCGCCGCACCCGGCCGGGCAGGAAGAGTGCTGCGCCGAGCATCTCGCCCGGCTGAGGGGTTGCCGCCAGCATCATATTCTCGATCACGGTCATACGCGTCAACACGCGCGGGATCTGGAAGGTACGCACCAGTCCAGCGCGCGCGATCGCATGCGATTGACGGCGCTCCACGCGCTGGCCATCGAAGGTCACGGCGCCGCCGTGGACCTTGAGGAAACCCGAAATAAGATTGAAGGCCGTCGTCTTGCCCGCGCCGTTCGGACCGATCAACCCGGTGATGCTGCCCTCCTGGACGTCGAACGACGCGTTATCGACCGCGCGGATGCCACCGAATCGCCGCGAAATGCTCTCGACCGTCAGCAGCGCCGTACTCATCGCTCCAGGAGCAGCTCCCGGCGATTGCCCAACAGACCTTGCGGCCGCACCGCCATCAGCCAGATCAGCAACAGGCCAACGATCTCCAGGCGCAGGAAGGCGCGTGCGCCAGAGTCGACCAGCGACAGCGGCCAGAAGTCGAGGAACCGCGTCCCGGCGAAGAGCAGACCGAACAAGATGGCGCCGAGCGGGATCGCCCACAGACGGGTCATTCCGCCCAGGATCAGGATCAGGTACGCGTAAAACGTGAAGGTGGGCTCGTAGTCCGTCGGACTGAAAACGCTGATCTGCCACGCCAGCAACAGCCCGGCCAGGCCGCCCAGGATGGCGCCCAGGATCAGCACCTGCATCTTGTAGTTGAAGACGTTCTTGCCCACCGCGGACGCGGCGGTCTCGTCCTCGCGGATGGAGCGCAGCACCCGCCCCCACGGCGAGCGGATCATGACCCAGAAGATGGCCAGCAGCATCAGCGCCAATGCCCACACGATCAGCAGCATCGAAAAGTCGCGCGAAGCAATGCTGCCCAGCGGACCCGCCAGCGCAGCGGTGAGACCGGCGATCATGGTGTCCCACTCCGTGTTGTACTGGGACAGGTTGCCCTGGCCGAGCATGCCGATTGAGCCAACTGCACCACCGGTCAGGTCCAGCAGGTTGAGCGCCAGAAAGCGACGATCTCGCCGCCAGCCACGGTGGCGATGGCCAGGTAGTCCGCCCGCAGCCGCAGCGACGGGCCACCGAGCAGGACGGCGAACACGACCGCCGCGACCAGCCCGGCCAGAGCAGCCAGCCACATCGGCGCGTTCAGGCGAATGACCAGGATCGCCATCGTATAGGCAGCGAGCGCCATGAACGCGACGTGGCCGAAGTTGGGCAAACCAGCCATCGCGTACTGCACGAACAAGCCGAGCGACAGGATGGTGTAGATCCCAGCGATCACCCCAACGAATGTCCAGAAGGGCAGGTTGAAGATCTGCATCAGAGGACCCGGGCCCGCCCGAACAACCCTTGCGGCCGGTACAGCAGCAGCAGGATGAGCACCAGGAACGCCAGAATGGGCTTGTACTTGGGCTCGACGCCGCCCAGCAGACCCGACCAGGTCGAGAGCTCCATCGCCAGTCCGAGAGCCAGGCCGGCGGTGAGCGCCCCGAAGGCACTGCCGATGCCGCCCAGGACGACCGTCGTAAAGATCAGAAACAGCGGCGCCACACCCAGATTGGGCTCAAATGGTCCCTGGATCAGGGCCAGCATCACCCCACCCAGGCCAGCCAGTCCGCCGGCCAGGATCCACACGTACACCGCCATGCGCTCCACGTCGATGCCCGAAACGGCAGCCAGGGCGCGGTTGTCGGCGACCGCGCGCATCGATTTGCCCAGCCGAGTGCGGGCCAGGAACAGCGCGGTCAGCGGTGCGATCACCAGCGCCACCGCGAGCGCCACGCCCTGCCCGGGCGACAGGCGTACGAAGCCGAAGGTGAGCACTTGCGTCTGGCTCACGGCATACACCCGCACCTGTGAGCCGGCGATCAGAAACATCCCGTCGCGAATGACCAGTCCCAGGCCGACCGTGATGAGCGAGATGGCAATGGTGCCGCGGCCGCGCAGCGGCCTGAACAGACCGAAGTGTGGCAGCCAACGCGAAGGCGGCGGTGCCCAGCATGCCGCTGAATGCGGCCACGATGAGATGCTGGCGGAAGACGACGTTGACCACGAAGGCGATGTACGCACCGATGGTCAGGTAGTCGCCGTGGGCGAAATTGGCGATGCGCTGGATGCCGAACACGAGCGACGCGCCGACACCGGTCAGAGCCAGGATGGAGCCGGTGATGAGGCCGTTGACGAGGAGCTGGACGAACTGCTCAGCCATCGTGCTGGCCGTCTAGCATACTAGTATAGTAATGCCGTGACGCGGGCCGACACGCTGGCGACGCAGGCCTATCAGGCCATTCGCCTGGCACTCCTGCACGGCCAGCTGCGACCAGATGTCTTCTACTCCGAGAACTCGGTCGCGCTGATGCTCAGCATCTCGCGCACCCCGGCCCGCGAGGCCTTGCGCCAGCTGGAGCACGAAGGACTCATCGAAGTGCTGCCGCAGCGCGGTTTCCGCGTGCGACGCATCTCGGCCCCCGAGCTGGTCGAATTCTACGACCTGCGTGCCATGCTCGAGTCGTACGTCGTGCGCACCCTGTGTCTGCACATCGACGAACGGCTGCTGCGCTCGCTGCGGCACGTGCTCGACCGCCAGCAGCTGGCCACCGAGGATGTCACCGAATTCATCGGCCTGGACGAGGAATTTCACCTGAGCATGGCGCGCATGGCTGGCCTGCAGCGAACCGCGCGTATCGTGGCGTCGCTGCGCGGGGTGCTGTGGCTGATGGGCACGCGCATCGTCGATAACCCATCGCGCCGCGGCGACGTCATTGGCGAGCACGAGGCGATCCTGGACGCACTCGAGAAGCGCGACGCGCAGGCGGCATCCGACGCCGTCACGCACCATATTCGCGCCACCGCGCAAGCGGCGCTGGCGCGCGACGGCGCGGCCGCCGTCGCGCCTAGCCTTTGAATACGATCGTGCGCTGAATGGTCGCCGACCCGTCGTCGTTGACCTGCCAGATGTCATAGGCGCTCGAGGTCACCCGCCCGCCTGGCTCGAAGTTGAGCCCGCCGCCCGCGCCGTTGAAGTGCACCGCCTGGCCCGCCAGCAGTAGCTTCAGCACCTCGGGCAGATCGGTGAACGACTTGTCTGGTCCCGGCGGGTTGGTCACCTTGGTGATGCCTGCGCTGATCTTCGAGGGATCGTCCGATTTCTCGGAGACCGCCGCCAGGAACGACACGAAGACCGCGTCGAGGGCCTCGCTGGTGCCGGAATTGAACGTGGTGCCACCCACCTTGCTCAGGTACAGCTTGGAAAACTCGGGAAACGACGAGCCCGACTTGACGTTGCCGGACGTCGAGTGGAAGCCCGGGACAGCGGCGTCTTTGATGTTGGCGTTGCCGCCGCAGTCGGTCAGCGAGTCGCCGCCGTACGACTTGGTGCCGTCCCACTTACCGGTGCGCTGTAAGGGGCCGACCAGTTTGACCCAGTTGGCGCAGAAATCGACAAATAGCCAGCCCGCCGGGTTGCCTTCGACGAGCTGCTGGGCTTCGGTGTCGTACGTCGCCTGGGTCGGGTTGTACACGACGTATTTGCCGATCTGACCACCACCCGCGGTCCACGCCGCCTTGAAGGTGTCGCCCAGGCCGTTGCCGTACGCGTCGTTGCGGATGCCGACGTTGACCGTCGCGGTCTTGCCGAATTGCTCGGCCATGAGCTGCGCGAGCACTTTGCCCTGCAGGTCATCGGCCGGCACCGGCTGCCACAACAGCGTCGGCTGGCCGGGCGGATTCAGCTTGGTCAGCGACGGGTTGGTGCCGCCCGTGAACTGGAGTACCTTGCCCGGGATCGTCACCGCGGGCGCGACGGCGGCGGTGCTGGCGCTGAAGAAGTCGCCAATGACGATGCTGGCGCGGTCAATGGTGACCAGCTTCTTGGCTGCCTCGACGCCCTGCTGGGCGTTGCCGCCGGTGTTCTGGGCGCCGACCATCGTCAGCTTGAACTTCTCGCTCAAGTCTGACGTCCTTGAGCGACTGGTTGATGTAGTCCACGGCGAGGACGGTCGCCTGGTTCCACGGTTGACCGAACGCCGCGCCGTCGCCGGTGAGGCCGGCCAGCACGCCGTAACGGAGATCGAGGCTGAAGTCGGCAGTCAGCGGGCCAGGTTTCCCAGCAGCGGCAGCCGCCGGCGCAGTGGTTGGCGCAGCCGCGGGCGCAGTGGTTGGCGCGGCGCAGGCGCTGCAGTCGGGCTAGCGGGTGCTGCCGGCGCGCACGCGCTGAGCAACAACGCCATCGCGGAGAGGACACCGATCAGTCGTCGTACGCGCATTGCACACCTTCCCGAGGAGCTCGAGCTGAGAGACCCATACTAGTATGTCAGTCCACCATGGGCAACTACGCATCGGCCCAGGCGTGCTCGAGACCCAGCCTCTGTGTTGGCAAACTGGTGCACCCTTCGGCGACCAGCTCGGCCATCAACCGACCCAGGACCGGCCCCAGTGTGAAGCCCAATCCGCTGGCCAGCAGCACGTAGAACTCACCCACATGCGCTGCCCGGCCAAGCAGCCCAACGCGGTTCTTACGCCCGACGGTGCTGGTCATGCCAGCCCACGAGCGGACCACCCGCACGTCGCGCAGCGCCGGCAGCACGTCCATTGCCACCGCCGCGTTCGCCGCCAGCGACTGGCGCTCGACGGTGAGCCGTGGTTGCGCGGCGATTTCGCTGGCCGGCCATCCGCCCCCGATGACGAAGGTGCCGTACTGTGTCTGGCGCAGCGACAGCGGTCGCGTGCCGGCGTGCTGGATGAGCTGGCGCAGGATCGGCGGCCACTGCTCGGTGGCCATGACCTGGATCGGGTGAACGAGGACCGGCAGGTCGAGCGCCACCAGACGGCCGATATGGCGTGTCTGCGCCCCGGCCGCGACGACGATCCGCCGCGCCAGAATCTGGCCCTGATTGGTGCTGACCAGGAAGCGCCGGTCCGCGGCCGGTTCGATACCCTCGACGCGTGTGTGCAGGCTTAGCTCCGCGCCGTGCTCTCGAGCGCGCCGCATTAAGGCAGGTGCAACCAGCAGCGGGTTGGCAAAGCCTTCGGTCGCGCAATAACTGGCCCCCAGGAGCTCGCTCGATAAGCACGGCTCGTGGGCCAGCATTTCGCCGGTGCTGAGCAACGTCGTCGCCAGGCCAACGCTGTTTTCGTAGTGCACCTTGTCGCGCAGAACCGCCAGCTCGCGTTCGGTCTCGGCCACCATCAAGCCGCCTGCGAATCGCAGCCCGAGGTCCGCACCCAGCTCTTCCTCCAGGCCGGGCCACACCCGTGCGGCGTCGACGAACAGGCGATTGCACTCGGCGAAGAACGCCTGCCGCTCGTGTGCGCGCGGGTTTTCCTGATACTGAAAACGGTAGTGCGCAGCGTGGATCTGGATGTGCAGCGAGCCGGCGTTGGTACCTGACGCCTCGCGGTTCAGCGCGCCGCGCTCGACCAGCCGGACGTCGACGCCACGTCGACTCAGGTAGTACGCCGTGGCGCAGCCGAGGATGCCGCCACCGATGATGAGCACATCGGTCGTGTGCCGCATGCGCTGGCTGGCTAGCATACTAGTATCGTAAGGGCATGCGAACGGGACGCGACTACCTCGCCGCCCTGCGCGACGATCGCACCATCTTGCTTGGCGGTCAGCGCGTCCGCGATGTGACCGCGGAGCCCGCCTTCGCCACCGCCGCGCACACCGTCGCCCACCTGTACGACCTCGCTGCCGATCCGGCGAATCAGATGAGCTACGACACGGACACGGCGACCCGCGCCAACCGCGTGTTCATGATTCCACGGAGTGCCGAGGACCTGAAAGCGCGCCGACTGGCGAGCACGCGCTGGGCGCAGGCCACCCAGGGCTTCTTCGGGCGCGGACCCGATCACGTGGCCGGGTTTCTGGCCGGGTTCGCCAGCGCCCCAGAGGTCTTCGGCAAGCTCGGCGCCAACGTCGTCCGCTACTACCGCCTGGTCCGCGACAACGACCTGTACGTCACATACGTGATCATCCCACCGCATGTCGATCGGTCGCGCATCGCGCCGGGCGAGGCAGACGCGTTCATTCAGGTGGGCGTGGTGGACGAGAAGGACGGCGGGATGGTCGTGCGCGGCTCGCAGAAGCTGGGCACCGGTACCGCAATCGCCGACGAGCTGTTTGTCACCTGTATGGTGCCCCAGAAGCCAGGCGATGAGGACTACGCGCTGTCGTTCGCGATCCCCGTCGCGACGCCCGGCCTGAAGCTGTACCCACGCCGCCCGTATGGGCCGGCGCAGACCGGCAGCTACGACTATCCGCTGTCGGCGCGCTTCGACGAGAGTGACTCGCTGGCGGTCTTCGACGACGTCTTCGTGCCCTGGGAGCGGGTGTTTGTCTATCGCGACGTCGAGCTCACGCGCAACCAGTTCTTCGTCACGCCGGCCCACGTGCTCGGCAACACGCAGGCCCAGATTCGGCTGGCGGTCAAGATGCAGTTCATCGCCGGCGTCGGACGCAAGATTGCCGCCATCGGCAAGAGCGACAGCAACCCGCACACCATCGATCTACTGGGTGACCTGGCGTTTCTAGCCGCCTGCGTCGAAGGCATGGTGCTCGCGGCGGAAAGCAACTTCCGGCTCGACACGCGCGGCGTCGCGGTGCCGGACGCGCGCTTCATGTACACGATCATGGGCCAGCAAGCGGAGTTGTATCCGCGCGCCTTGCATATCCTGCGCCTGCTCGCCACCAGCAGCGTCATCCAGCTGCCGGACTCGTATGAGTCAATGCTCTCGCCTGAGACGGCCGCGGATGTCGAGCGCTACGTGCGCTCGAGTGGCTCCACCTCTGAGGCCCACATCAAGCTCTTCCGTCTGGCGTGGGACCTCATTGGCTCAGAGTTCGCGAGCCGCCATCACCAGTACGAGATGTTCTATGCGGGTGCGCCGAGCGTCAGCAAAGCCCACGCATTTCGCAACTACCGCTACGAAGAGGCCGTCGCGCAGGTCGACGAATTCCTGGCCAGCTACGGCTTGCCAGTGTCTCGAGCGACATAGCGCACCTCGAACGTCAAGCAGCCTTCCGGCGCCACCCAGGGTCCGTGGCGCATGCCCGGCGGTCGGCAGGCATACGCGCCTTTGCGGAAGGTCTCGTCCAGCGTGAGGTCGTGGAACGAGCCGTCGAGAATGAAGACCTCCTCCCAGAAGTCGTGCACCTGCGGGCCCGCGGCGCTGGTAGTGGTGCCAGGCTCGAAGCGCAGCATGCGCGTGGCGACCCCGGTCGCCGGGTCCGTTGCGAGAATGCGTTCAAAGAGACCCGCGATCAGTCCACCCTGCGCCGGCGTCCACTGCACCTGCTCGACATCGAAGAATTCCCGTTCCGGTTTGGCCATACGCGCTCCATACTAGATTCCGCGTAGACGCCTGGCTCGACCTTGAGGCGGACGAGCGTGAGCGGCGTGCCCTGCGTCTGCGAGTAGTAGCTGAACATGCGCTCGCGACCCAGGCAGGACAGCGCGTACTCGCCCACCGGACCCGGCGCATCGCCTTCCACGGCGCCGCCAGAGCGAATGTCCACCAGTGGGTAGACATTGCCCGTCGACAGAGCCACGATGCGCGAGTCTGAGAAGCGGCGCGCCACCAGCCCGGGCAGAAACGGGTTGAGCGCCCACGTCGCGGGCATGTCGGTGCTGGAACCGAACTTCATGCCCACCAGATACACGACGTTCCCGATGTCTGGCAGACGTTCCAGTGCGCCGTTCGCCAGCAGGTCGGCCCAGATCGTTTCGATGCCCGCCGCCTCGAACGGTTGTTGCGCCGCGGCATGGCCGAACCGCGACACGGCCATGCCGCGCGTGCCGCTCTTACCCGCGGCGTCCAGCGCGCGACGCGCCATGTGGGCCAGGCGGAACCCCAGTTTGCCACCCGCGCCGAGCATGAGCAGGTCACCCTGCAACTCGCCAAGCGTGGCGACGGCGCCCGGCGTTGCGTGCTCAGGGCAGACTCCAGATCAGCCTCGGAGGCTGGCGACGTTGTGCGGCTGCGTTGCGCTGGCGGGGTCTCGGTCATGAGACGACGACGGCACCGTTCCGGGCGCGCTCCAGAAATGCGAAACTCGTCGATGTACGTCACCGCCGCTCGCACCGCCGCGTCCAGAGCGCGTTGGCCCTTGTCGGCGCTGGCCAGGCTGGGCCGGCCCCACACGCCGCCCGGCGCGAGTTGAGCAAAATGCGCCCACTCGGCACATTGCCCGCCGACCGCCGGCACGTAGTCTGCGCCGCAGCCTTTGACCAGGTCGGGCCGCAGCGCCAGCAGCAGTGATGTCTCGACCTCGCCCGCGTGTACGTCGTCGCGTTCTGCGGCATGTTGCCCCATGACGCAGTCGGCGGCTGCACGCCAAACCCGAGACAGGACAGCGCCGATTCGGCCAGGATCGCCGCGGACACCTTCAGCGTTGCGGCGACAATCACGATGGCGAAGACGTTCGGCAACAAGTGGCGGACAATGATGCGCGCGTCATTCTGGCCAACCACGCGCGCGGCGACGACGGGCCGCGGAGCGCGCTGTCGTGCATGGATCAGTATCCCTCAGTTGGACCGAATGGGCAGCGGGCCTGCCGCGTCGTGCCCGCGGGTTTCAGCCGGCGTCGGCCTTGACAGACACCTCGTCCAGTAATATCCTCGGAAATAGTTTCCTGGTAAATTAGTGATCGAGGATAGCTCTGGTGCTCGCCCGCAGCCCGCCCCCATCCACGTCGCCGACGACTTCGAACACGAGTACCCCGGCGCGAGTCGGCTCGCCAGCGAGTGCCTGATCAATATGGGCGTCACCTGGTTCACCGCCGAACCCGTCTTCAATCGCCTGCTCGCGCGCTACCGTTTGACCGGGACCGGGTTCAACGTCCTGGAGATCCTGCGCGGCGCACACCAGCCACTCCAGCCGTCGGCGATTGCGGACCACATGCTGATCACGCGCGGCGGCATGACCAAAGCGCTCGACGCACTCGAGAAGCTGGACTTCGTGCGGCGCATGCCGCACCCGGCCGATCGACGGATGCTGCTGGTGGAGATCACCGACACCGGCACGCGCATCATGAACGAGCTATTGCTGCGCCTGCACACGGCCGAAAAGGAGTGGCTGGACGTGCTCACGCCGGCCGAGCAGCACACCTTCATCGAGCTGATGGGCAGAGTCCAGGCGCGCTTCCAGCAGCTCCAACGTAGCTTCAAACCCTGAGCACTGCCACTAACCACCCCAAGGAGCAGCACCATGACCAGCCCACTCGAGCTCGTCAAGCAGCACTACGTCAATGTCTCGGCGGCGGACTTCGACGCGGAGGACGAGATCTTCAGCGCCGACGTGGAAACGATCGATCCAGGTGCCGGAACCCTGCACGGACTCCAGGCCTTCAAAGCTTACGAGGCGGCGTTCCAGCGCGCGTTCCCGGATGGCAAGCTGGTCCTCAAGTCGGCCATCGAGGCGGGCACCAAGGTTGCCGTGGAAGGCGCATACACCGGCACGCACAGCGGCCCCTTGACCGGCCCGCGCGGAGAGATCCCGCCGACCAATCGCCCGCTCAACCTGGATTTTTCAGACCTGTTCGAGACCGATGGCGACCGGATCACCCGACACCGCATTTACTACGACCAGGTCCAGTTCATGAGTCAACTTGGACTCATGCACTAGTGGAGGCCATGCATGTTCACCATTCAGCAGCGTGTCACGATCGCCCAACCGGTCGACCATGTGTTTGCATTTCTGGCTAATCCGAACAACATTCCGAGCTGGCGGCCGGATGTCGTCGAGGTGCGGAGCGGCGACTCGCCGCTCCACGTGGGGAGTGAGTTCGACGAGGTCATCAACTTTGGCGGTCGAAAAACTCAGACGTTTCGCGTGGCGAAGTACGAACCCGAGCAAACCCTTGAAGTTATAGCCATCGCAGGCTTTGGCATCCGCCCGACGCAGCGCTACGTACTCTCGAACGATGCCGGTAGCACGATCGTCGCGATTCACGTGACGGTGCGCGCACAGGGCATGTTCCGCCTTCTGGAGCCGCTAATGCGGAACATGATCGCGGCGAAGTGGCGCGATTACTCAGTGCGGCTCAAGACGTTGCTCGAAAACTCGCCGGAGCTATCGTCGGATGGAGTGCCGCGAGTAAGCGTCGGGTAGTCCAGTGTTCTCCGGGCCAGCGCGTCCCACCACTGCGAAGCCGAGAGCTCCGTCTGGTCGTTTCGAGCCCCGGAGGTAGCGGAGCCAGGTCATTGCAACATCTAGCCTGGTGGGACGCGATCGATCTCGAAGGTGGCCTCCTCGCCGACGCTGAGGCCCGCGGCGGCCAGCATTTTCTTGCTTACGCTCAACGCCAGGCGCCCCGATCCGGCGGGCATGACACTCGAGGTGTGCTCACTACCGTTGATCGTGCCCGCATCTGGCGCAGGCCACCGAGGGGCGCGATGTGCTCGCTCGGGATGTCGGCAACGGCGAGACCGCTCGCCTGCTCCGGCCGCCAATGACGAATCAGTGCCTGAAACTTGACTGTCCCTCCGGCCTCACTTATTGGCATTCCAGCTTATTAGGCGCTGCAAGCTAGCGAGCTGGCTCAGCAGACTGGCCTGTCCCAGCCTGCGAACAGTCA
>DASXRR010000456.1:0-9029 GCA_036506475.1 Chloroflexota bacterium
CGCTTGACGTACGGCCGGTTCAAGTGAATGGGGGTCGGGTACTCGGCATGCGCGGCGATCCCGTGCTCGTTCAGGTGATGCTGGAGTGCATCGCGCTGAGCGGCGCGGATCACGTACCGCATCCGCGTGTGGTATCCCCAGTCGGGCTCCGGGGGCAGTTGAACGGGCAAGTCCCGACCCGCAAATAGCTCCTCGTAGACGGCGGCATTGGCCCGCCGCTGATGATTCCAGTCATCGAGATGGCGAAGCTGGACGCGGCCGATGGCGGCGAGAACCTCGCTCAAGCGATAGTTGAGCCCGACGACCTCGCTATTCTGCGCTTCGGCAAAGTCGCGACCACGTCCGTGGTTGGCAAACAGCTGGCAACGGTAGGCCAGGTCCGGATTGTCGCTCACGACCATGCCGCCCTCACCGCCGCAAGTCATGGACTTGTTGCGGACGAAGCTGAGCGCCGCGATGTCGCCGAGGGTCTCGCGCTTGCTGCCGCGGTACGCGCTGCCGAGGGTCTGGCACGAATCCACCAGCAACAGCAAGCCGTGACGCTGGGCGATATCCCTGAGCGGACCCATGTCGCAGGTCAGTCCGTTGGTGTGGACGGGCATGATGGCGCGTGTCCGCGGCGTGATCGCCGCCTCGACGCGCGCCGGGTCCATGTTGAAGATCGCCGCGTCGATATCGACGAACACGGGACGCGCACCGACCAGCTCGATGACGTCGCCGACGGAGATGAACGTGTTGGGAACGGTAATGACCTCGTCGCCCGGCCCGATGCCCGCGGCCAGGAACGCGACGTGCATCGCCGCCCAACCTGAGCTCACGGCGACGCCGTGCCGCACACCGAGATACGCGCACACGTCCGCCTCGAAGCGTCCCCCCTCGCTGTCCTCGTCGTAGCGCGAGCGGATCAGACGGCCGTCCTCGAGAGCTTTGATGGCGGCGGCCTTCATCTCGTCGGTCATGATCGGCTGGTAGCGCAGCTCGCGCACGGCAACGGTCATAGGGTTGTCCTCCTGTGGACGAATAACGGTGGTTGTGCGGGCTCCGCGGCTCGGCTGGTAGGTGCCCGGGCGGAGGTCGACGAACAATCGGCTGGTGTGCCAGCGCTCGCTGATCGAGCGCGTCTCGTCCAGGTCCAGATCGACCAGCAGGGCTTCGTCGGTGCCGCGACCGGCCTGCGCCATGATCTGGCCGTCCGGGCCGCATACATAGCTGCGGCCGAAGAACTCGGCTGAATCGAACGGCGCCCCGCGACCGGAGCGATTCACCGCGGCGACGAAGTACCCGTTGGCCAGCGCGTGGGCCTGCTGCTCGAGCTCCCACACCCGCTCCGATGAGGGGCCACTTGTGGCTGAGACGTTGATCAGGACCTGGACCTGACCCAGTCCATATGCGCGCGCCACCTCTGGGAAGTGGCGGTCATAGCAGATAGAGATGCCAAAGCGGCCGGCGGCAGTCTCAAAACATGGGAAACCGAGGTCCGGCTGGTGGAAGTAGAACGGCTCGTAAGAGTCCGCATGACAGCTCGGAACGTGGTGCTTGCGGTACACACCGAGCACGGAGCCGTCCGCATCGATCACGGCGGCCGAGTTGTAGCGGCGTCCATCACAGCGCTCATAGAAGGGCGCAACTAGCACCAGGCCGAGCTCACGCGCAAGCCCGCGCAACGACCCGATCGTCGGACCGTCCATAATGGGTTCCGCGGCGGCGTACCAGCGCGGGTCAGTCGTTCGACAGAAATACGGCAGGGCGAACAATTCGGGGAGCACCGCGAGGCGCGCCCCGCCGGCCGCAGCGTCACGAAGCAGTCGGCGGTACTTGTCCAGCCCAGCCTGCCGAATCGACTCGATCGACTCGGTCATGGGCACGTCCAGACTCGCCTGGAGTAATGCGTAGCGCACCGCGGCACCCATCGGTTTGGCCTCAGCTCCGCCGCAACCGCGGATCGAACGCGTCGCGCAGTCCGTCGCCGAGCATGTTGATAGCCAGCGTCGCCAGCACGATGGCGAAGCCAGGGAAGGTCGCCACCCACCAGAACCCGCGCAGGTATCCGCGGCCTTCCGCCAGCATGACGCCCCACTCGGGCTCCGGTGGCTGCACGCCCAGGCCAAGGAAGCTGAGGGCTGCGCCGGTCAGGATGGCGCCGGCCACACCCAGCGTGGCGAACACGATCAGCGGCGCGGTGATATTAGGCAGGATGTGACGCCACATGATGCGCCGATCGCGGCAGCCGATGACCCGGGCAGCCTCGACGTAGACGTTGCCGCGCGCAGCGAGCACCGAGCCTCTAACCAGGCGCGTAAACGGCGGAATATTGCCCACGCCGACGGCGATCATCAGGTTCGTCAGACTGCTTCCCAGCACGGCTACGACCAGCAACGCCAGCAAAATGCCCGGGAATGCCAGCAGCACGTCCATCAGACGCATGACGATGGCGTCGACCCGGCCACCGTAGTAGCCGGCCGTTAGCCCGAGCGTCAGCCCTATGGCCGCGGCGATTCCAACGGAGATGAACCCGACACGCAGCGAGATGCGCGCGCCGAAAAGGATGCGACTCAGAATGTCGCGCCCGAAGTTGTCGGTACCGAGCAGGTGCGTAGGGCTGGGCGGCTCGAGGCGCTCGCGCAGGCTCTGCTCGATCGGGTCGTAACTGGTCAGCACTGGGGCGGCGATCGTTACCACGAGCAGCGCGATCAACACGACCGCGCCCACAGCAGCGCCGCGATTGCGCAGCAGCGCTCGATCGGGCTGCCTTCCAGACGCGCGGCCCACGTCCGAAACGGCCGCCATGCCAGCCGCCGTCTGCCAGGGCGCGCGCAGGCTAACCGTATTTGATGCGGGGGTCGAGGGCGGCATAGGAGAGGTCCGCGAGCAGGTTGACGAAGATGTAACAACTGGCAACGACCAGGACCGTGCCCTGGACGATCGGGAAGTCTTTGGACAGGATTGCGGTTGTCGCCAGGCTGCCCAGACCGGGTCGGGCGAAGACGGTCTCGATGACAACCGTCCCGGCGAGCAGGTCGCCAAACTGGAGTCCGACGACGGTGACAACGGGGATCAATGCGTTGCGTAGCGCGTGACGCACGACCATCGCGCGCTCGGAGAGTCCCTTCGCACGCGCCGTGGTGACATAGTCATTGCGCAGCACCTCGAGCAAGCTCGACCGCGTCAGACGGGCGATGACCGCCGCCGCGCGGAGGCCAAGTGCGGCGGCGGGCAACAGAATCGCGTTCCACTCTCCATAGCCCGTCGCCGGCAGCCAGCCGAGCATCAGCGCAAAGACGAACAGCAGCATCAGGCCAAACCAGAAGTTCGGCATGGCTACCCCGACCAGAGCCAGGAGCATGCTGGCATTGTCGATCCAGCGCTGGTGGTACAGCGCGGCCAGAGTGCCCAGCACCAGGCCCAGACTGGCCGCGACGCCCAGGCTGAGCACGGCCAGTCGAACGGTGTTGGGAAAAACTTCGCCTATCTCCTGTGACACCGACTGGCCGCTGCGGAACGAGCGGCCGAGATCTCCGCGCAGCGCATTCAAGACGAACCGCCCGAACTGGACCGGCAACGGCAGATCGAGGCCAAGCTCATGGCGAATGCGCTCGTACTGTTCTTCCGAGCCATCGGCCATCTTCGCACCACCACCGGACTCGGCCATCATCAACATGACTGGATCGCCCGGTAGCAAGTGCAGCATCGAGAACACCACCAGTGACACTCCGAGCAGGAGCGGCACGGTGACAAGCGCCCGGCCACGGACATATCCGCCCATGTCGCCGTCGTGCGACTCGGGGTCAGCCTTCGAGCCGCGCCGCGTGCAGGAAGGGCGACCCGAGCGCGTCGTATGTCACGTTGCTGACCTTCGCCGACATGGCGTTGATGAGAACCTGCTGGTAGCCGCCCATGATGATCGCGTCCTCCGACACGGTCTGTTGAACTTGCTGGTACATCGCCAGGCGCTTGTTCCAGTCCGTCTCCAACTCGGCGTCATCCAGCAACTTGTCCACCTGCGGGTTGGAGTAGCGCGAGCGGTTGCCCTGTGTTCCACCGCTGATATTGCGCGAGTGGACCGGAAACGCCAGCACGCTCGGATCGGAGTTGATTTCACCGAGCCGACCAATGTGGTGCTCGTTCTGCTGGTATTTGGTAAGTGACGCTTGATTGGCCATCGCGTCGATCTTTACGTCGACGCCCACCTTGCGGAGCATCGATTGGATGATCTGGCCAGTCTGGACGATTGCCGCGGTGGCGGTGGTGATGTACAGCAGCTCAAGGCGCTGGCCGTCCTTTACCCGAATGCCGTCGGAGCCCGGCCGCCAGCCGGCTTGATCCAGCAGCGCCTGTGCTTTTTCGGGACTGTGAGGATAGGCCTGTTCGACACCACTCCAGTAGCCGGGCGTCGACGCTGCGAGCACGCCGAAGGCCGGTTTGGCCAGACTGAACCAGACATTGTCGACGATGTCCTGATGGTTGACGGCGTACTGGCACGCCTGCCGAACGAGCTTGTCGGAGGTCGGCGCCTTATCTACGTTGAACTGCAAGATCTGCGGCAAGCCGGGTACGTTGAGCAGGTCGACCTTGAAGCGCTGGTCGCCCTGCAGCCGCTTTACCTCCTGGGGCGGTGTGAAGTCCATGATCTGGAGCTCGCCGCGCTCGAGGGCAGTCACGCGCGTCGCGTCCTCGGGGATGATGCGGTAGGTGACGCTGTCCAGCAGCGCCGGCCCCTCGTGCTTGAGGAAGCTCGGTGCCCAATGGTAGGCGTCGAAGCGGTCGAACGCGATCTTGTCTTTGCCAAAGGACGTGAGCTTGAACGGTCCGGTGCCGACGAGGTTTTGCCCGAAATCGGCCCCAAACTTCTGCACCGCGGCGGGTGACACCGGCCGCAACGCGCTGGTACTGGCGTTGTGCAGGAAGAGTGGAAACTTCTGCTTGAAGCGGACGCGAACGGTAAAGTCGTCCACGACGTCGGTGCCCTCGTACGGACCGAGGTAGCCGATCTTGAGCGCCTTCAGGGTCGGGTCGACGATGCGGTCGAACGTCACCTTGACTGCTGCCGCGTTGAAGGCTGTTCCGTCGTGGAAGGTCACATCCTTGCGCAGCTTGAGGGTGTACGACTTGACGTCGGGCGCAATCTCCCACGACTCAGCCAGGCCGGGAACGAACTTGCCCGGCTCTGGCTCCCAGACAAGTGGGTCGAGCACCGAGTTGAGCAGGCGTGCCTGCGAGTCCGAGTTGGGTACCGGCGCATCGAGTGTGGCCTGCTCCTGCAAGTAGCCGATGGCCAGGGCGCCGCCCTTGCGCGGCACCGCGGCGGCCGGGGCTGACGTTGGCGCGGGCGCCGCCGGCGGAGCGGCGGGAGTGCAAGCAGCCAGCAGAGAGCCGCTCGCGCCAAGCGTCAGTAAGACCAGGAATGAACGACGATCGAGACGTCCAGGCGGGGCATCGTTCGGGCGCATCGGTTCCCCCAGTTGACGAACGCGGCTCACGGCCGCCGGGCTGCTCACGTCGATTGCGCTGGCACTGGCTGAAGACCGGCCACTACCCGGCCCATGCCGTTCTGACGGCCCAGGTCAGCCCCAATCGCTTCCCGCAGGCGGGCCAGCGAAAGCGAGCTGAAAACGAAGTGCAATTCGATCAGGCGGCCGCCCGGCCGAGCTCGACGCGTCACGGCACGGCGGGCGCGCAGCGAGTGAACGACCACCTCGGCAGTCGCAAGCGCTGTCGGCAGGTCCTTGCTCTCCAGGTTGACGTGGGCTAGCCCCCCGGTCGGCATACAGTACTGCTCGATCAGGTGGGTCATGCCGGTCAGATTGATGCGTTCGGCAACGAGCACCACCCGGCTGTCGCTGGCGAGCGTCAGTAGCTCGGCTTGCGTCTCGGGCGCCAACTCCAGCGCCAGGCCGACAATGGGAGCTGAGGTATCGCGGAGTAGCTGGACGACTTCGGCGTAGCTGCGCACGAGCGTGGCGACGCACCACGGCGGGTCGAACGGGTGGAGAGCGGACTCGCCGTGTTCGCGCAGATCCTGCAGCGAGACGCCGAACACGTCGACGTGCAGGTCGGCCAGTGCCTCGCTCAGGAATGGCGTGTAGCGTTCGAGGAACTCTGGCTCAGCGCCCACGAACGCAACCCGCGGCCGGTCTTCGGCGTGCGCCACGGCGCGCGTGAGCGCAGCGCGAATCTCCTGCGGGGTGTAGCCCAGGCCACGCGCCCGTGCGAGTGCCGAGCCAAACAGGTCGACCAGCGCCGCCTGGCGGCGTGAGACATGGGCCCGAGCGTCACCGCTGAGATCGGCGATCAACACACCCTTGCCAGGTTGGCTGGTCACCAGCCCGTCTGCTTCCAGCGCGGCATACGCGTGGCGGATGGTGGCCGTGGTCACGCCCAGGCTGGTAGCGAGCTGGCGGATCGACGGCAGCATGGAACCCGGCGTCAGGCGACCGAGCGCGACGAGATAGACGACCTGATGCTTGATCTGGAGGTAGATTGGCAAGCCGCTGGCTTTGTCGATGCTGAACACGCGTCGAAGCCACACCTCCTGTGCTACTGGCACGGCAGACTAGCACAGTGACTCAGATGGGTCAACGCGCCTTCAGTTGACGGCGCGCCGTAACCGTACTAGTCTTCCAGCACAGTTGCGGCGCGTCGGAGTGGGCGGCGCCGTGCGACCGTCTCGACCAGCCGGCACGCCGGCCGGTATCCCTATACACCAGCAGGAGGAGCCGTGGCTGACACCAAGAGACAGGCGCGCCAGGAGCGCTTGAATGCGGCGAGCAACGCGCCCTGGCTCGCCGATCGGATGAAGTCGGCGCTCATGCCCGAGTACGAGACAGACGGGTTCCCCAACCCGGTCACGGCGGCGCGTCAATTGGGCGATCTGGCCGAGGAACTGGGCGACGTGATCAGTCTGTCGGGCGGGACCATTGGTGACCGCCTACCACCGGACTTCGTGCGCGAGGCCGCGCGTGAAGCAGTCGACAGGTACCCGCACTATCCCGGCGTCAAGGGTTACCGCGATTTTCGGGTCGCGCTCGCCGCCAAGGTCGAGCGAGATAACGCCATAACCGCCGATCCCGACGACGAGATCCTGCCCACCATCGGCTGCCAGCAGGTCATCGATAGCACTTTGCGTATTCTGGTCAACCGCGAAGACGAGGTGCTCTTGTTTGACCCGGAATACGCCAGCACCGAACCGGCCATTCGTATGGCGGGTGGTCGCGTGGTGCCGGTGCCCCTTGCCTGGGATGGCGCGGAGTGGAGCTTCGACTTCGAAGCACTGGCGCGCGTGGCGAGCCGCAAGACCAAACTGCTGGTCATGAGCAACGGCAACAACCCCACGGGGGTTGTCTTCACACCGGCGCAGCTCGAGCAAATCGCCGACCTGGCGCGCACGCTCGATTTCTGGGTCTTCTCCGATGAGGAGTACGAAAAAACGCTGTTCGACGGCGCCGCGCATCACAGCATCGCCGCTCTGCCAGGTATGCACGAGCGGACGATCACCGGCTTCTCGTTCTCCAAGGGTTACGCGATGACCGCGTACCGCATCGGTTACATGGTCGGACCGGCGGCGGTCATGGACCACATGCACAGCATCTTGCGCTTCTCCATCCAGGCCTGCTCCGCAGTGGGTCAACGTGCGGCGCACGCAGTATTGACCGGCGACATGCAGCCGTGGCTGGCCGACAACACGGCCAACTTGCAGCGCAAACGCGATTATCTGGTGCAGCGCCTGAATCAATTGCCGGGCATCCGCTGCAATACTCCGCGTGGCTGCTACTTCGTCTTCCCCGACATACGCGGGACGGGACTGACGTCACTCGAGTTCTGCGAGCACGTGCTGCGCGAAGGACGCGTTTCGGTCACACCCGGCTTCGAGTTCGGCCGCCATGGCGAGGGCCACGTGCGCGTCAGCTTCTGTTTCAGTCAGGAACAGATCGAGGCCGGTGTCGATCGCCTGGAGCAGGCCATGGCTCACCTGCCCCAGCCAGTCTCTGCGTAGGAGGTCCCATGCCGAGCAACGCAACGTTCGCCGGCCTATCGGCCGCTCCAGGCGAGAAGGTCACTGGCTATCTTGACGCGGTCGAACGACCGGCTAGCAGCATCCGCTGGCCGGTGGGACTTATCAATGGAGCCAGTGACGGGCCGCGCCTGTCGATCACGTCCGGTGTCCACGGCACCGAGTACGTGGGTATGGAGGCGGCCATTCGCTCGTTCCACTCGATCGATCCGCGGCAGCTTCGTGGCTCGATCGGTTTCGTCTTCGTCGTCAACGTTCCGGGTTTCGAGGCCGCCGAGACGTTCGCCAATCCGTTGGATGGACAGAACCTCAACCGCATCTTCCCTGGCAATCCGCAGGGCACGGTGAGCTTCGTGATGGCACATCGGCTCGTTGAATTGCTGTCGAGCTGGGGCCAGTGGCACATCGACTTGCACGGCGGTGACGCCTCGGAATGGCTTAATCCGTTTGCGATCTACCACCAGGTCGAAAACGACGAAGTGAACCGCGTCTCAGAGCAGATGGCGCGCTTGTGGGATACCGAAATCGTCTGGGCGACTGGCCATCAGTTCACCTATCCGGGCACTCTCGTCGGCGAGCTCTCCGGACGGGGTATTCCGTCCATCGTGGCCGAGTCGGGCTACCTGTCCACCTACAACGAGCCGGAGATCGGCGTGCACACCACCGGCGTTCGCAACGTGTTGCGCTCGTTTGGTCTGCTCGATGGGGAGCCGGAGCTCAGGAACCAGGGGCGGCAAAAGATCGTGACGCAGAACTGGGTGGCCTCCACGACGCGTGGCGGGGTCTTTCATCCGCGGTTCAAGCCCGGCGACCGTATACGAGAGGGCGACGTGCTGGCGGAGATCAAGAACGTCTTCGGCGAAGTTGTGGAGGAGGTACGCGCGCCACAGACTGGGCTGATCCGGATCCAGCACCCCCGTCGCGTGGTCACGACCGGCAGTCCGGTCTTCCGCGGTTGGGTCATTCAGGACTAGGGGGCACCATGAAGTACGAGGAGCCGATCAGCCGCCGTCATCAGCGC
>DASXRR010000457.1:0-6891 GCA_036506475.1 Chloroflexota bacterium
GAACGTGAATTCCCAGTGGAACGCGCCGGGCACCTGCTCGTGATCGCGCAGGTTCAGGACTTCGAACCCGCGATGCAACCGGACTAACGTCGGCGCATCACAGTAGAAGTGCGGGTGCGACTTGTCAGTGTCGGTGCCGTCGACGACGAATGTATCCAGTCGTACCTCACGGCCGAGGCCGAACCCCGTGTTGCGTTTGGACAACATGCTGCCCACGAAGAACCCGCCGGGGCGGAGGACGCGCGCCATTTCGTCGATGCCGCGCTGCGCAATCTCGCCGTCGCCGTGGTAAATCACGTTCCACGCGATCGCGGCGTCGAAACTGGAGTCCGCGAAGGGCAGCTCGTAGAACGGCGCCACACGATAGGCGATCTCGAGCCCGGCGGACGTCGCTTGCTCGCGCGCGTAGGCCAGGCCGGATTCGCTCGCATCGATGCCCGTGCATTGAAAGCCCTCGCCGGCCAGGTATTGGGCATGGCGCCCAATACCACAGCCGACGTCGAGCGCGCGCGTGAAGCCGCGTGTGCGCAACAGCGGGACGAGCGCCGAGACCAGTGGCTCGGTACGTTCCCAGCGGCTGCGCTGATCCGCGATCGTCCAGCGCTGGTCCCAGTCCTGGTGCGCGGTGGCGAGCTCCTCCGAGCTTTCGTCAGGCATAGCTGCGCAGAAAGTCGCCGAACTTATCGAAGGTCTGATTGCCCATCTCCACGGCGTGGAACTCGCGCGCAACGTAGTCGCGTACTTCGCTCGAAGGATAAACCTGGCGCAGGGTGAGGCGGGTCGTGCTGGCACTCTCTTCGACGAAGGTGATCGTCACGTCGAATGCGTACTCGTCGACCTCGGCGCCGGAGCCGTGGGTGAAGGCGAGTCGCTCAGGCGGAACGACTTCGTGGAAGACGATCTTGTTGTCGTAGTCGGCGCCATTCGGCGCGTGCATGACAAACCGCCAGACGCCGCCCGGGCGGACGTCCATCTCGTGGACGGTCGTGGTGAAGCCCTTCGGGCCCCACCACTCGGCGACGTGCCGGCTGTCCGTCCACGCCCGGTACACCAGCTCGCGCGGCGCATCGAATACGCGCGACAGGACGAGCTCGCGATCGGCGGTCACGCTGGTCGAGGTCACCGGCGGGCCAGTGTGCGCAGGTACTCGGCCAGTCGATCGTAGGCCTCGGTCGCGCCTTTCTCCATGCCGCTCTGAATCATGCCATCGCGGTCTTCCTGCGACGAGAACACCGACGTGCCGACGATGCGTGTCCGTCCGCCCAGGTCTTCGAAGATCATCGTCTCCTCGGAGACGTGGCCGGGCATGCCCTCGAACTCGAAGGTCCAGACGATCTGCTCCGGTCGAGTGATCGCGCGGTACTCGCCGCGAAAGCCCCACTCGTCGCCCTTGCTGTCACGCTCCACATAGCGCCACGAGCCGCCCGGTCGGAAGTCCATGTCGCACGTGACCAGCGTGGAGCCAGCCTGCCCCCACCAATGAGCCATGTGCTGGCACGAGGTGAACGCTTCGAAGACGAGGTCACGCGGCGCATCGAAGTCGCGCGTGAGCACGATTTCACGATCCGACGGTAGGGTGACGGTCAAAGTCGACGTGTTGGCCACAGTGCTGCTCCTTGGATCAAGAGTATTCAGATAGACGGTGAGCCGATCGAAGCGCTGCTCCCAGGTGGGATCAGGACGCGGCCGAGGCGAGATACTCGTCGAGCTTGTCGAAGGTTCCGCCGAACCCCTGCTGCATTGATGCAGCCATGGCCTCGAACTCCTCGACCTCGGTTGGCGACGCATTGATCGGGCCCCCTCGTAAGGTGAGGGTCGTCTTGCCCTCGTGCTCGGTAAATGTGAGCGTGTTCAGCACTTCGAGCGGCCACGTCGAGCTAAACGGCGCGCGCACCGTGTTGCCCTGCGGGTCCGAAAACGAATTGGTGAACACGAGGCGTTCGGGCGGACTGATCTCGCGGTAGACGAACTTGCCCCACAGCTCTGCGCCATCAGGCCCGCGCATCGAATAGTGGAACACGCCGCCCGGGCGCAAATCGACTGTCGCCGAGTGCATGGTGAGGCCTTTCGGACCCCACCACTGCATCAGCCGGTCGGCCTCCGTGAAGGCCTTGAAGACGAGCTCGCGCGGCGCCGTGAAGTCGCGCGTGATGACCAGCTCGTGTTGGGTGGCACGCGCGCTGGGCTGACGATCAAGCATCCTTGTTCCCTTCACGCTGCAGCTCGCGTAGGTACTCGTCCAGGCGGCCGAAGCGTTCTTCCCAGGTTGCGCGGTAGTCTTCGACCCAATCCGAAACGTCCTTCAAGCGAGCCGGTTCGAGGCGGCAGGGCCGCCACTGGGCGCGGCGACCCTGTGAGATGAGGCCGGCGCGCTGGAGCACCTTGAGGTGCTTGGAGACGGCCGGCAGGCTGAGCTGGAACGGTTCGGCCAGTTCGAGGACGGTCGCCTCTCCGTGCGCCAGGCGGGCCAGGATGGCGCGCCGGGTGGGATCGGCGAGCGCCTGGAAGGTGATGCTCAGCTCGTCCGCGGTCGGCATGCTCTGGCAGTACTTTACCTAACAGCTAATTAGCTTCTGTGGAGAATAAGCGCTCGGTTGGCGCGCTGTCAAACATTCGGGTCGCACCGCGTTCCGGGTCAGGGGAGCACTGGAAAGTTCGTGCGCTTCAGCGGCTTCGGGTCGGTGCACCTGCGGCCCCCGGACCCGGACAACGCTAACGAACACGAGTGCGCCAACGAACACGAGTCAGGCGGGGCGATAGTCGGTACCGAAGTGGCCGTCCTGCACGCGGCCGCGCAGGACGAGCAGGCGGCCGTACTGGCGCGTGTTGAACGGAAACGGAACGCTCGCGCGGGGCTTCCAGCCGAAGCGGTAGGGCTGGTCGTGATCGCCGGCGCCAACGCCATCGAGTGTGCCAACGATGGTCGAACGTGACTGCTGCTGTCGCTGCTGGGCGCTCATGGTTTCCCTCGTCTCCGTATTCTTCTGAATGGTTAATTATCTAATCGGTAGAATAAGCCACCTGCGCCCAGCTGTCAAGGCCCCGCTGCAAAAAAACCCGGCGTCAGTCGAGCGACACGACCGCCTGAACTGGCGCCAGGCCGTCGACCAGGCGCGTCCAGCGCGCATCACGCGCCGCGACGTGCCACACCTCGCCCTGGTCGGTGCCGACCAGCACGTTGCCTGGCGCGTCGGCCGCGGGCGTCACGCACAACACCGCCGCCGCTGACGGCGCGTGCTCCACGTCGCCCAGCTCGCGCCAGGTCGCGCCGCGGTCGGTGCTCTGGAACAGACGGGCGTTGGCGCCACCAGGCAGCTTATAGGTGATGTACGGTCGGGCGCTCGGCGCGCAGCCGACGGTCACCGCGTGCGGCGGGTGCGGATCGATGCACAGCGGCCGCGTATAGATCCGCTTCATGTCCTGCCACAGAAAGCGCCACGTGCGGCCGCCGTCGTGTGAGGCGAACATGCCGGCGATGCGCTCGTTCTCCGGTTGCTCGGCCAGCGTGCCAATACGCCCAAAACCCGTCGAGGCAAATAGCGAGCGTGGATCATCGGGATCGGCCACGATGCAGTGAATGTCCGGGTCACCGCCCGGCATGACCGTTGACCAGCTTGCGCCGTCGTCATCGCTGATTACGACGCCGCCCACCTCCACCCCGACCAGGCAGCGCGCGCTGTCGTCGGCATCGACGACTATCGAGTGCGCCCGCGCGCCAGGCGGCCACGATGGCACTGGCAGGCCCCAGGTCGAGGGGTCGAATGCGCGGTTGAACGACTCGATCTCGGCCCACGAGTCGCCGCCGTCGCGACTACGGAACAGCGCTGCCGGGCGCGTGCCGGCGTAGATCAGGCGCTGGTCGCTTGCGGCGGCGTGCAGCTCGAGCACCTCACGGTCCTCAACGCCGACCCGCTGCCACGCGTCGCCCCCTTGCTTGGCGCGATAGACACCGTCGGCGGTCCCCGCCAGCACGTTGCCGTTGGCCTGGCGCAAGACGTTTACCCCGCGCCCGGCCAGATCGGTCCCGCGCGCAGGTTGCCCAGGTTCGCCGACGAAGACGCCCTCAGTAGTGCCAATGATCAGCATCAGGTTGCCTTCTCCCGTTCGCGGTTCCGAGTCTACGCCGCCATGGGTGTGCCGCCGCCACTGCACGCGCTCACGCGGAACTATGACTTTTCGCTTCCAGAGGGCGCCTCGTACTCGCCCAGCATGCACCCGAACGGAAATGTCAACTCCCGCGCGATGCGCGACGTGACGGCGGCGTACGCTTTGGCTACTGCAAGGCAAGGAGACAGAGAAAAGCCATGAAGTTCGGTGCTGGTTTGGCGCTGACCGCGGCCAGCGATCCCGTATTCGTGCGCGACTTCGCCCAGGCGCTGGATGAGTCAGGTTTCGACCTGCTGACGCTGAGCGGTCACCTCCTGGCCGCCGAAGCCGGGCGCTACTCCGACCGGCCGAGCGTGACCTACGCCGGTCCGTTCCATGACCCGTTCGTCCTGTTCGGCTATCTGAGCGCCATCACCAGCCGATTGCACTTTCGACCCAACATCCTGATCCTGCCGCTCTATCCGACGACGATCGTGGCCAAGCAAGCCGCCGAGCTGCAGCTGCTCAGCCAGGGCCGTTTCGAGCTGGGCGTGGGCATCAGCTGGCAGGCGGCCGAGTACGCCGCGACCGGCCAGGACTTCTCGACGCGCGGTCGGCGCCTCGAGGAACAAATCGCCGTCCTGAGAAAGCTCTGGTCGGAGCCTTTCGTCACCTTCGCGGGCCGCTGGCACAAGATCGACGGCCTCGGACTCAATCGCTTGCCCAACCCGAGCATACCGATCTGGATGGGCGCCAGCACGAGCGAAAGACCGCTGCGCCGCGTGGCCCAGCTCGGCGACGGGTTCGTGCCCTTGGGTGAGCCGGCCGAGCCAATCGGCATGCTGCGCCAGTACATGGCCGAGTACGGCCGAGACCCGTCGACGCTGCTGATGGGCTCGCGGATCGTCGCCGGCCCCGGCGGGCCCGAGGCCTGGGTGACCGCCACGCGGGGACTCGAACAACTGGGTGTGACCCACGTGACCATCGCCGCGCCACCGGACGTGAGTCCGGCCGAAGCGCTGGCCAGCATCGTCGAAGCGCGGCGCGTCCTGGCTGAAGCGTTCAGCGTAGAGCGCGTGCCCTAGCGTAGCTTGCCGCGGCCCAGGATAGGCCAGACCAGCTCGACGCGATCCTGGCGTATGCCGAACAGCTCTTCGTGGAGCATGGTCGTGGTGTCCGAGTAGCCGACGATGAATTCGATCTTGTCGCCGACGGCGAGGTCAGTAGTGGGCTCGGCCAGCTCGAGCGTGGTGTGCTCGGCTGACAGTCCCATCGAGCGAATGGCCTCTCGGATCCGTGGCCGTGGCATGGCGGCGTCGCTGCTCATCGTCTTCTTGCCGGCGTCGCAAATCACACGCGTCGGCGTCGGGCGACTGGTGACCGTGCTCAGGACAGTCAATGCAAAGTCGTGATCGACGTGCATGATCTCGCGGTAATAAACGTCGCAGAAGATGCCGCCGCCAGCTTGCAGCTCGGTAATGCCCGGCAGCGTCGCGGTGTGCTGGTAGGTGCCCGTCCCGCCGCAGCTCACGATGTCAATCTCGAGACCGGCGGCGCGACATTGCTCCGCCGTCTGTGCCAGCAAGCCAACAGCTTGCGCGATCGCGCGCTGCTTCTCGGCGGGATCGGCAATCTTGATCGTCTGGCCTTCCCAGCCGAACACGCCGGCCAGCTTCAGACCCGCGCAGCTAGCAACCAGGCGAGCCAGGTCAACCGTCGGCTGACCAGGCAAAACGCCCGCGCGACGCATGCCGATGTCCACTTCGACGACCACGCGCAAACGCTGACCAGCCGCTGATGCAGCGCGGTCCAACTGACGGACGTTGTCGACGCTATCAACGGCGACGATGACGTCGGCTGTGCCAAGCACAGCCATGAGACGGTCGATTTTGGGCGGGCCGACGATCTGATTGGCGATAAGGATGTCGCGCACGCCACCAGCGGCCATCACCTCGGCCTCGCCCAACTTGGCGCAGGTCACGCCGAACGCGCCAGCGGACATCAGCTTGTGCGCCAGGGCGGGCACTTTGATCGCCTTGGTATGCGGCCGCCACCCGACACCTGCCTCGCGGAAGGTGCGCGCCATGCGCTCGATATTGCGCTCCAACACGTCCAGATCGACGAGCAGCGCAGGCGTATCAAGATCAAGTTTGCGTGAACCTATGGCATTCATATCCGGCCGAAGCTCAGCGTACAATGCGCGGCCGTGCGGGCGGTGCGCATCGCCGTCATTCTGGCGGCACTGGTCCTGGCAAGCACGCAATCGGTCGCGGCCGACGGCTGGTATCGCGATGGTCTCCAGCGTCACGCCCTCGAGCCGCCATACCGCACCCAATTGGACGACACGATCTACGCGCGCTCCGATTGCGGACCAGCCGTCCTGGGCATGGCCCTGGCGGCGTACGGGCTGGACCTTGAGACGTTGGAGCTGCGCGAGCTCGCGCACACGTACCAGGGCACCTGGCCAACTGTGCGAGTCGGCACGGCGCTTCAGCATATGGCGCACGTGGCCGAAGACTTCGGCTTACACGCGTCCGGCCTGTACAACGCCGACGAGGAATTCCACCGCTGGAGCGTCGACGAGCTCACCGAGCAGGTCCGCGCCGGCCGGATAGCCGTGCCGCTGGTGCGTTTCGGACTGCTGCCCGGCCACGAGACCACGGGCGTGCGCTGGGGTCACTACATCTTGCTGTACGCCGTCGAGGGCGACGGGTTCCTATACCAGGATCCGGCGATGCGCCCAATCGTCGAGGGGCGTGCGCGCTGGATCAGTCGCGCGCAGCTCGACGACGCGATGGCGCCGGT
>DASXRR010000458.1:0-25237 GCA_036506475.1 Chloroflexota bacterium
CCACTGATACCAGCCGTCACGCAGTTCGGCGACCCATGGCCGTCCGGTCACGCGCTGGATCGTCCAGCCCACCACGTGGCTGGTGAAGGGCCCGCTGCTGGAGTAGATGACGTCAAAGTGCTGGCGCAGGCCCGCGGCAACGGCGAATGGCAGCCAACCCAGATGGGCATCGGGGACGCGTTTGAGGTGGCCGAGTTGGCGCCGCAACGGCGACGGCTGAGGCGGTGTTAGTGTGGCGGAGTCTCCGCCTGGCATGCGAGCCGCGGGCCGTGGCTCGAAGGACCGCGTGCGGACAACGCCGAGACTGCCCGGCACCTCTGCCAGCAGACCGTCGTCGCGGTTTGTCGCCCAGGTGGGATCGACCGTCAAGACCGTCGGCCGCCAGCCGTGCATCGGTAAGTAGCGTGCACATGCAAGGGCGCGGACAGAGCCCGAGCCGCTGGCCGGCGGAAAGCCATGCGCAATCAACAGCACGCGCGGCGAGGCGGCGACCAACGGACCTGTCGTCCTAGAGGGGCGCCGAAATGCCTCCAACAATGTCCATTGCCGCCCCTCTAGGACGGTCCATTGAACGGAGTTCGGCCGCAACAAGGTTTGTCACGTAACACGTCGGCCGAACTCCTAGTGGACGAGCTGGTGCGCCCCGAGCAGGCGGCGGACGCCTTCCTCGATACCCACCTCGGGCTGCCAGCCGAGCAGTGTGCGCGCACGCTCGATGCCGGCGCGTTTGAACCGCTCGTCGAACCCACGCGGCTCGACGTGCACGACTGGACCGCCGATCAGCTCGGCGATGCGGTTCACGCTTGTCTCGCGTCCCGAGCCGACATTGATCACTTCGCCATGCCCGACGCTCGAGCTTTCGCCGGCCAGCGCGTTGGCCCGCGCCACGTCGCCCACCCAGGTGAAGTCGCGCGTTTGCTCGCCGTCGCCGTGCACGGTCAGCGCCAGGCCGTTGTTGCGCTGCTCCATGAAGATGCCAATGACCAGCTTGTACGCACCTTCCATGACCTGCCGCGGACCATACACATTGAAGTAGCGCAGAACGACCGTCTCGAGGTTGAACATACGCTGGAAGTTCTGCGCGTACAGCTCGCCCATGTACTTCTGGCAGGCGTAGGGGTTGAGCGGATTGGGGACCATGTCCTCGGTGAGCGGTAGTACCGGTTGATCGCCATACACCGACGACGAGGACGAATACACCACTCGACGCACCCCGGCATCAACCGCCGCTTTGAGCACGCGCAGGGTGCCGGTCACGTTGGTCGCATGGGTCCCGAGCGGATCCTCGATCGAGCGCGCGATGCGCGGCAACGCGACCAGGTGGAATACGACCTCGCGACCATGGAGCGCACTGGTAAGCGCCTCCGAATCGACGGCGACGTCGATCTCGCTCAGCGACGCGGCCGGATTGAGATTGCGTCGATCGCCAGTGGCGAGGTTATCGACGACGAGGACGTCGTGCTCGCGCTCGACGAGCAAGTCGACCAGGTTGGAGCCAATGAATCCAGCGCCGCCGGTCACGGCTACCTTCATACGTAACCCTCCTCGAGACTGGCTGGCGCGTGCCGCCGATGGAGCATAGCCGAGCGAAACAGCGCCATGGTTTGCTCGGCCACAACCGGCCAGGTGAAGCGGGCAGCGACGCGCTGCCGGCCGCGATCGATCAAACTTCTCCGAAGGGCCGCGTCTGACAACACCCGATCGATCGCGGAGGCCAAGGCGGCAGGATCGCGTTCGGGGACAATGAGACCAGCTTCGCCAATCACTTCGGGGATGGCGCCGGAGTTGGAGCCGATGACCGGCACACCAGCGGCCATGGCTTCCACGAGCACGCGCCCGAACTGCTCGCGGTGCACGGGCAGGATCGTCACCGATGGCAAGACCAGCACGTCAATGGCCTTCAGGAACGCGGGCACATCGTCGTACGGCAGTGCCGGCAGCACATGCGCGGCCGTTCCGACCAGGCGCGACCGTTCGGGGCCATCGCCGGCGATGACCAGCGAGGCTGAGGTTTTCACCAGCGGCAGCGCGGCCAGAAGCACCTCGAGGCCTTTGACGGGTTCCAGACGGCCAATGAAGCCGACCCGCGGACGCGGAATATCGAGCAGCGCCATCGGTTCGGCGGAGGCAAATCGGTCGGCGTCGACGCCGAGCGGAATGACCTGGGCCGGGCCGCGCAGGCCACGAGCGCGCAGGATCGGCGGCACGTCGGCGTTGGGCGCGTGGGCGCCGTCGGCCCGCCGCAGCACCAGCCGCTCGATCCAGCGATAGGGCGGCCGCCACCTCCGCGCCACGTTGACGGCCGAGTACAGCACCAGCGCTGCCTGTGGCGCGAACACCTCACGGGCGATCAGCGTCTGCAGCGCGACCAGGCTGAAAGGCTCCTCGAACAGGTCAATCACATCTGGTCGCGTCCGCACGGCCTCGATCAGGCCGGTCGTGTAGACGTGGCGGGTGCCATTGCCGGTGGCCAGGGTGCGGCCGACATGCCACGCGGGGTCATGCCCAACGTCGAGGCGCCGGCCTTCTTCGTGCCACCAGCGCGGCGTCAGCAGGGTCACATCCATGCCCATGGCACGCAGTGCATCGACGCGGCGACGGTTCGACGCCGCGACCGCGTTGTGGGCGATGCTCAGGACCCTCACGACAGATCGAACGCCTGCAGCCACAGCTCGGTGCTGAGCGCACGCCACAGCTGCCACGATCGGTCCGCCTGGCCGCTGACGTGGGCTGCGATTGTTGGTTCGAGGGCGCGGTCAGGGAATACTGCGCGACTGCGGCGGAGCGGATCGCGCAGCACATTCAGTACGGCTGAGCCGCGTTGGTCGCGTAGCCAGTGTCCGACCGGTGTGGGAAAGCCCTTCTTGTCGCGCCGCCAGACCACGTCGTTCGGCAACAGGCTATCGAGCGCGGTGCGCAGCGCGTACTTGGACCAACCGTTGTGCTGCTTCGAGCTGTCGGGTAGCGCAAACGCGAGCTCGACCAGGCGATGGTCCAGAAACGGCACGCGCGACTCGATCGAGTGGGCCATGCTCAGCCGATCTTCGTAGCGCAGCAGCGCGGGCAGGCGCGTCTTGGTCAGCTCCCAGTACAGGACATTCGTCAGCCAGCCGTTGAACACACGCGGCCAGGTGCGCCATTCGTTGTGCGAGACATCGGCCAGCGGCCACAGATCGGGCGACAGCAGCGCGGCATCGGGCGTGGTCTCGACCGTAGGCGCGACGGGCGATCGCAGCCGCATCTTGACCGCGGATTCCGCGGCGGCGCGAGCGCGCGGCCAGCCATGGAGGCGTCCAATCGCAGCCAGCTCGAACGGGAAGCGGGCCGGTGCCGAGCTGAGCAAGCCGTACAGGTGTTGCGGCGCATAGTTCATGTAGCCGGCGAATACTTCATCGCCACCCTGGCCATCGAGAACCACCTTCACGCCAGCCTGGCGGGCCAGGTCCATGACGTGCCATTGGGGGTAGACACCCAGCGCCAGCGATGGCTCGTCGAGGTACCAAACGATGCGCTTCAACGTCTCCAGCAGGTCGGTCGGGTGCACCAGGCGCTCAAAGGACTCGGCACCAAAGCGATCGACGATGGCGTGCGCATGGACCCGCTCGTCGAATTCGGGCCCGTCGTCGAAGTAGATCGTGAAAGTCTTCACCCGCGGCACGTGCTGTGACGCGAGCCCGACGATGGCGCTCGAATCCAGGCCGCCGCTCAAGCACACGCCGAGCGGCACGTCGCTGCGCAAGTGCACGCGGACGGCTTCGTCGAGGGTGTCGCGCACCAGCGTCGACGGATCACGTGTGGCGCCGTTCAAGCCGGCACGCACCGCCGCGGCGCGCGCGGGGAGATCCCAGTACTTCGTCGAACGTCCACCGTCGGGACCGACGACCAGCGTCGTGGCCGCGGGAAAGCGCGTGATGCCGGCGAAGAACGTCTCCTGCAGGCCATCGACGAGTCCAGTCGCAGCGTACGTGGCGATCGACGCCGAGTTCGCACGGACGGGTTCGCCCACGGTGCGCAGGTAGGTCACGATGGCCTTGATCTCGGAGGCGAAGACCAGCCGCTGGGCGGTCTGGTGGATATACAGCGGCTTGATGCCGAGCCGATCGCGCGACAGCACCAGCGAGCCATCGCCCGCGTCGTACAGGCCGAAGGCCCACATGCCGACCAGGCGCTCGACGCACGCCGAGCCCCACTCCAGGTAAGCGCGCAGCAACACCTCGGTGTCGCCATCAGAGCGAAAGGTGTGCCCGCGCGCGCGCAGCTCGTCGCGGACCTCGACGTAGTTGAATATCTCGCCGTTCTCGGTCAGCGCCACACGTCCGCTTTCGTCATGCATCGGCATATGCCCGAGCGGGCTCAGGTCGAGAATGCTCAGGCGCTGGTTGGCCAGCGCGCAGCGACCAAACGTCTCGAGGCCGTGCGCGTCGGGGCCACGATGGCGTTGGACCGCCCCCATCGCCTCGAGCGCTGCCAGGTCAGCCGGCGGAACCTCGGGCTGGTCGAAGCGATAGATGCCGGCGATACCGCACATGGGCCTGCTAGCTCTGAACCACTGAACGAAGCGCGTCACTCGGTGTGCCAGGGGGCACGAGTGCGAGCATGGTCGTGAACCGTGCGGGCAGTGGCGCGCGCACAGCGTACACGAGCACTGTGGATGGCTCGCGCTGACCGTACGCGCGCGAGATCCAGCCGTGTTCCTGGCGCACCAGCGTGCCCTTCGGCGGCACGAGCAGCAGGTCGCCTCGCGGCGCCGTCAGCCTGACCGCGTGCTCCTCCATCAAGGGGGTGACGGCCGGATGGAAAAACAACTCCACCAGGTGCTCGCCTCGGCCGTCCACGACGTCTTCGATTTCCCAGGTCATGCTGCGCTTGTCGAAGCTGATGCGACGGCGGTGCATGATCGGCTGCGACAGGCGACGGTAGCCGTCATGTTCGGCCTCGAGAGTGTCGCGGTCGGCGTCCGAGGACCAGTGCATCAGCCGTGGATGGGCGTCGTTGGCGATCTGCCATAGCCAGCGCTCGCCTCCGAGCCGCGAGGTCTCTTCACCATCGACCCGCAGCGCATTGTGGGCGGCGATGGAGCGCATCGCCTGGCGGGCAACCGGGTCGGCGGTATAGGTATAGGTGCCCGAGTCGACGAGCAGCGGCGCGCCGGCCGCCCACAGATCGAACGACAGCACGTCGTTGTGGCCGTGGCCGCCGATACCGCGCATGCCGACTTCACCCACGTCGACGACCATGACCGCCTCGTCGCTGCGCAGCACGTAGAAGCCACCCTGTTCAAACGCCGTTGACGTGTGGGTCGCAGGCGCGCACGGCAGACCCAGCACCGATGGGCCGACGAGCCAGACAGAAGTCTCGACGGCATCGCCCGCCGCCGCCAGCCAGTCGGGCCGATCGAACATGGCGGCGCCGACCGCGAGGTGTCGGCAATGCGAGCCAGGCGGCTCGTCGTCGATACCCGCCAACCGTCCGTCGTCGTTGTCGCCCATCTGCGGAAAGGTGCCGTCGGGCCGCGTATAGGCGTGAGTGAACTCGAACATGCGCTGCAGGCGGTCGAGCACATGGAGTGGCACAGCGATGCCATTGCGCTGGCACAGCAGAACGCAGCTGTACCAGAACTCCAGGACGAGCCCCTGGTAGCCGATGCCCTGCTCGAAATCGACGCCATCCGCGTGCACCTGGCGCTCGATCTCGCCCCACACGATTTCCTCGCCTGTGCGCCGCCACGCGGGCGCGTCTGCGATCTCGGGCAGAAGCACGCCCAGGAACAGCAGGCCCACCCCATTCGAGAGATAGTGGTTGCCGTTGTTGTCGGAGTACTCGAGGTTGCTGGCGATGTGCCGGCCGTGCTGGAGCAACGCCTTGAGCAAGCGCGCCTTGACCACCGGTGTGAATTCGGGCGCTCCCGCGAACAGGGCCGCGGCCCATAGCCAGTTCACCGCGCGCACGGCGACTTCCATTGCGCGACCCCAGTTGACGCCGTACGGCCATGGATTGTCGTCGAGCCAGGCCGCAAGTTGCTCCACGAACTCGGCGGCGTAGTGCGGGTCTCCGTCGAGAGCGTAGGCGCGGCCGAGGGCGACCCAGTGGTGGCAGCGGCTGAGCTCCCAGGGCATCTTGACGTCGCATGGTTCGCCCAGGCGCAAGTAGTCCTGATCGTCGGCGAGCACACTCGGCGGCCAGCCAATGCCGACTTTGAAATCGATGTGCCAGTCGATCCGCTCGCCGAGCTGTGTCGGACCCGAGCCCAGCAGGTCGACGATGTGGTCCAGCGCCTGATCGGCTGCCTGGCGGGTGCGTTGAGCAAGCTCTGGATACGCCCCCACCAGGGCTTGCGCACGCTGACGCGCCTCGACTGGATCGACGAAGAACCTTTTCACAAAGGCATCGAAAGCCTGCTCGGGAATGCTGCCGCCGAGGGCACGATGCAGCGCCAGGTCGGATAGCTCGCCGCGGTTGCGCTGGATGTGCCAGCGGCGGGCATGCTGACGCGCAGTGCGCAGCGCATAGCGACCCGCGACACCCGGCAGTCGCCGCGGCGGCGTTCGGCGCAGTCGAGCCAGGGCGCCCGACACTGTCACTCCGAGCGAAGCCGAGGAAACTCGCCTGTCCGACGTTCGCTTGGAAGCGAGTGTCATGCTGGCGATGCCCCGCGCAGGCTCGGGATGACTCCCACCCAGCGAGGCTAGCAAGCGCTCGGCATTCTGGCGCCAGGTGTGGTGTGCCTCGGCCGTGGCTCGCGCGGCGGCGCCGAGTCGAGCACGCAAGCAGGCGTCGTCGACCAGGCGCACGATGGCCGCGCACAGCGCCTCGGGATCCTCGGGCGGCACCAGCACGGCCGTGACGTCGTCCTCGAGCACCTCGCCGATCTGGCCGACCGCGCTGGCGACGATGGCTCGACCAGCAGCCATGTACTCGAACAGCTTGGTCGGCGAGCCGAAGAACTCACCGCCGTCGACCTGCCGCCCGTGCGGCGAGACGAGAATGTCCGCCGCGGCGAGGTAGCTGGGCACCTCGGCGTGTGGCACGAGCCCGGTCAGTAGCACACGCTTGTCGAGGTTTTCGACGAGGTGCCGCAGCGGACCGTCGCCGAGCAACACGCAACGCACGTCTGGCCGGGCCGCCAGCACTTTTGGCAGCGCGGCCGCCAACGTAGGAATGCCATGCCACACGCCAAAGGTGCCGCTGAAGCACACCACGACCGCCGACTCGAGGCCGAGTCGGGTGCATACGGCGGTGCCGTCATCGTCAGGCTGAAAGCGCGTCGGGTCGACTCCATTGGGATTGACCAGGACCCTGTGCGCAGCGATGCCCTGGCCGATGAGCTGCTCGCGCAGCGGCCGTGAGACGACGATGACCTTGTCGGCGGCGCGCAGGTTGATCTGCTCGACGAGGCTGGCGATGGCCATCAAATGCACGCCGCCCCAATGGCGGCCCTTCCAGACCTCCGAGCTGTTGAACTCGAGGATGAACGGCACGCGCCACCACCTCGAGAGCACGGCGCCGACGACGTTGAAGGCGGTGTGGCGCTGATAGATGGCCTCGGGTCGGTGGCGGCGTAAGGCTGCGTGGAGAAAGGTGACGTTGTAGGCAAGTTCTTCGGCTTCGCGCAGCATGCCGTCGAACCAGGTTGTGGGCGGCACGATGATGTGCGGCAGGTCGACACCCGTCAGTCGATCAGACGAGAGAATGTCGAGCTCGACGCCCGCCTGACGCAGACCGTCGATGACGCCAGCCGTATGGGCGACCGAGCCGCCGCCCTGCAAGCCGAGCCAGAACTGCGACCTCAGATAGAGCAGTCGTCGTGGCCTGACGTGCTCCGTACGTCGCGGGCGGAGGACAGCTCGCAGACAGATGAGCAACGGGTACGCCAGCGACAGCGCCAGCCCGCACCCCAGCAGGTGGCGCGTGATGGGCCAGGCATTCTGGCGCAGGTGCGCGCTGGCCGAGAAGCGCTCAGCGCGGCCGAGCAGGTCGATGCGCCAGTGCTCGCGGGCACGAACCAGCCCGAGGACCAGGCTGGTCAACGTGAGTCGAGGCTGGGCAAGGTCGGGCGCGACAAGGACCGCCTGCGCGTAGCGCCGACTCAGCACCCGTGGGAGGCGGCGCAGCAGTGCCTGGCGGTCGAGCCACTCGATTCGCTTGTCGGCGAAGCGCGTGCGCACGGCGCGCTCGACCTCGGCAGGCGATGTCTCGCCCAGCGGGATAACGATCAGCGCTGGCATTCCGCGAGCTCGCGATAGACCTCGACGGTCGACGCGACGGCCGCCTGCCAGGTGAAGTCACGCGCGACCTTTTGTCGCGCCGCATCGCCCATGGCTGCGCGTCTTTGCGCATCGGCCAGAAGCGCCCCGAGGCGCTGAGCCAGCGGCTCGACCTCGCCTGGTTCGACCAGATAACCGGTCTGACCGTCCTCGATCGTGCCCAGCAATCCGCCCACCGCCGACGCTACCACGGGCAGGCCCGAAGCCATGGCCTCGAGGGCCACGATGCCCTGTGCCTCCGAGCTCGACGGCAGCGCAAAGACGTCCGCGGCGGCGTACCAGTGCAGGAGCGTCGTGCCGTCGACGCGGCCGACGAAGCGCACCCGTGTGCCCAAGCCGAGCTGCTGCGCGAGATGCTGGAGTGCGTGCGTCTGGTCGTCCGCGCCGGCACTGTCGCCGCTGCCGACGATCGCCAGGCGCGCCTCGGGTAGGTTCGGGAGTGCGCGCAGCAGAACGTCGAGCTGTTTGCGCGGTTCCAGGTTGCCGACGAACAGGATCAGCGCTGTCGCGCCGTCGACGTCGAGGATGGAGCGGGCGGCGGCGCGGTCACGTGGCTGGAAGCGCTCGACGTCGACGCCTGAGCGAATCACCCTGATGCGCTTGCGGTCGACGCCGAGCGAGGCTGCCTGGTCGGCAATGTGCGGGCTGACCGCGATGACCCGATCGGCCGCGCACAGGTTGGGCGCCATCAAGCTGTGAATGGTGTACTCGTCGTGTTCGCCGAAGAAGCTATGGGCCGTGATCACCAGTGGCCATTTTCGGCGCTCCAGGCGTTGGACTTGCTGGACGTAGAACGCGCGCTCCAACGGATGCTGCACGTGGACCACGTCAGGCCGTGTGGCCTCGAGGAAGTAGCGGTACCACAGCAACTGACCGAGCACCTCTTTGCGTGAGCCGGGCTGTGGCATCCGCGCCAGGCGATAGGCATACCTGACCAGTCGCGCTGCACTGACACGCCGTAGGTAGTCTGGCGTGAGCCAATCCATCGCCCGGCGCGGCACATGGACGCCCATGCTGGCGTATGGCCGTTCGGCATAGCGGTCGGTGCTGACGCTGGGCGACGCGGCACGCACGTTCGTGGCCAGCTGCGCCACCTCCAGGTCTGCGCACGCCCCGAGACCCGCGGTCAGGTGCGCCTGATGCGTCGCCACTCCGCCCGGCGTGGCACCACCCAGCTCCGGCGGCAGTGGCCCGATCAGACTGACGCGCACGCGGTCGCATCCACCGCCGCGACAGGCGCCGGCGGCTCGAGTCCGGCCGTTGCAAGGATGGCGTCACCCAGGCGGGTGCCCGAATGACCATCGGTGAATTGGACCCAGTCTCGGACGATCTGGGCACGCTGCGAGCGGTACAGGCTGGGGTCGTCCAGGTAGCGGTTGATCCAGGCGATCAGCGCCTCGCGCTCCCAGGCGATCGGAACCAGGTCACGCTCGACCATGGCCTGGTAGTGCATCTTGAAGTGCAGGTCAACGACGTAGCGCTGCATCTCGTCGGGGTCGATCGGGCTGAAGGCGACGAGCACGGTGGGCGTGTCGACGATGGCGCATTCGAGTGTGACGGTCGTGGCGAAGTTGACCATCACGTCGGCGTGGGTGAGCAGGGCCGCCATGCGTTCGAGGTCGGCGCGGGTCATCGTCCAGCCCAGGGTGGCCAGGTAGCGCTCTGGAATATCGAGCACGACCTCAGGCGCGTGGCGGTACTTGAGGTAGCGGCCGACCTTGTCATCGGGATGCAGTCTGAGCACAACCTGTAGCGGGTGGCGGATTTCGCCTGAGCGAATGGCGTCGAGCACCAGGTCGACCAGATAGGTCTGGTCGCTGTCATAGGTGAACGAGCTTGTCGCCAGGATCAGGATCTTCTTACGCGGATCCAGACCCATCTGGACACACAGCTCGTCGCGACTTGCTGCCGCGCCCGTAAAGTACATGTCGAGCTGCGGCGCACCGACCTGCGTCACCCGTTCGGGCAAATACCGATCGACCGCTACGGCCTCACGAGCATTCATGGCGTTCCACACCGTGAGCGCGTCCGGACGCGTCCGCAGGTGCTTGAGGACGTTGTCCCAGCTGCGCACGCTGCCAAGTGACGGGACGCCGTGCCGTCGGGCGGCAGCCAACAAGTTGGCATCAGCCGGCCGCAGCGGATCACCTGAGACCACGAGTGACGGGAGGTACTGCCGAAAGAGCGCATCGTACGTGGCCGGCACAGGGATCAGCCGTTCCTCGAGGCGGTGCACGGCGTCCGCTTGCCAGGGCGTGCGTGCATGGCGCCAGCGGCGATTCATCAGCCGCCACACCATCGGCGTCGGGCCGTAGGGCCAGTGGGGCTCAATGGCCACACGCTCGTGGGCGAACTCTTCGATAAAGGCGGGGTCGCGCACGCCTGGGGTCAACAGCACGACCCGGGCGTCGGGGTGAGCCAGCACGCGTTCGAGCGGGCCACAGCGCAACAGGTCGCGCGCGACCATGCCGGTCTGTACGGTCAGGAAGATCGTGGTCACAGGTCGCGCATGGTGTAGATGCGCAGCTCGGTCGCCGCGGCCTGGTGCGCCGTCCAGTCCGCAAGCAGGCGGTCCCAGCCGCCCCACGCCACGCCGCGGTGCTCGAGCAGATCGGCCAGGTACCACGTTGCGCTGCCGTTGGGCGCGCGCAGCAGCGGCTGCGCGTCGTCGTAGCGCTGGGTGAGCTCGCCTGGGAATACGTACGCCTGCATATCCACTACCAGCAGGTCGAACTGGCCTTTGAGCAGGTCGAGGTCGGCGGGCGTGTTGACGAATGCTTCGCGCAAGCGCGCATTCGTATTGCCTTCTCCGATGTGGAACGACAGCACCGGACCGTTGGTCGTCGCCACGCGGTTGACGCCTTGCTGGTTCAGGTATGCCAACACCGCCGGCATGCCATTCGGAGCGATGGCCAGATCGAGCATCCGTGGTATAGCCAGCGCGACGAGGAGCAGCGCCACGGCGGTGGCGGCCCAGCTAGAGCCAACGCGTGGGACCAGGCGCAGCAGGCGGTCCAGGCCGAGCGCGGCGGCGAGCATCACCCACGGCAGCGCGAGCGAGAAATGGCGCATGCGCACCTCGCCCGTCGAGTACACGCTGTACAGCACCAACGGCACCAGCAGCGAGCCGGCGAGCAGCAGATCGGCGCGTGACCAGCGGCGGCGCGCCAGCAGGACGACAATGCCGAGCACGAGTAGGGCCAGGACCAGCGGGCCATCCATCAACGCAACGTCGACGAAATAGGTGGGCCACTCGTCGAAGCGCAGCCGGTCAGGCGGGTTCATGCGCGAGAACGTGGCGAGCTGCTGCAGGTAGTCGAGCCAGTCCATGCGCGTGCCAGCGGCTCGACCGACGCTGCGCGCCGCCAGGTATGCGCCCTCGATCAGAACCAGCGGCAGGACGAAGCCGCCTGCCATGGCGAGCCCGCGTTTGATCAGCGGTCGCAAGCCCGGCCAGCAGCCCAGCTCGACGATGGCGAAGACCGCCGGCAGGTACGACAACCGGTTATTGCAGCTGAAGGCCACCCCATACAGCACGCCGGCTGCAGCGAGGCTCCGCCACGACGACGCACGTAGGAAGACCAACGCCGCTGCAGTCGCGAAGAACAGTCCGTCGGCCTCGACCAGCGGCTCGCGCGAATACACGAGGTGCTGGCCCGAAATCGCCAACAGCACCGCGGCCAACAGTCCGAGCCGACGGTTCCAGCCAGCCGCGCCAATGGCGTATGTCGCCGCTACCGTGGCGACGCCCGCGAGTGCAGACACCACTGCACCGGCCAGGACGGTCTTGCCCAGCACCAGCATCGACAGCGCCAGCACGATCGCATGGCCAGGCTTGGCAATGTCGGGTGGGTGGGCATCGACCCCGTCTTGAAGCGTCAGTGCCACATTCTGACCGGTGGCGAGGGCTGTAATGGCCCGCTGCGTCGCACTGGCCAAGAACGCACCCTCGCCCAGGTAGACGCCCGAATCGAAATAAAGGACCGGCTGGGCGCCGAGGCCCCAGAGTCTCGGCAGCGCGCCCGCCACCAGCACAACCAGGACAAGCCACGGCCAGGTCGAAAACCTCCGGCGCGTGGCGGGTAAGACAGCCTCAGCGCGGGCCGGAGAGCGGCTGAGGGTAGCGCGCATCAGCGCGTTGGATGGCTGCGCAGGATCGCCTCGCGGTGCCGCGGCGCGAGCACGTCCGCGAGCCGGGCAGTGAACTGTCGACTGCGCACGAGATGCGCCCGATGCAGCAGATAGCGCCCGAGCAGCCACAGCACATCCAGGCCATACTCGACGCTGCGCTTGAAGTTGACCGACGACGCCTCGGGAAAGTAGCGCGTTGGCACGGGCACTTCGCCCACGCGGAAACCGAAGCACAGCGCCTGGACCATGAACTCCTGGTCGAACACGAAGTCGTCCGAGTTGAGCAGAAACGGCAATGTCTCGAGTAAACGTCGACTGTAGGCGCGAAAGCCGGTGTGGTACTCCGACAGACTGAGGCCAAAGACCACGTTCTCGGCGATGGTTAGAAACCGATTCGAGATGAACTTCCACCACGGCATGCCGCCGGACAGCGCCGTGCCGCTCAGGAAGCGCGAGCCGAGCACGATATCGGCGTCGCCGTCCAGGATGGGCTGGATCATCTGCGGCACGAGCGTTGAGTCGTACTGGTTGTCCGGATGGACCATGACCACGACATCCGCGCCGCTGCGCAGCGCCTCGAGGTAGCACGTCTTCTGGTTGCCGCCGTAGCCGCGGTTCTGAACGTGGACCACGACTTTGAGGCCGAGCCGCTCGGCGATGTCGACGGTGTCGTCGTGCGAGACGTCGTCGACAAGAATCACTTCGTCGACGACGTCCATGGCCAGGCCGCGGTAGGTCGCCTCGAGCGTGCGCGCGGCGTTGTAGGCGGGCATGACGACCACGACGCGCGCAGTGCCGGTCACTGGGCCATGATAGTCGGCAAATGCAGCCCGGCCAGGTGCTGTTCGCCGCCGGTTGACTCGATGCGCCAATCGTACGCAACGGCCATGAAGCCGCCGCGCGACTTGGTCGTGCCGACCACGCTGTCCGATCCGAACGCGGCCAGATCGGTCACGACGCGGAACGCCGCGGCGGTCGTCGGCGTCGCCCAGGGCAGCGTTTGGTCGTGCCGAACCTCGACGTCGACCCTGTACAGCCCTGGCAGCAGGGGCAAGTTGGCAAATGTGCACTCCACATCGAATTGGCCGGCGTGCCAGGCGCCAGATGGCGACTCTGCCGAGAACAGCGGGCTGTAGTCACCACGAATCGTGACGCGACAGCATGCGTCCTGAAGCGCCACAGGCGTGAAGCCGCGTACGCGTACACGCAGCGGGTCGCCAAACTGAAAGTCAGTGGCAATGTCGCCCTGGCCGTTGAGCAGCATCACTTCCTGGACGGTGTCGTCGGACCCAGCGCTCGATTGAACGAGCGCCTCGTCGACCGCGTCGAGGTACTCGCGCACAACTTCGTCGGTCGGTCCCGCGAGCCGAATTTGCCCATGGTCGAGCCAGATCGAGCGCGGACACATCATCTCGACCGCGGACAGGTTGTGCGACACGAACAGGATGGCCCGACCCGAGTCGCGGAACGACAGCATTTTGCGGATCGAGCGATCCTGGAAAGCCACGTCGCCGACCGACAGCACCTCGTCGACCAGCAGCAAGTCGGGTTCGACGTGCGCCGCGACTGCGAAACCCAGCCGCGCCGCCATGCCCGTCGAGTACCGCTTCAGTGGTGTGTCGATATACGGACCGAGGTCGGCGAACTCGACGATCTCGTCGAAGCGCATGCGGACTTCGCGCCGCGACAGGCCCAGGATGACTCCGTTCAGGAAGATGTTCTCGCGGCCAGTGAGCTCGGGGTGAAAACCCGCACCGAGATTGATCAGCGAGGCGAGCCGGCCCTGGGTTCGAATGTGTCCGCGGGTCGGTCGAGTGATGCCCGCCACGAGTTTGAGCAGTGTGGTCTTGCCCGCGCCGTTGTGGCCGATCAGGCCAACTGACTCGCCCCTGGCCAGCGCGACGCTCACGTCGCGCAGCGCCCACAGCTCGCTTGTCGCCTTCCGTCGCAGCGCGCCGAACAGTCCGCCGCGACCGCCGAGGCGGTAGCGCTTCCAGACATTGGCCAGCTCGAGCTGCATCACAGGCGATCGAGGCGCTCGAGCTCGTCAGGCGTCAGTTGCCAGCCGAGGGCGCCAGCGTTCTCGAGCGCCTGCTGGGCCGACTTGGCGCCGGGAATGGGCAGCGCGCCATGCGCCATCAGCCAGTTCAGGGCGACCTGCGACGGAGTTCGGCCTCCGTGCGCCGCACCGATCGACTGAATTGTCGGCATGAGTCCCGCGGCACGGTGCAGCTTGGCGCCGGCTCGCCATCGACGAACGCCGCTGGGGGGATGCTCGGGCGAGTACTTGCCACTCAGTAGGCCCATCGCCAGCGGACTGTAGGCGATCACCCTCACATGCAACGCGGCGCAGGCGCGGATGAGGCCGTCGCGCTCGTGTTTGCGCTGCAGCAGGCTGTACTCGATCTGGTTCGACGCCAGCTCGATACCGCGCTTGGCCAGCGCCGTGTGCATGCGCCGCAAATTCCTGACTCCATAGTTGGACACACCCACCGCATCGACCAGGCCCGCGTGCACAGCCTCGGCCAATTCGTCGGCCCAGACATCGCCCGGGACCAGCGGCAGCGGCCAGTGGATCTGGTACAGGCTGACGCGCTCGACACCGAGCCGTTGCAGGCTCGCACGCAGCGCCGCCACGAGCGACCCGCGCTGAAACACGCGCCACGGGAACGGGAAGAATTTCGTCGCCACCTGAAGGTCGGCGGTACTCGCGCGGAGGCACCGTCCGAGCAGGCGCTCCGACTCCCCACCGCCGTAGATCTCCGCCGTGTCGAACAGCGTGATGCCTGCCTCGACCGCGGCGTGGAACGCGGCTCTGATGTCCGCTTCTCCGTAGCCGCGGCCATAGCCCCACGTCTGTCGGTCACCCCACTGCCACGTGCCGATGCCCAGCTTTGTCATCCTGAGCGCAGCGAAGTGCCAGCTTGCCGAAACGTCCGTGCTCGCGGATCCCTCGGCTCGCAAGCTCGCCTCAGGATGACAACGTTACGCCCAGACGCGGCGGGCAGTCTCGACGACCAGCTCGAGCTTGCGGCGCATCTCGTCCCACGTCAGCAGGTTGCCAGGCGCGGTCGAGGCGAAGCCGCATTGCGGTGAGATCGCCAGGTTCTCGAGCGGCACGTAGTGCGCGGCTTCGTCGATGCGCCTGCGCAACTGGTCGGCCGACTCCAGTGCGGGCAGCTTCGAGCTGATGAGCCCGAGCACGACCATCTTGTTGTGCGGCACAAAGCGCAACGGCGCGAAGCTGCCCGCGCGTTCGGTGTCGTACTCGAGCAGGAACCGGTCAACCTCGAGCTGGCTGAACGCTTTCTCGGCGACCGGGTCGTAACTGCCCTCGGCGTGCCAGGCGCTGCGGTTGTTCCCGCGACACATGTGCAGCCCAACCGTCACACCCGTGGCTCGTGCCCGCCGCAACACCTCGTTATCGGCGGCGATCAGTCCATCAAGGTAGGCGTCGGGATCCTCACCCGTCTCGATCATGCGCGCACGGATCGTCGTATCGGCCACCCGCTCCACGTAGTGCAAGGAGTCGAGCTGTATGTAGGCCGCGCCGTCCTCGTGCAACGCTTCGACCTCACGCTGCAGCATCGCCGAAATGTCGGCGATGAGGTCTTCACGGCTTTGCGTGGTAACGCCTGGCTTGTACAGCTGGCCGGCCACCGAGAGTGGGCCGGGCACCGTGATCTTCCACGGCCCCGGCGCGTGCCGCTTGAGAAACCCGGCTTCGTCGCCGGCGAGGCGGCGTACCTGGCGCAACGGCCCGCCGGCAACCATGCTGCGCATGGCCGTGACGCTCTGATTGGCCAGATCGGCGCTCGGGCCCTGCCACTGGCCGAGGATCGTGACGGTCGGTGGATCGGGATTGGGCACCAGGCCTTCGACCGCCTCGCGCACTGCCGTGCTCCAGCCGGCGCGACGGTACTCGCCTTCGGTGAAGACGTCGATGCCGACGCTCTTCTGCAGCTCGAGCGCCTGGAGCACGGCCGCGTCTTCGGCAGCGCGCAGCTGATCATTGCCGATGCGTCCGGCCTGGTGATCCGCGCGGGCCGCGAGCAGCTCCGGCGGTCGCAGCAGGCTGCCGACGTGGTCAGCGCGGAACTTGACCGCGACCGCCACCGGGCTAGTCGATCGGCGGCCCCGCGAACGGGACCGTGTGGTCGAACGAGCTGACCACACTCGTCTGACGATTGCGCATCAGCACGAAGCCGGGCAGTTTGTACGCCGACCAGACCCTGAGCGAGCCGAAGCCGCCCTCACGGGCGAGTACCGTGCGCGCTTCGGGCACGACGGCCTCGAGGTCGAAGGTGGTCGGCATTCGGGCGCGAATCATGATGGTCTCCGAGCGGAGCTCTCGGCCGGACGGCGTGAAGAGGTCGAAACGTACCTGCGTCGGCCGCGGGTGGTAGTTGAGCAGCAGGATGGAGCTGGCGTACTGATTGCTCGCGGCAATACCTGGCCAGTGTTGCCACTTGCCGCTCATCACGCGCTTGGTCGTGCCACCCTTGAACACGAAGCCGGGCACCGAGCCGCTGAGCGAACTATCGTCGGCATAAAACTCGAGCCACGAGTCGACCCATGGGAACGGGCCGGGCGGGTTGTCGAGGCTGCGCGCAGTTATCTCTACGAGGCCCTCGAATGTTCTGGTGCCGAGCGCATTGAGCAAGTCCACGCTCTCGTAGCGGAACGTATCGTCGCCAGCGAATGGCTCGGAGATGAATGTATGAATTGGCTCCTCGGCCCCTGCGAAGAACTTCAGGGTGACCGCGAAGCGCTCGTACGGATCGATCGTATTACCGAGCGGGATGACGTTGATGCGGCTATGGCGCATGCCATCGTCGACGAACCAGCCAATAACCGGCAGCCAATCGGGACTCGCCCGCCGCGTAACAGCCTGCGGCTGCGACTCCGCGTACGGCGTCGGCGCAGTTGTTCGAGGTGGCGCAGCAATACTCATGTGGACTTCCTGGCGAGTCGAATCCTAACGCCACGGTTGCCGAGAGCGCTATGCGCTCCGGTTGCCAACCCGGACGATCCGTAGCTTCGGCAGGTTTCCCTCACGGGCGGACGTCTTGTCTCGTCGACCGCGCTCCGGCGCGGAACCTCACAGGTGTTGGGCGCGCCAGGTGCCCAGGCGCTGGTTGCTGACGAAGTAGTAGTACATGGCTGGTTGACGGTTGTTGCCGAAGTACAGGACGCCGGGGCGGCCGTGCAGGAACTCGGCGGGGTTGTCGAAGAGCGTGTCCAGGCGCAGGAAGCGTGAGCCATTTAGCGGCAGATCGACCGATGTCTCGAGCGCTCGGCCGTCCGCGTCCTTCAACGTGATCTGTGAGGTATAGCCAACGTCATCCAGGTTCGTGACGGCCAGGTGGACACGATAGTCCTCAGCGTCCTGCACGTTCGGCACCGTCCAGTACCCACCGACGGCCGGAATAGTCAGCCCGAACTTCTCGTGCGAAGACGTCAGGCTTCGCTCGTTGTACCAATGCAAATAGGCGCGCGAAGAGCCAAGCTGCGGCCCCTCGAAGTCGATGCGCACCAGGCCGCTTTGCACGTGCCCTCGGTGCCCCGCGGGCAGCAGCTCGGACAGCTCGACCATCACGGACGCGTTGCGGCGCAGCTGGAATCGTTTCGCCGCCAGGCTGCTGCCGTCCCCGTCGAACAGGCGCGCGACGACCGACACGGGCTGGCACAGCGAAGGCGCGTCGGGCACTTCAAGGTTCGAGAGGCACACGCGCGTGTGCATGTCGACGGCATCGCGAAACCACGACGCCATGCGCCGCGGCTGCTCGCGCCAGCTCTGCCGCGTGCGCCACGCGCGCGCCTGCTCGACCGGCCAGCTCGACCGCAGCGAGGGATAACGGCGCAGTAGCTCGCGCGCCAGATCAGCGGCCATGCAACCTCAGGCGAGCGCCGTCCCGAACTTCTCGGCGTGCTCGGCGACGAGGTCGTCGAGGTCGCCCTCGCAGCCAAAGCAGGTCATGCATGCGCGCGTCGTCTCGCGCAGCTCTTTGAGCGTGCGCACGCGCGGGATGGTCGAGATGATCTCCTCGCGGGTGATCCACTCGCAGAAACAGATGACGTCGCGTTCGTCCTGCATCGGCGTTAGCGGCGAATGATGGCATCCGGCCGATCGACCGGACAACGCCACGACGCGGCCACGTCCGCACCACCCGTCAGCATCTCACCCGGCACGATGAAGGTGGTCTTGATGCGCGGCTCGTAGTAGTTGGTGCGCACGTTCTGCTTCACCTTGAGCTCGACCCGATAGCGGCCCGGCGCCAGGCCCGACGGGCCAAAGGCGCACTCCACGGTAAACGGCCCTGGCGGCAAGTGGCTCGGCCAGTTGCCGTCGATGTGCATGTTGCCCGCGAATAGCGGGCCGTGATCGCCGCGTACCGTCACCACGAACACCGGCTCGATCAGCTCCTGCTGCGCCCGGCCGCGCACGCGGACGGTGAACGGCTCCTCGGGTCGGACGCGCTCGGTCGGATAGCCGCGCCTATCCAGGACCTCGACGCACTCTGCGCTCAAGTGCCCTTCGCCGTCGCCGATCGCGCTGTCGTCGTCGACGTTGTCGAGATAGGCGCGGATCACATCGGCGCTCGGGCCGCTGGCGCGCACTTCGCCGCGATCGAGCCATATCGCGCGGGCGCACATCAGCTCGACCGCGGCCAGGTTGTGCGACACGAACACGACCCCCACGCGGCCCTGATCGCGGAACTCGATCATGCGTCGCAATGAGCGATCCTGGAATGCCGCGTCGCCCACCGATAGCACCTCGTCGACCAGCAGCACGTCGGGATCCGCATGCACGGCCACGGAAAAGGCTAACCGTGCATACATACCGCTCGAGTAATGCTTGACCGGCGTGTCCATAAACTGGTGGAGACCGGCAAACTCGACAATCGTGTCATACCGTTTCCGCGCTTCTGCGCGCGTAAGGCCAAGAATGACTCCGTTGAGCAGCACGTTTTCTCTACCCGTCAGCTCACGATGAAAGCCCGCGCTCACGTTGAGCAACGATGCCACCTGGCCATGCGTCTGCACAGTGCCTTTCGTTGGCTGCGAAATGCCGGCGATCAGGCGTAACGCTGTCGTCTTGCCCGCGCCGTTGCGCCCGATCAACGCCACTGAGTCACCGCGTCTGACGTCGAGCGACAGGTCTTTCAAGGCATAGATGCCGCTGCGCGAAGCCATGCCGCGCAGGACGCCGAACACGCCCCGTCCCTGGCCAAGCAAATACCGCTTCCAGACATTTTTGAGCTCGACCAATGGCTCAGATGACATCGGCCAAGACACCGTCGAAGACGCTGAACACGCGTTGCGCGATGAGGAGGCACAGGATACCGAGCAGGCCGACGACGCCCAGGCCGAGCAGATCCGGCGGATGGGTGCCCAGGATGGCCGCTCGGAAGGCATCGACCAGGAATGCCAGCGGGTTCAGGTCGTAGATCGGCCTTATTGCTTGTGGCACGCTTTCGCGTGCGTACAGGACCGGCACGGCATACAGCACCAGGAACAGCAGCAGCGGCAGGCCGCGCGAGATGTCGCGCCAGCCGACATTCGCGGCCGACAGCAACAGTCCCAGCGCCGCGGCAAACAGCATCTCCTCGAGCAGGATGATCGGTGCGAGGATGACCCAGCCTGACGGCGGGACGTTGAAGTAGATCATGAACGCCGCCAGCGCGAGGCAGCCAACGGCGACGTCGACGAGTCGGGCGAAGATCGGATAGATGGCCAGGATCTCGCGCGGAAAGTACACCTGGCGCACCAGGTCGACGTTCTTGACCAGGCTCTCGGCGCTCTCGGTCAGGCTGTTGGCGAAAAACTGCCACGGCACGAGTGCCGCCAACAGAAACAATGGATACGGCACATCGCCCTGATCCGCGCGGCCGAGCACGCGCTGCACCAAGAACGTGAACACGCCCGTCAGCAGCAACGGCTGGACAATCAGCCACAGATAACCGAGGTACGCCTGCCGACTGCGCGCCTGAAGGTCGCGTAACACGAGCATGACCGTGATCTCGCGCCAGCGCGCGAAGCCGGTCATCGGATTTCTGTCATCCTGAGCCTGCCCCACATTGTCATCCTGAGGCGAGCTCCGCGAGCCAGAAGGATCCGCTTGCCCGGGCGTTTCAGCAAGCGGATCCTTCGCAGGCTCAGGATGACAGGAAGCACTATCATGACCCCGCCTGACGCGCAGCAATGAGCAGCTCGCACACTTCGCGCACTGCGCCGTCCCCGCCGCGGCGCTCGGTCACATAGTGGGCAACGGCTTTGACGGCCTCGACGGCGTCGGCCACGGCACACGCCAGGCCGACACATTCCAAGGCGGCCAGATCAGGTAGGTCGTCGCCGACAAATGCCACCTGGTCCAACGTCAGCCCATGCCGCGCGCAGAGCTCGTCAACGACGGCCCGTTTATCGCTAACACCGCTGAACACGTCGTCGATGCGCAGCTTGGCCGCACGAGCGTGCACGATCGCGCTGTCCTCACGCGACACAATCGCCACCGCTACGCCAGCGTCGCGCACCCGCGCCAGGCCATGCCCGTCACGCGTGTTGAACTTTTTCAACACCTCGCCATCAGGCCCGTAGTACATGCCCGCGTCGGTCAGCACGCCGTCGACGTCCAGGCACAGCAGGCGAACGTTACGCGCGCGTTCCGCTAGCGTCATACGCCGCCGCCGGCGTCCATTCGAGGGCGGTCTTGGGCAGCACGGTGTCGGCGGGGACGGCGACCGCCGCGACGCGGCCAACGAGGCGCGCCAGGTGATTGGCCGGGATGCCATCGCCCGGCCCTTTGGCCGTCAGCATGTCCAGACTGACCACAGCGCCCACGGGAATGTCGCGCGCGGCGACGACGCTCTTGGCCAGGCGCATGCGCACCGGAATCTCGGCCGGCGCGATGCGCTTTTCGGGCGAGCCGAGCGCCACCTCGATCTGGCGAATGTCGCGAATCAGCTTGGCCAAGCCGATCGGCTCGAGGGAGGCAGCGTGGTCTGGGCCCGGCAGCGTGCGGTCGCGCGTGAAATGGCGCTCGACGATGCACGCGCCGAGGGTCGCCGCGGCCTCGGAGACGGAGATGCCGCGCTCGTGGCCCGAGTAGCCGACCAGCACGCCATAGCGCTGCCGATAGGTGTCCATCACCCGCAAATTGAGATCGGCGAAATCGCTCGGGTAGCTCGAAGTGCATTGCAGCAGCACGAGCTGATCGGTATGGCGCACGATGCGCTCGACCGCCTGGTCGACCTCTTCGAGCGTGCTCATGCCCGTCGAGACGATCATGAGCCGCTTTTTCCGCGCGATGTACTCGAGCAAGTCGAGGTCGGTCAGCACCGCCGAGGCCGTTTTGAACGCCGGCGTGTCGAGCGCCTCGAGCATGTCCGCGCTGCCGCGATCCCAGGCGCTGCCCAGAAACTCCAGGCCGAGGCTCGTGGCGAGATCGCGCAGTCGTAGCCACACCTCGTCCGACAGCTCGAGCTTGAGGCGATGCTCGCCATACGTAGCGCCGAGCGAGTTGGCATTCACGTATGGTCGTTCGATCGCCGCGCGGGTCAATAGCTCGTGCAGGGTGCGCTTCTGGAACTTGACCGCGTCGGCCTTGCACTCGGCGGCGATACGCACCAGATCCTCGGCCAGGGCCGGGTCGCCATTGTGATTGACGCCGCCCTCGGCCAGCACAAAGCACGGCTGCTCATCGCCGATCAGTCGATTTCCGATGCGCAGCGTGGTCACTGCTCGAGCACTCCTCGTCTCATGGCCCCTGACCACTGACCCCCGACCCCTGGCATCACCAGCTTGTCCAGCCTCCATCGACGACCAGGTTCGCGCCGGTCATGTAGCTCGACGCATCGGATACCAGAAACAACAACGCGCCACGGTACTCGTCGTTGCGCGCCATGCGCCCGAGCGGCGACCGCGCCACGAAGTTCGAAACGAACGTGGCGTCGTGGTTGTCGTACACACCGTGCGGTGTGAGCGCGTTGACTCGGATGTTCTGTCGACCCCAGTACGTGGCCAGGTAGCGGGTCAAGCCTAGCACGGCCGTCTTGGTGACGGCGTAGCTGACCGGGGTGTTGAAGCCGATCTCGCCGTAGGGGCTCTTGACGCCCTCATACAGGCGCTGGTCGGGTGCGACGACGCCGTACGTCGACGAGATGTTGACCATCACCCCGCCGCCTTGGCGGAGCATCTGCCGCCCGGCGGCCTGGGCACACAGGACCATGCCCGTCAGGTTGGTGGCCACAGCTTTGTCCCAGACCGCCTGCTTGTAGTCTTCGAACGGCGCAAAGTAGTCGGCTGGATCGAGCGTCTCACTGCCACCACGCACCGTCAGCGCCGCATTGTTGACCAGGATGTCCAGGCGGCCAAAGCGCCCCACGGCCGCGTCCACCGTCTTGCGTACCGACTCCGCATCGGCCACGTCGAGCCGTGCGCCGAGGACGTCGGCGGCGGAGAGCTCACATGCCAGGTCCGCTGCGCGCGTGCCGTCGAGGTCGCCGATCACTACTCGTGCGCCCGCCTCCAGCAGCGCCTCGCAATAGCGCTTGCCAAGCAGTCCGGCCCCGCCGGTGACCAATGCGACACGGCCATCGAGCCGAAAGAGTTCAGGCGCGGGCGTCTCAGTCATGCACGTCGACGCGCCGTCCTTCGTGCGCCGACTGCAGTGCCGCCAACGCGATGCGCAGGACAGCCGCGCCCTGTCGGGCGTTCGCGCCGAGCCTGGTCTGGCCCTCGCCGCGAGCCAGAGCCGCGAACTCGCGCAGCTCGGCTACGTACATGTCGTTGCGCTCGAAGCGCGGATCACCTTCTTCGACGAGCCATTCACGCGTGGCGGGAGCGTAGCGCAGGATGCGATTGGCGTCGTACTCCCAGCGCACGACGCCCTCTTCGCCGACGATCTCGACCTGCCGTCGCGCCGGGCGCCGTACGTAGTCCAGGTGGATCGACGCGAGTGCGCCGCTCGGGAAAGTCAGCACGATCTCGGCGACGTCCTCGGTGTCGATCTCCAGTGCGCTGACGTGCGCGGTCACGGCCGTGACGCTCGCTGGTTCGCCGAGCAGCCAGTACACCGCGTCGAGCTCGTGGCTGAACGTCAGCACCGCGCCGCCGCCAAGCTCTTTGCGACCACTGTATGAACGGCGATAGTCCTCCCACGGGTGCCAAGCGGGCAGATACTCGCCCACTTCGGCCCTGATGCTGAGCGGCTTGCCGATGGCGCCCCTGTGCAGGAGTTGGCGCAGCCGCTGCAGCCCTGGGTGGAAGCGCAGGTTGTAGCCAACCATCACCACCCTGTCCTGCGCTTGCTTCAGCAGCCGCGGCACACCGTCCAACGTATTGCTCACAGGCTTCTCGATGAATACGTGCGCACCCGTCTCCAACGCGCGCAAGGCCGTTTGGACGTGCAGGCTGGTCGGATTGGTCACCAAGACGACATCGGGCCGTTCAGCCAACGCCTCATCCAATGCGTGGAACTCCTGCACTGGTACGCCGAGCGGCTGCGGCTGGGCCAGGCCGGCTTGACGACACACCAGCACCTCGCCGAGCCCAGCCCGCACCCAGTTCCTTGCATGCCTGCGACCTATGGAGCCGAGGCCAACGACCAGCGCCCGCACGGGATCAGGTCCGTGCGGCACGCTGGGCCAACAGCAGCTCGGCCATGGCCAGATCGAGCGGCGTATCGATGTCGATCGAATCGGCGAGCTCCGTAACCAGAGCCGCAACGCGGCGGCCGATCATGACCCGCTGTTCGAAGATCACCTCGCGCCGAGTCACGTCGACCACGCCGTTCTGCCAGTACACGTCCTCGAGCTCGGCGCGCGGTACGTCGGGCCCACGCGCCAGGCGCATCGGCGTCTTCAGAAACGGCTCGATGCACCCGTCTGGCTGGCGCAACCACATTTTGTGCGGGTGCTGCCGAGCCAGACAGACTGCCTTCACGGAGTCGGCGCCGGTCTCGCGCAGCAGCCGAATCGCATCATCCACGTGCTGTGACGTTCTCAGCGGCGACGTCGGCCGAAGATTGACGATCAGCTCTGGTCGCCAGCCCTCGTGCTCGTCCAGCCAATTCAGTGCATGCACGAATACTGGCCAATCTTCACTGCGATCCTGGGCCAGCTCTACTGGCCGAAGAAACGGCACCTCGGCGCCGGCGTCGCGGGCAACCCAGGCGATCTCCTCGTCCTCGGTCGAACACACAACCCGAGTGACTGACGCGGCGTTCAGGCCAGCTTTGATCGCATGTGCGACGAGCGGCTTGCCGCCCAGGAGCTGCAGGTTCTTCCGCGGGATGCCCTTGGAGCCGCCGCGCGCGGGCACGACCGCGAGCACGTTCACCGAACGGCAGCTGTCCCCGGGTCATGTAGGCGGCACGGCCTGGCCATAGGCGCCATGGTAATGCGCTGCGGCTCAGTGGTCAGCGCTCAGGCCGCTGGCCGGTCGGCGCCTTGTCATCCTGAGCCTGCGAAGGATCCGCCTGCTGGGACGGTTTCGGCGAGCGGATCCTTCGTAAGCTCAGGATGACAACCGGCCCCACCGGCCCACCGGCCCAACCGGCCCAACCGGCCCAACCGGCCCAACCGGCCCAACCGGCCCAACCGGCCCGCAGGGCCCGACGGGCCCAACCGGCCCAACCGGCCCAACCGGCCCGCAGGGCCCGACCGACTCAACCGGCCCAAACGGCCCGACCGGCCCGACGGCTGACGGCTAACTGCTCACGGCTGACGGCTAACTGCTCACGGCTAACGGCTAACTGCTCACGGCTAACGGCTAAACGGCTAAACGGCTAAATGGCTAAACGGCTAAGAGCTGACGGCTGACGGCTGACTGCTGACGGCTGA
>DASXRR010000459.1:0-9836 GCA_036506475.1 Chloroflexota bacterium
TTGGCTACAAGATGGCGCTCGAAGAAACCGGGACTGGCGCCAGCTCGGCGGCCTAACGCCCCCGCGTCATCGTGAGCCTGCGAAGGATCCGCTTGCCACTCGAAGAAACCGGGACTGGCGCCAGCTCGGCGGCCTAACGCCCCCGCGTCATCCTGAGCCTGCGAAGCGCCTGTCCTTGAGCGAAGCGAAGGAATCCGCTTGCCGGCAGGTAAACGCCAACGAGCGGATTCTTCGGCTCGTGTAGCTACTCGCCGCGGAAGATCTCGGCGAAGGCGACGCGACCGCTCGCGTCACTGGCCATGCCGATGGCGGCGCGCGAGAAGCGCTTCTCGAGAATGTTCGTGCGATGCGTCGGCGACTTCATGAGCGCCTCTTCGATGCGTTGGACGCCGTTGGTGCCGAGCTCCTTTGAGCGCGCGAGGTTCTCGCCGGCCAGGCCGTAGCGTAGTGCGGACTGATCGAGCAGGCTGACGAACGCCAGCAGGCCGTGCTCGTCATAGTGCGACAGGTTGTCTGCGCGGAGCTGTGCCTCTGCGCGCTGGCGGGCGATCAACAGCGTCTCGGGATCGAAGTCGAGCGCTGGCAGGCCATTGCTGATGCGGTCAGCATTGGTCAGATCGAGCAGCGCCTGTTCAGCGCTGACCATGCGTACGAACGCCAGGTCGACCGCGGCCAGCTCGAACGACGCGCCGGCCATCTCATACGACACGTTGTAGGCCGCCGCCGGCCGTGCGAACAATGTCGTGGCAACGATCGAGAGGAGCGCCGCGACAGCGGCGACGGAAGTCCAACGCGCGGAGCCCAGGCGAGTCATGGCGTCGCTGAATCTACGCGCGCGATCGACCCCCAGGAAGAGACACGCGTACTTGTGGGGCGAGCCATTGTTACCCTCTGGCTGTGCCCGACGAGCCGCCGCGCGCTCCAGTACCCAGCTGGCGACCCGGCCACTACGTGTGGCCAGGCGGGCGGACCAAGCTCGTCGTGTTCGGCGGCATCGGTTCGCGCACCGGCGATGCCGACAAGTCGTTCGCTGGCCTGGCGCGCTACCTATCCCAGCGGGGCGGCTACGACGCGCGCCGCGACGTCCTCGAGGGCACCTTCGGCGGGCAGGAAACCAATGGCGGCTGGCACCCGCGGCCGTACATTCCGTCCGATACGCGCCGCCCGCTGCTGGACATCGCCGAGGCCGCCGCGGGCTGCCTGGAGTGGTATCGCGATCGGCTCCCGCAAGATAGCCGCCTGCTCGCGGTGGGCTACTCGCTGGGCGGCGTGGCCGCACTCGACGGCGCCACCCTGGCGCTCGTGCGCGACCGGCCCGGTTGGCACAGCCGCCTGGCTGGGGTGGTGACGCTGGCTGCTCCGGTACGCGGCTGCAACGCGGGTCCGCTCATCCATTGGGCATGGCTGGCGACCGCCGAGCCTGATCCACTCGGCGACGCTGGCCGCGATCTCGAAGCGCGCTGGCGCGACCCTGAGGAACAGGAGCGCCTCACCCGGCGCGCCGCGTTCCTGCGCGCCGCGGGCGCGGCCGTGCTCACCCTGGCCGACCCGGACGACGCTGTCGTCCGACCGGACGAAGCGCTCCTGCCCGCGCCCGGCGAAGCGCAGCGCGACCTGCTGGTAGCCGCCCGTGTCCAGCTGCCGGGCAAGCTCGGGCACGGGGCGCTGCTCGACGAGCCCACAGTCTGGCAGCGCGTGTTGCGTCTGATCGGCCCGCAAGAGGCGGGCAGCTCAGTGTCGGGCCCCGACCCGATCGAATCCGAGCTCGAAGCCTTGAAAAAGCGCCTCCGCGCCGAGGGTCGGCTCAAGTGATGCCGACGGTTGGGCTCTATGTCAGCGGCCACGGTTTTGGCCACGCCGTCCGCTCCGCCGAAGTCGCGTCGGCGTTGCTCGAGCTTGGCACTCGAGTGGTCATCCGAACCGACGCCCCAGGCTGGCTATTTCCGCCTACGGCCGAGTATCTGGCCGGTCCGGCAGTTGACGTCGGCGTGGTCCAGCATGACGGCCTCGAGTTCGACGTCGATGCCACCCGCCAGCGCTGGCACGAGTTTGGCGCGACATTTGAGCAGCGCGCGGCCGACGAGGCGCAGCTCTTACGGCAGCAGCGGGCGGACTTCGTTCTGGGCGACATGCCCCCGCTCGCGTTTGCCGCCGCGGCGCGCGCCGGCCTGCCCAGCGCCGCGATAAGCAACTTCGGCTGGGACTGGATCTATGTCGCCTGGCCAGACATGGCCGACGCCATTCGGTGCGTGCAGCTTGGCTACGCCCAGGCCGACGTCCTGTATCGTCTGCCGCTCCACAGCCCGTGTGCTGACGCATTTCCCGCCTTTCAAACGATCGAAGACATCCCGCTCATCGCCCGCCGAGCCCGCCGCCCGCGCACAGATGTCCGGCGCGACCTCGGGCTGCCCGACCAGGCCGTCGTGGTGCTGATTTCCTTCGGTGCCTTCCAGGCCGACCGTCTGGATCTTGGAGCCTTGGCCGCGTTAGAAAACTATCGGTTTGTGATCACGCCGCCGATCGCCAATGGCCCACAGCACGTACCGGCCAATGTGCTGCGCATCGACCAGCAGCCCAAGGATTATGTGTCGCTGCTGGCGGCGTGCGACGTCGTGGTCACCAAACCCGGCTACGGCATCGTCGCTGACTGCCTGGCCAATCGTGTCGCGGTCCTGTATACCGACCGCGGACCGTTTCGCGAGTACGATGTGCTCGCCGACGCGCTGCAGCGGCTCGGCTGGGCGCGCTATGTGCGCCAGGCCGACGTGCTCTCAGGCAATCTGGGGCCGCATCTGGAGGCGCTGCTGAACGGCACGAACACATGGGCGGAGCTGCCGTTGGATGGCGCACAGGTGGTGGCGCGCCGGGCACTCGAGCGGCTCACGATTAGCCGAAACGCGGTAACGTAATCGAGAACCTGGCATAGTTGTTGCACGCCCGCGAACCGACCCCGCGTTGGCCCAGGCGCCCTGGTCGACCGTTGATCGCCCCTCGCACCGCCGACTTGCCGGATCAGCTGTCGGCTGACGAACTTACGCGCAGCACACCCCTGGCCGTTCCGCCGACGCTCGTGACGTTGACGAGTCGCGCGATGCGCCTGGCCCTGCTCGGCTGCGCCGGTGTGGTGATGCAGATCGGCTGGGTCATGGTGTGGTTCCTCAGTTACCACCTGACCCACGGCAACACCTTCAGCTACGAGTACCTGGTCGAGCAGTCAGCGGTTTGGGAGAAGCTGCGCGACGTGCTCGCAATCGCGCAAACGTTAGCCCCCGGACTCGAGCCACCCGAGCCGCCACCGGACTTCAACATGCTCGTGTATGCGCTGATCCTGGGCTTCGTCATTGCCGGGCTCGGCTATCTGGCCGGTGTGCTGCTGCTCGACCTGGGCGTCTCAGCCGTGCCGGGCGCGTTGACGGCTGTCGTCGTGTTCGAGCTCGTGTTCCAGATCACGCTATTCCTGCTCCCGGGCCTGTACACGACCGACATCTTCTCGTACGTCATGTACGGCCAGATTTCGGCCATCTACAACCTCAACCCGTACATCTATCCACCCAACTACTTCCCGAATCACGAGCTGATGAACGGCTTCTGGATTCATCCCATCTGGTTCGACGCGCCGAGCGTGTACGGCCCGCTGTGGACGAACCTGGGCTGGGTCTTCGCGCGGCTGATCGCGCCGCTCAGCCTGGTTCACCAGGTCTTTGCCTACAAGGTGATGATGAACGTCGCGCACGTGGTCAACCTCGCGCTTGTGTGGTGGCTACTCAGCCTGCTCATGCCTGGCCGCCGGCGGGCGCGCCTGACCGCGTTCACCGTGTTCGCCTGGAACCCGGTCATGCTCTTTGACGGCCCGGGCAACGCGCACAACGACGTGCTCATGGTCACGCTCCTGCTGCTCGGGCTCGCTCCACTCGCCCTCGGGTACCGGGTCTCAGGTATCGGGTCTCGGGGCTCGGCTCCGGCACTCGACACCCGACACCCGATACCCAACTTGGCATGGCTCGTCGGCACCTTCTTCATCGGCATGAGCGCGCTGATCAAGTACACGACCGGCCTGGTCGGGCTGTTCTACCTGGTGCCCTGGGCGCGCCGGCTTTCTTCGTTGCCAGCACGGGTGGTCTGGATTGGTGGAACAGGTGCGCTTCTGTTCGCCGTGACCCTGGTGCTGTTCTGGCCGTGGCTCGAGTTCCCGCGCGCCCTCGAGCCGATCCTCACCGCCGCCAATGGCAAGTCCTGGCAGTACAGCAACTCCGGGCCCGACATCATCGCGCTGCAGATCGACAACAAGCTGCTGAACGAGCCCAGCCCGAACATCACCGCCGAAAACCACGAGTACCTGTACGCCGACCTGTATGCGACGGCTACGTCGAGCCAGACCCGCGCGTCGATGAAGAACGTCACCCGCACCATCTTCGCGATCTATGTGCTGTGGGAGTGCTGGGGCCTGTGGCGACTCGCACGTTGTCATCCTGAGCGCAGCGAAGGATCCGCGACTCCTGCGGGCATCGATCCAATCGTCATCCCCGTCCTCAGAAGCTCGGTGCGCGCGTTCATGGTGCTAATCCTGCTGGTATTGCCCTGGGTGCTCGATTGGTACTGGATGTGGCCGCTCGCCCTGGCGACGTTGCTCGGCTGGCGCACCATGCTCACCAAAGTCGTCGTCGCGTACACCCTGGTCTGCCTGCCCATCTTCTACTTGCACCACTACTGGAGCTGGAATATGCCCAGTAGCCTGGTCTTCGTCTACGTCTTGCTGCCGCTGGGCGTGCCTGCGTTTGCCTGGCTGTTTCAGCGCGTCGCAGGCTTGTTCCGTCCGCGCCTGCAGGTCGCTTCGGCGTTGAGTGCGCCAGGGGTGGGCGCCGAATGAGCCCACGACCCGAAGAATCTCAGCTCGAGACGTACGCGGCCGATCTGAGCCGCACGTATGCCGAGCTGCGGCGGCACCTGCACCACCTGACGGTGTTGCACGAAGTCAATACGCGCATCGTCTCGGCGCTCGACCCCGACGAGGTGCTGGCTGGCATGCTCGACTCGCTCAGTCAGCTGCTCGTCTACGAAACGGCTGTCGTCTACCTGGTCGACCTCGACGTGACCGTGCCCGCCGAGGGTCCGCATACCGTGGTGCCGGCCAGTACACCGCCGCGCCTGCGCGCGGGTCGAGCCTTCGAAGGCGGCACGCTGCATGCCATGCTCGGCACCGTCGCCGACGACGAGACGACGGTGGTCGAAGCGATGCGCGCCGACCACACCGTCGGCCGGCCAACACCGGACGGGGCGCTCGAGCTTGTCGTACCGCTGCGCGCGGGCGGGCGTTGCCTGGGCGCGCTCGATCTGCGACTCAGCGAGCCGTTGCCCGAGGAAGACGTCAAGGTGATCGAGCTGCTCGCGGCGGCCGCGGCGGTCGCGCTGCAGAACGCACACCTGTATCAGGAAACGCAGCGGCTCGCCACCACCGATCCGCTGACCGGTCTAAGCAACTACCGCCACTTCCATGATTTACTCAACCTCGAGGTCCAGCGCGCGCGGCGCATGGACTACCCGGTCGGCCTGGTGATCATGGATCTCGACCACTTCAAGCTGGTCAACGACCGCCATGGCCATCCTATCGGCGATAGCGCGCTGCGCCAGGTGGCCGAGCAATTGCGCAGCCGCCTGCGCCGCACTGACGCCCTTGGCCGCCTGGGCGGCGAGGAGTTTGGCGCGATCTTGCCGGGCGCCAGCCTGCATGAGGTGTCAGTGGTGGCTGAAAAAGTGCGCCGCGCTGTCGAGGAGCTGCCGCCTCTGAGCGGCGGTATGACCTCGGCGCCCACGCCTGTTACGCTCAGCGTTGGAGGCACGTCGCTGGCAGCGGCGGTCGTGGACGCCGAGTTGCTGATCAGCTACGCAGACCAGGCGCTGTATCAAGCCAAGCGCAACGGACGAAACCAGGTTCGCCTGTGGAGCGGCCCATCGCGGCCCGCTGAACCGGCTCGTTCCGGTTCACCACAACGAGGGGAGAACAGCTGACGCATGGTTGACGCCAAACGTCGAGTCCTGCTGGCGGACGACGATCCTGGCCTGCGGCGGTTGATCGGCACCACCCTGGGCACCGAAGACTTCGACCTGCTGCACGCGACCGATGGCGAGGAAGCGCTGCAGATCGCGCGCGCTGAACGGCCTGAGCTCGTATTGCTTGACGTCAACATGCCCAAGCTGGACGGCTTCGAGGTCTGCCGCCACCTCAAGAGCGAGCCCGAGACCGCCGGCATCAAGGTGGTCATGCTCACTGCCCGCGGCGCCGACGTCGACCGAGCCAAAGGCCGCGAAGCCGGCGCCGACGACTACTTCATCAAGCCCTTCAGCCCTGTCCAACTGCTCAACAAGGTGTACGCCCTGCTCGAGTGACCGGCGTCACTCGCTCCACACTCCGCCTGGCGGCCGTTTCCCTCCATACTCCCAACACGCCCGGTCAGCGCGCGCAGCGCGAGGATGCCTGTGGCGGCCCAGCGGATGCGCCAAGCGGCGGCGACTCTGCGAAGTCCCAACCTCCCGATCGTGCCGGGAGCGCGCGCAGCGCGACATTGACGGCCCAGCGGATGCGCCAAGCGGCGGCCGGCTATGCAGGTCCCAACCTCCCGATCGTGCCGGGAGCGCGCGCAGCGCGAGGATGGCTGCGGCGGCCCAGCGGATGCGCCAAGCGGCGGCGACTCTGCGAAGTCCCAACCTCCCGATCGTGCCGGGAGCGCGCGCAGCGCGAGGATGGCATTGACGGCCGGGCAGCGGCGCCGAGGCGGCGAGCTGCGTAGCACGTGACGTTCGCAACGTTCCTCCAGCCCGCGTGGCTCGTGGTGCTCGTCGTGTGGCACTTCGCCGTGCTTGCCGCGGCGCAGCTCACGATTCGGCTCATCATGGCTTTTTCGGTGCGGGCGACGCTGCTCGCGGCGCTCGTGCTTACCGTTGCGTCGCTGGCGGGGGCCTTCGCGTATGACCTCGCGATAGGCCAGCAGCCATCGCTCACGACGCGGCTCGCCTGGCTCCCGCTCGCGATGGCCATCGAGGGCGTGGCGGGCTACGCCATCGCCCGCTGGGTGCTCAAGTTCAAACGCCACAGAGGCCAGGTCATCACTGGCCTGATGGTCGCCGTGCTGGCGCCACACACATTTGCGCTACTGTCATCCGTATAAGCCATGCGGGTAGTCATCCTGGGCACGGCCACTTCCTATGGCGTGCCCGTGATCGGCTGCCGCTGCGCCACCTGCACCAGCACTGACCAACGCAACAAACGCACCCGCGCCTCCGCCTACGTCGAGACGGACGAGGGCGTCCATCTGCTGATCGACAGCGGCCCCGAGCTGCGCCTGCAGATGCTGCGCGAAGGCCTCAGCCACGTCGATGCTGTGCTGTACACCCACTTGCATGCCGATCACACGGCCGGTATCGACGACCTCAAGGCATTCAACGCGCGACTTGGCGCCATCCTGCCCTGCTTCGGCGATGCCCCGACCGGCGCGGCCTTGCGCGAGCGCTTCGCGTATGCCTTCGCGGGCACACCGTGGATTGGCCTGATCCCACACATCGGCTTCACCGCCATCGACACCGCGCCGTTCTTCGTCTCCGGCACCTGCGTCCAGCCGATACCCATGCGCCACGGCGCGATTCGCTCGACGGGCTACCGCATCGGCAAGTTCGCCTACCTGACGGACACGAGCGGCGTTCCAGCAGCATCGCGCGAGCTCTTGCGTGATCTACAAGTCCTGGTGGTCGATGCCCTGCGCTGGGAACCCCATCCAACGCACTTCAGCGTTCCCGAAGCCCTCGCGCTGGTCGACGACCTCCAGCCCGAGCATGCCTACTTGACCCACGTCGGCCACACCCTCGAGCACCAGACGACCAACGACAAGATCGGCCCACGCGTCGAAGTGGCCTATGACGGCCTGCGCCTGGACCTCTGAACGGATGCAGCTACCACCAGCCGTCCGCGCGCTGTTCGAGACGCACGCGCAGCTGGCGTACTTGACGACGCTGAACCGAGATGGCAGCCCGCAGGTCACCGCGGTCGTCGTCGGCCTGGACGGCGAGGACATCGTCAGCGCCCACCTGTTCCGCAATCAGAAGGTGCGCAATGTCGAGCGCGATGGCCGCGTCGCACTGACCATCCAGACACCCGGCCACGACGCAGGCGGCCGCCAGCACTACCTGGTCATCTATGGCCGTTCGATTGTCATCCTGAGCTTGCGAAGGATCCGCTTGTCAACCCGTGACCGGCCAGCAAGCGGATCCTTCGCTCCGCTCAGGATGACAGGCGGCAAAGCTGCGCCCCGCCATGCTACGGCGCGCCGACAACTGAAACGAGCGCCTCAACGCTGGGGCGGTCGAAGGAGATCACAGCCAGCACCGTCTGACCAGCGCGGCGAACCTCAGTCGCGTTCGTCGGCGCGGTCAAAGCCTGGCGTGTCGGCGAAGCTTCCTCCTGCTTGGCGCCAGAGAAGCGATTGCGCATGGCCAGGCCGAACGTATCGAAGAAGTTGCGCGCGTCAGTCTCCGTGTCCCAGACCGTTTTGATCACCAGCGCCTGGCGGTCATCCTTCTCGAGCAGCAGCCAGCGGTCGCCGCCCCAGCCGGCGGAGCCACGCGTGGCGCGACCCGTATCGGTCAGCTGCTCGAGGATCAGCCGCACGTCGAGCTCGCCCAGCACGTTCGAGTTGATCTTGCGCCAGCCCTCGCCCATGGCCGCCGCGACGTCGGGCAGGGTCACCTCGACGGGCTTCTCGTGCGTACGGTACTTCTCGGGATGCAGGATCTGCTCGGTGGATTCAGGTGGAGCCCGAAACACCTCGTCGACGCCGCTGAAGCCGCCGCCGGTCTGGTACATGCGCCGTACGAAGTTGAAGCCGTCGCCGTACGGGAACAGCAGCTGCTCGCGCACGAAGAGCGGGGCCGAAAACAGCTTCGAGTCGGTCGTCGCGCTCTGGCCAAGCTGATTGAGCTCGTCCGCCGACAGATTCTCCTGGGCCCACAAGCGCTGAATCAGCACCGCGTCACCCTCGATCAACGCTTGGACCGCGAGCGAGCGATCGTCGTTGTCGGGATGTTTCGGCGCCAGTTTGGTCAGATCGTAATACTGGTCCTGTAGTGCGTGGTTATATTCATGCGCAAAGGTTGTCCTTTCATCTGGTGTGAACTGGCTGTTGTTGTCGTCGACGAGATACATCACCTTCTCGTCTTCGTTGTACACGCCGATGACTTGCTCCTGGAGTACGTCCAGCAATAGCTGCACGATGCTCTCGTTGGCGCGCAGCAGACCCAGCGTGGTCAGCAGCTTTTGATCTGACTCGCGTTCGTTCGGTAAGTAATCCCGTTCGAAGTTGGTCAGGAAGTACTGATGCAGAGCCGCTTCGTTCAAGAAGCGCAAAGGCACATCGCTCTTCGGCTGCAGGCCTCGCAGCTGGGTCACCTGTTGCTGGATCCGCTGCAGCAGTGCGCGGTCTGGTCCCGCCGTGGTGGCCACCGTCGGCGACGGAGCTGCCGCCGAGGTGCCCGCTGGACCAGGCGTCGCCGCGCGCGCCTGGTCGGCCTGCACCTTGAGCTCGTCAACCTGTGTGTGCAGCGTTCCGCGCGTCGCTTCGGCCGCGACGGCCCGCGCCCGCAGCCGATTCGACTCGGCCTCGTCGCTCAGCATCTGGCGCGCCAGGAACACGTTCGCGCCGCCCGAGACGACCAGCAGCCCGATCAGCAGGAGGATGACAACGGTGCGCCACATGCCGCGGTGTGAGCGAGCATAGCAGTCGGGGGTTGGGGGTCGGGGGTCGGGGGTCGGGGGTCGGGGGTCGGGGGTCGGGGTCGGGGGTCGGCGGTCG
>DASXRR010000460.1:0-2243 GCA_036506475.1 Chloroflexota bacterium
CCATTGTCAGCAGTCCGACACCCTCGCGCGTCCAGTGCCGTGCACGCTTCGTGATATGCATCTTTACATCTGGTCTCAGCTACCAGTCGCGGCTATGGTCAGCAACCTTATGGCTGAAGCGCTGCGCATCTGGCTCGTCGAGCCTGAACCTATGCTTCAGGACATCCTGCTCGATCTCTTCGCCATGGAAGAGATCGAGGTCAATTCGGTGGCCAGCGTGGTCGACGTCTGGCAGGCGTCGCTCACGGGCGGTGACGGCGCGGTCGTGCTCGATACCCGCGTGCTGGCCGACCTGTCGGCGAGCGAACAAGCGGCCATGCTCCAGCAGCTCACGCAGCACATGCCACTCGTGCTGCTGTACGACGTCGCGGTGCCGGTCAAATCGAATTTCCCGGTCAGCGACGGAGCGCGCGCCCTGGCGTGGCCGCTCGACCTCGACGAGCTCGTCTCGACCGTGCGCGAGGTGGCAGCCACCCGCGTCACCGCAAGTTAGTCCGGCGGCGCGACGTCGAGGAGCTCCATCTCCAACCGCCAGTAGCCATCGAAGTGCGAGCGCTTCAACCGAAACGCCGTATCCAGCCGCGAGCCAATCGGAAACTGCTCCGCCAATTGCCCGTGGTCGAACCAGATCGCCTCAACCGGCACGTTGTCAAAGGCGCGTAGACGCACGCGCCAATGCTGTCCAGCCGCGCCAAGCTGGCGGCTCTCGGTGATCTGCATATCGCGCGCAGCAAAGGTCGGATACTGAAAGCCCTGGCCAAACGGCGCCAGGCGTTCAAGTGACCTGGCGAACTCGTACGAAATCGTCTGCGGCTTCAAGTAGCCGTCCAGCCACAGCACGGGCTCGAGTCGCTCGGGCGGCAGTGTCGCCCGCACGGTGGCCTGAAAGCGCTCGATCAACTCCTCTAACCGGTCGGCCGACAGGCTGAAGCCAGCCGCGGCCTGGTGGCCGCCATAGCGCTCGAACACGTCGGCGCACGCATCGAGCGCGCCGAGCAGGTTGAAGCCGGGAATGCTGCGCCCCGAGCCGCTCACCGAACCGTTCTGACGACGGTAGACCAGCGTAGGTCGGTTGTAATTCTGGGCAATCTTGCCCGCGACCAGCCCGACGATGCCGCCCGGCCAGTCCTCACCGCCGCAGACCAGGGCGAACTCACCGGAGTCGAACTGAGGCTTGACCAGCTCCTGCGCCTGCACCTCGAACTCGCGTGTGAGTGACTGTCGCTCGACGTTGAGTCGATTGATCTCCGCGGCCAGTGCGAACGCCTCCTCGTAACTCTCCGACATGAGCAGCCGATAGGCGAGATTCGGATCGTCAAGGCGGCCCGCGGCATTCACCCGCGGCGCCACCCGGAAGCCAAGCGCGGCCGCGTCAACTTCGCCCGGCTTGAGGCCGGAGGTCTCGATCAGCGCCCGCACGCCAGGCCGAGGAAAGGCGTTCATGATGCGCAGGCCCGCCAGCACCAGGCGGCGGTTCTCGCCGATCAGCGGCATGATGTCGGCGACCGTGGCAACCGCGACCAGGTCGAGCAGCGATTCGACGGCGGCGCGGCCCTCGGGCAGCAGGGCATCGGCCAACGCCTGGACCAGCTTGAACGCCACGCCCGCCCCGCACAGGTAGTCACACGGGTAGTCACAGTCCGGGCGCCACGGGTTCACCAGCGCGTACGACTGCGGCAGCTCGCTAGGGCACTGGTGATGATCGGTCACGATCAGGTCGATGCCGCGCGCTTTGGCCAGGAGCGCCGCCTCGTGGGCCGTCGAGCCACAGTCGGCGGTCACGATGACGTTTGCGCCGGCGTCTGCTAACTCGGTGACCGAGGCTGTCGTCAGGCCGTAGCCGTCGAGGAAGCGGTTCGGAATGCGCACCCGCGGCTCGATGCCGACCATGCGCAGGCCCGTCGCCAGCACGGCGGCGGAGTTCACGCCGTCCGCGTCGTAGTCCGTAAAGACGGCCACCTGTTCGCCTCGGTCGCGCGCCTGGACGAGCCTATCGACCGCTCTCGGAAGATCTGCCAGAAGCAGCGGGTCATCCGCGTCGCGGCAGATCCCAGCCAGGAAATCCGAGCACACGCCGGGCCCGTCGAGGCCGCGGTTGAACATCACCTGGACCATTGCTGGATGGACGTCGCGGACCGTCTCGAACAATTGCTGAGGGGCACGCGGCACAGTTCGCCACAGGTATTTGAAGCCCCGCCGCTCGCCCATCGCGACCGAAGTCTAACCGGCCCTGCTCTGCCACC
>DASXRR010000461.1:0-19825 GCA_036506475.1 Chloroflexota bacterium
CCATCAGGCCGCCACGATCGTGGGCTGCCCGATCGACCTGGTGCTGCCGAACGCGGCAACGACTCCCCACGAGCCTGGGCCGATCGAACGCAGCGGCCGGCAACGGTCAGGCGCCGAGCTGCGCATCGAAGTCTCGCTGAGCTCGATCCAAACCTCGACCAATGGCGCGCGCTATGGCCTGCTGGTCATGCGCGACATCACGGCGCGCACCGAGGCCGAACGCGAGATCGCCCAACACCGTCGAACCGAGCGAGCACTGCTCGAGAGCGAAGAGCGGCTGCAGCGCGCGCTGGCAACGCAGCGGTTCCTCGACGACGCCTCGAACGAGCTGGCCGCGTCGCTCGACTACGAGACGACCCTGCAGTGCATGGCGCGCCTGCCGCTGCCGCGAATCGCCGAAGTGGCCATTGTCTATGGCCTCGACGATGACCTGGTCGTCGAGGGCGTCGCGGCGAGCCATCTCGACGCCGACCAGGAGCCCGCGCTCGAGCCATTGCTGAACTGCATTGGCCGCCGCCTCGATCGCCTGGCAGTGCAGGACGAGCTGCAGCCGATCGAGCTGCCCGACGTACAAGCCGGCAACGTGCTGGCGATGTCGCATGAGCAACAGGCAGTGCTCGCTAGGCTGAAGTTGCGCTCGGCGATGCTTGTGCCGCTCAGCAACCGTGGTCGATTGCTCGGCCTACTGCTGCTTGGCTCGACGTCGAATTCCGCGTGGCCAGCCTCGGCGACGGCGCTGGCCGAGGATCTTGCCCGTCGCTGTGCGCTGGCTCTGGACAATGCACGGCTGTATCGCACGGCGCAGCAGGCCATCTCCGCGCGCGACCAGTTCCTGTCGATCGCATCGCACGAGCTGCGTGCGCCGCTGGCGCGCTTGAAGAGTCACGCTGAAGTACTGCTGATGGCGCACAGCGCTAATCAGCTCGACGCGGACCGGCTGAGCTGGTCTGTCCAGCGCATCAACGCCTCGGTGGATCGACTCGCGACACTGACCAAGGACGTGCTGGATCTGTCGCGGCTGCGCGGGGGGCATCTGCCATTCCGCCCGCGGCCAGTTGAGCTGGCGCAATTCTTGAGCGATCTCGAATCGCGCTTCGCCGATGCCGTTGGCGAACGGCACACGCTGCGCCTGGAGCTGCCGCCCAGTGCCTGTCCGGTGCTGGTCGACCAGGACCGCATCGAGCAGATCTTGATCAACTTGCTCGACAACGCGGCCAAATACTCGCCCAGTGGCGACGAGATCGTGTTGCGCCTCGAAGCCGTCGAGGACGGCGTGCAGCTGAGCGTGCGCGATCGGGGCGTTGGGCTGCCGGACGATGCGTTCGAGCTGATCTTCGAACCGTTCGGTCGCGCGGCGAACGCTGAGCAGTGGAATGTGCCAGGCATGGGCCTGGGCCTGCACATCTGTCGGCTGATCGTCGAGCGCCATGGCGGCCGAATCTGGGCCGAGAGCGATGGCGAGCTACGCGGCACCACGGTCCATGTGTGGCTGCCGTTTGCGCAGGAGTCGCCGATGTCCTCAGGCGAGGCCAAACACCTGCTGACGAACCAGCTCACGCTCGCCGTTGGCTATTGCGAGCTGCTGGCGAGCAATCCAGCTCTGCCGCCGGACGTGCGCGCGCAGGCGCTCGGCGCGATGCACGGCGCGCAAGGCGCCGCTGCGACACTCGAGAAGCTCTAAGTTTCTGTCGGCACGGCGTTGGCGGCATACTCGAGGCCGCCGAGCAGGTGCGCCATGAAGATAGGATCGTGGTAGCTCTCGGCAGTATGGCCGCCGGCGGTGTACCAAGCGCGGCCGCCGTCGTAGGCGTGGAACCAGGCGACGGGGTGATCGCCCATGGTGCCGCCCGGGTACGTTGACTCGTCCACCGTCGCGAGGACGTGCACATCCGAGGCCAGGCGCGGGTTGGAGCGGAAGTTGTACCACTCGTCGGTACGCAGCCAGGTCTCGGGCAGTAGCCGCGTAGCTGGCTGAGTAGCGTCCTCGACGCGCACCGTGGCGCGGTAGGTACCTGGTGGATGATCGGCGAAGTAGGCGCCGACCAGTCCGCCGTACCACGGCCAGTCATATTCGGTGTCCGTCGCCGAGTGGACGCCGACGAAGCCGCCGCCGGCGCGAATGTAACCCTCGAAGGCGACTTGCTGGTCGTCGTTCAGGACGTCGCCGGTGGTCAGCACGAACGCTACTGCTGAGTAGCCGGGCAGGATTGCCTCACTGAAGAAGGCGGGGTCTTCCGTGGCGTCGACGGCGAAGGCGTGCTCGTTGCCGAGCGCGGTCAGCGCGGTCACGGCGTCCGGAATCGAGTCGTGGCGGAAGCCCTGCGTGCGTGTGAAAACGAGGACGCGGTACGCGGCGGGCGGGGCCAGAACGTCCACCTCTTGTTGTGCGCGGCTGCTGGGCAGCACGGCGACGACAACGGCGAGCAGCACGGCGCGCATCGATTTCGGACTATACCGCCGGCCGCAGCATCCGAAAACGATCGATACGCATGAGATGCGTATCGGCGCTACGCTTGAAGTGCGTAGCCATCCCGGAGCACTATCGCGGATGGCCCAGAGCGGGGTGCACAATGAGCCCCATGGCGGTCACCACCGAGGCGCCCGGCGCCGACATCAGCGACCTGTACGCGCACTTTATCGGCGGCCGGCGCGTCCGCGCGGATGGTCTGCCCGACCTCGTGCGCGCGAATCCGGCAGCTACCGACCAGGTGCTGGGCAGATTGCGCTCGGCAGACCTGGATCTTGTGCGTAGCGCAGTTCAAACAGCGGCCGCGGCATGGCCAAAATGGCGCAACACGCCAGCGCCAGCGCGCGGCCGCGTGCTGCTCGAGGCGGCGCGGCTGATGGACCAGCACCGCGAGGAGCTGGCGCGGCTGATCGCGCTCGAAGAGGGCAAATCGATCCGCGACGCGCGTGGCGAGGTGCAGCGCGGGCTGAACATCACCGAGTTCATGTCAGGCGAAGGGCGACGCTTCGGCGGCTACACCTCGGCGTCTGAATCCAGCACGAAATTCGCGTTCACCACGCGCCAGCCGCTCGGCGTCGTGGCGTGCATCACGCCATGGAACTTTCCAATCGCTATTCCGGCCTGGAAGATCGCGCCGGCACTCGTCGCGGGCAACGCCGTGATTTTGAAGCCCGCCTCAGCGACACCCGCCAGCGCCGTCCGGCTGGCCGAGCTGTACCAGCAGGCGGGGCTGCCGGACGGCGTCCTGAATGTGCTCGCGGCGCGCGGCGGAGCGGCCGCTGAGGCGCTGATCGATTCCGAAGAGATCATGGCGGTGAGCCTGACCGGCAGCACCGTCACCGGGCGCCATGTTGCAGCTCGGTGCGCCGCGCGTGGGGTGCCGGTGCAGGCTGAGCTGGGCGGCAAGAACGCGGCGATTGTGCTCGCCGACGCCGATCTCGATCTGGCCGCGGCGGGGATCGTCGATGGCGCCTTTGGCTCGACAGGCCAGCGCTGCACGGCGACGAGCCGCACGATCGTCGTCGAGTCGGTTGCCGACCGATTCCTGGACAAGGTGATCGAGCGCGCGCGGAAGCTGAAGGTCGGCCCGGGCGTCGAGGAGGATACCGACGTCGGACCCGCCGTCAGTGCCGAGCAGCGCCAGACCGTGCTCGAGTACCTGGACATTGGGCGTAACGAAGGCGCCGAAGCCGTCTTCGAGGGCCAGACTCAGCCCAGCGTGGCCGGCCACTGGCTGGTGCCGACCGTGCTCGATCGGGTGCGGCCGGAGATGCGCGTGGCACGCGAAGAAATCTTTGGCCCGGTGCTGTCGCTGATCCGCGTGCCCGACGCCGACGCGGCCTTCGAGGCCGCCAACGCGGTCGAATACGGCCTTGCGGCGTCGGTCTATACGCGCGACGTGCACGCCATCTTTCAGTTCGTCGACCGCGTCGACGTTGGCATCGCTCACGTGAACCAGCCCACGCTGGGCGGCGAGGTCCACCTGCCGTTCGGCGGCGTCAAAGCCTCCGGCATCGGCCCGCACGAGCAAGGCCGCGACGCGATCGATTTCTTTACCAAGGTGAAAACCGTCTATATCAGTCATGGTTGATCTTGTTCGGCGGCCGGCGCGGGTGGCGCCGGACGGGGCTGCATGGCGGTTCATTCACTTCGAGGCGTGCCGGCTGCGCAAGGGCGACAAGCTGGAGCACAAGACGGAGGACCGCGAGACGGCGCTCGTGGTGCTGGGCGGCATGGTGGCGATCGACGTCGGCTCAGATGTGTTCGTGGTGGCGGGCCGCCAGGATGTGTGGGAACGCACGGCGCCGTCGCTGGTGCTGCTGCCGCCGGAGACAACCCTAAAGGTGGAGGCGGCGTCGGAGGCCGAGATCGTGATTGCCGGGGCTGTAGCGGAAAACAGCGACAAGGAGCCGCGGCTGATCACGCCGGACGACATCCTCGTGGAAAAGCGGGGCGAAGGCCAGACGTTGCGCTACGTACACCATCTGTTACCACCGTCAGCCGAGGCGCAGCGGCTGATCCTGGTCGAGGTGTACACGCCCGCAGGCAACTGGTCGAGCTTTCCGCCGCACAAGCACGACACCGACGATCCACCGCGCGAAAGCTACCTGGAGGAGATCTACTACTACCACGTCAGTCCGCCGACGGGCTTCGCGCTGCAGCGGGTCTACACGGCGGACGGCACGCTCGACGAGGCGATCGCGGCGCACGATGGCGACCTGGTGCTCGTGCCACGCGGGTACCACGTGGTGGCGAACACGCCTGGGCACGAGTGCTACTACCTGAACGTCATGGCGGGAACCAGTCGGGTTTGGAACTTCACGCTCGACCCGGCCTACAAAGAGCTGATGAACTGGCAGAAGATCAGTTGACTATTGACTTGTTGTCAATGGGTCGCTCGTGTGTCGACCTGTACTCGAACGACGTCGGGGCGCCGTTCGTCGAGGTGACCAGTTTCGGCGCCTATGTCGGCGGCTGCCCGACCAACATCAGTGTCGGCGTGCGCCGCCTCGGCCTCAACACGACGCTACTGACCGCGGTCGGCGCCGATCTGACGGGCGACTTCGTGCTGCACTTCCTGGACAAGGAAGGCGTCGATACCCGCTACGTGCCACGCAAGACAGGTCGGCGTACGAGCGTGGTGCTGCTCTCGATGGAGCCGCCCGATAAGTTCCCGCTCATCTTCTACCGCGACAACTGCGCGGACATCGTGCTCAACATCGACGACGTCGACGCGTCGCCGGTGCGCGAGTGCCGGGCACTGCTCATTTCGGGCACCGGTCTGAGCGCCGAGCCAAGTCGGACGGCGACGATCTACGCCGCTGAGCAAGCCCACGCCGCGGGCGCGACGGTGTTCCTGGACTTCGATTTCAGGCCAACCGTTTGGCACGATCCTCGGGAGCTCGCGGTGATCGTGAGCAGACTGGCCGGCCTCGTCGACGTGGCGCTGGGCACCGAGGACGAGGTCAAGGCGGCGGCAGGTTTTGCCAAATACACGATCAGCCACTCGCAGGCGACGCACGCGGAGGTCGAGGGCGATCTGGATGAAGCCATCGCGCGGCTCCGCGGCAGCGTGGTGCCGGTGTTAGTGGTGAAGCACGGGCCCAAGGGGGCGACGGTGCATCATGCCGACGGCACCAGCCAGGTGCCAGGGTTTCCAGTGGAGGTGCTGAACCTGCTCGGCGCGGGCGATGCCTTCGGCAGCGGGCTGATCTACGGTCGGCTGATGGGCTGGGACTGGTATCGCTCGGCGCGCATGGGCAATGCCGTGGGTGCCATCGTGGTCACGCGGCCCGCGTGCGCCAATTCGATGCCGACGTTGACCGAAGTAGACGAGTTCGTGGCACGCAAAGGCGGGTTATAGGCACATCTCAGGCCAGGGTGATAACGTGCCGCGCAAACCCCTGGGGGAACGAAGTCGATGAGTATTTCTGGCATAAGTCGCCGCGCACCGCTAGCTGTTTTGAGCGCGCTGGCCATGATTGTGGCGGCCTGCTCGCAGGCGCCCGCCGCGGCGCCGACAACGGCGCCCGCTCCCGCGGCCAAGCCCACCGAGGCAGCTAAGCCCGCCGCGGCGGCGCCCACGACGGCTCCCGCGCCAGCAGCCGCCGCGAAGCCCACCGAGGCGCCAGCCGCCAAACCCGCCGCAGGCGCTGCTGGAACCGTCTCGTGCGCTGACCACGCGACGCAGGGCGCGGGCGGTGCCCCGATCAAGATCGGCTCAGATGGATCGCTGACCGGTGCTACGGCCAACTTCGGCACAGGCATGAAGCGTGGCATCGAGATCTGCCTGAAGGAATTCAACGACGCGGGCGGTTATCAAGGTCGCAAGGTCGACATCCCGATCCTGGACGATCAGGTCAAGCCCGAAATCGCCGTCGCCAACATCACCCGCTTTCTGGAGCAGGATAAGGTGATCGCGATCATCGGCCCTGTCAATTCGGGTAACGCGCTGGCGTTCTTGCCCAAGACGGAAGAGGCCGAAGTGCCGGTCATCGTGCCAATCTCGACCTCGGTCCAGGTTGTCTACGTCGACGCCAACGGCCAGCCCTCGCCGATCTACGGCGATCCGGGCGTCAAGCCACGCAAGTGGGTCTTCCGCAGCTCGATGCAAGACAACTTCCAGGTCGAAACGATCCTGGCCTACGCCAAGAGCAAGGGCTGGGACGCGATCGGCATCATGCACGACACGACCGGCTACGGCACCGCGTCGAAGGCAACCGCTGACAAGCTCATCCCGTCCGAGGGCTTCAAGATCCTGGCGACCGAGACCTACAACGTCGGCGATACGGACATGACGGCGCAGCTGCAGAAAATGAAGACCGCGGGCGTCAAGCAGATCATCAACTTCGGACTCGGCCCAGAGGACGCGAACCTGCTGCGCAGCGCGCAGAAGATCGACTACAAGGTGCAGTTCTCGGGCGCCTGGGGCTTCAGCGATCCGCTGGTGCCGCAGTTGGCGGGTAAGGATCTGGCCGAGGGCGTGATCACCGTCGCCTCGTTCACGCCTGATCAGAGCCCGGCCGCTGCCGACTTCCACCAGAAGATGCTCAAGGGCTATGGCGAGGATCCGTTCCCGATCACCGCGGCGCAGGCATATGACGCGACGAAGATGATGTTCCAGGCGCTGGCCAAGGCCGGCCCTGATTCGGCCAAGCTGCGCGATGCGATCGAGAGCCTGGATGGCTTCAAGGGCGTCACCGCGGCGCCGGCCAAGCCGTACGGGCCGCAACGGCACCACTCGCTGGAAGGGAAGGATCTCTTCGCGGCCGTGTGGAAGAACGGAGAGCTCGCCAAGGCGCAGTAGAGAGACGCGAGCATGGAGGCGCTCGAGACACTATTACGCGGGCTGCCGCAGGCTGTCGCCAGCGGGCTCGTCTACGGCAGCATTTACGCACTGATCGCGCAGGGCTATTACGTGACGTTCTCGACGACCGAGACACTGAACTTTGCCCAGGGCGATTTCCTGATGATTGGCGGCATGCTGGCGTTTACCGCCTTCGCCGCGCTGGTCGCGGTCGGGGTGCCGCTCGTGCTGGCGCTGATCGTCGCGCTGGCGATGATCCCGCTGGTCATGACGGTGATGGGCACGGTCGTAGAACGCGTCGCGGTGCGACCGCTGCGGCGGGCGTTTTCATTGGGCTGGATCCTGAGCACCGTCGGTGTCGCGGTGATCCTGCGCAACAGCTCTGAGGTGATCTGGGGCCGCGAGCAGAAAGCGGTGCCCTCAGTGTTCGGCGACAATGCGCTACGCATCAACGCGGGCGTGTTTCAGTTCGGGATTTTGCCGCAGGAAGTATTCATCCTGGTCGCGTCGATGTTGACGATGGCCGGGGTGCTGTTCTTCCTGAAGCGGTCGTTGCTCGGCAAGGCCATGGCTGCCGTGGCGCTGAATCCTTCAGCGGCGGGGTTGATGGGGATCAACGTGCGCTTCGTCGTCGTGCTGGCGTATGTGATTTCGAGCATCCTGGCTGGACTGGCTGGATTGCTGGTGGCACCTGTTTTGTTTGCGCATGCGTTGATGGGCGTGTTGCCTGGATTGAAAGCGTTCGCCGTGGCCATTATTGGCGGCTTGGGGAATCCATTTGGCATTTTGCTCGCGGGCTTGCTGCTGGGCGTGGTCGAATTTGTTGTAGCGATCTTCAATGCGTCGTTGCGGGATGCCGTCACGTTCTTTCTGTTGATCGTCATTCTGGCCTGGAAGCCGCTCGGGTTGTTTGAGCGCGCCAGCGGCGAAAAGGTGTAAATGCGCAAGCAGCTACGCCGTACCTTCGATACGCGTGTAAAGCTGCCAATCTTCTATGGCGCATCGGTCGGTCACCTGGTGCTGGTGCTGCTGGCGATCGCGGTCATCGTCGCCGCGCCACTCATCCTCGACGATGGCTTCATTCAACAGATCATGCAGACGATCGCGTACTACACCATCGCGGCGATCGGACTGAACGTACTGGTTGGGTATCAGGGCCAGGTGTCGCTTGGCCATGGCGCGCTGTTCGCCTTTGGCGCCTACGCTTCGGCGCTGCTGACCACGCGCGCTGGCGTGCCGGTCTGGATCGCGATCTTCGTCGCGGCCGCGATTGCCGGACTCGTGGGCTTCTTGATCGCGCTGCCGACGTTACGCGCGCGCGGACATTACCTCGCCATGGTGACCATCGCCCTGGCGATCGTTACGTTCGTCGTGGCCCAGACCTGGCTGGCGGTGACCAATGGACCGACCGGCATCGGCAATATCCCGCGCCCCGAGTGGTTCGGGACAACGATGGGCTCACTGCGTAAGTTCCGCCCATTTGGCCTGGACGGGCCAACGCTGACCGGGCAGGTGCTCTACTTCTGGGTGTGCGCGGGTATGGCGCTGATCGTCCAGCTGCTGGCGAACAACCTGCTCACCGGGCGCTGGGGACGGACCATCAACGCGGTCCGCCAGTCCGAGATCGCGTCCGAGACAATCGGCGTCTCGGTGTACCGCATGAAGCTCAAGACGTTCACGTTCAGCGCGGTGCTGGCTGGCCTGGCTGGCGCGCTGTTCACGCACCAGCAGGGCTACATCGTCTCCGACACCTTCACCTTCGACAAATCCGTCGAGCTGCTGGTGTTCGTCATTCTCGGCGGTGCGCGGAGCCTGTTTGGACCGTTGATCGGCACGAGCGTGCTGGTCGTGCTGCCCGAGGTGTTGAAGACGATCAGCGCATATGACGTCCTGCCCAAGTCGCAGCTCGGACTGCAAATCGCGCTGGTGGTGATCGGGTCCGCGTGCGCCGTGGCCTTGCTGCGCCTGCGGCCGCGTGGTTATTCCCGCGCGCTCGTGACGCTCGGCGTGATCGCCGGCTTCCTCGGCTTCACGCTGGTAACGCCGCAGATTATCGACCACTTCCTGCTCGTGTATGGCGCGCTGCTGATCGTGTTCCTGGTGACGATGCCTGACGGCATGGCTGGCTTCCTGCGCGATCTGCCTGGTGTGCGCCAGCTCCTGCGCCAGCCTGAGCAGCGGGCCGGGCCGGCGGTCACCAACCTGGACGGCCTGGTCGCCATCCCGCCCCTGCCCGAACGCAAAGGACTCGAGCTCGAGGACGTGCAGATGTACTTCGGCGGTGTCAAGGCCGTCGATGGCGTCTCGCTGCTGGTCGAGCCCGGCCAGGTGCACGGGCTGATCGGACCGAACGGCTCGGGCAAGAGCACCCTCGTGAACGTGGTCACCGGCGTGTACACGCCGACCGGTGGCGTCGTGCGCCTGGGGCAACGCGTGCTGAACGAGCTGCGGCCGCACAACGTAGCCGCGGCGGGCGTGACGCGCACCTTCCAGAACATTCAGCTCTTCAAAGACCTGACCGTTCTCGACAACGTGATGATGGGCTTCCATCTCCATCGCCGCGCCGGGTTCGTCGATCAGCTGCTGCGCACGCGACGCTCGGCGCTCGAGGAGGACGACGTCAAGCAGCGCGCGCTCAAGTTGCTGGCGTTCCTCGAGATCGAGCACCTGGCCGCGACCGAAGCGCAGTCGCTGCCGTACGGGCTGCAGCGCATGGTCGAGATCGCTCGCGCGCTGGCTACGGGTCCGTCGATCCTGCTGCTCGACGAGCCGGCCGCGGGCGTCAACCCGAGTGAGATCGGGCGCCTGTCGAACGTCATCCGGCGCGTCTCGGCGGCGGGCGTAACGATCCTGGTCATCGAGCATCACATGGACCTGGTCATGGGCGTCTCGAACCACGTGACAGCGCTCGACTATGGCAAGAAGATCGCCGAGGGGACGCCGAGTAGCGTGCAGTCGAACCAGCGCGTGATCGAGGCGTATCTGGGCAGTGCCGAGCACTCATTCGAAGACCTGGTCAAACGACGCGAGCCGATCGGAGTCGAAGCTTGACGGTCGCGGCGCGCGAGCCGCTGCTGGCGGTGCGCGATCTGAAGGTGCGTTATGGCCAGGTCGAGGCGCTACACGGCATCTCGTTGGACGTGTTCGCGGGCGAGGTCGTGGCGCTGATCGGCTCGAATGGCGCGGGCAAGAGCACGCTGCTGCGGGCGGTGTCGGGCATGATCCCCGTCGCTGCTGGGAGTGTCATCTTCAATGGTCAGGATGTGACGAACCTGCGCAGCCATCTGATCGTGCGGCGCGGGCTGGCGCATATCCCCGAGGGACGGCAGATCTTCAGCGATCAATCGGTCTACGACAACTTGCTGCTGGGCGGTTTCAGCCTCGACGCGCGCGAGTCGCGCAGCATGGCCAACGAGGAGATTCGGCGCTTTCCCGTGTTGTTCGAGCGGCGCGCGCAGCGGGCGGGAACGCTCTCGGGTGGTGAGCAGCAGATGCTGGCCATCTCACGCGGTCTGATGAGCAAGCCGCGCATGCTGCTCATGGACGAACCGAGCATGGGCCTGGCGCCGCTGCTGGTCCGCCAGGTCGCCCAGACTATTCTCGACCTCAACGCGACTGGCGTGACGGTGCTGCTGGTCGAGCAGATGGCGAGCATGGCATTGGCCGTCGCCGATCGGGCATACGTGGTTCAGAACGGCCTGGTGCGGCTCGAAGGGCCGAGTCACTCGGTGGCGAACAACCCGGAGGTGGTGCGCGCGTACCTGGGCGGCGCCGCGGCGCACGATTAGGGCCCCCCTGCTGTCATCCTGACGCGAGGAACCCACGCGCTTCGCGCGGGGCACGGCGAGCCACGAAGAGCCAGTCCTGAGCGCAGCGAAGGAATCCGCAGCTCCGGAGTTACGGATCTCCCTTCCACGGTTTGGCACGAAACTCCCCGGGCACGGGATGGCACTTCGCAGGCTCAGGATGACAACGGGAGGGCGTTTGACACGCTGCGCCAGCGCAAGCTCTGATCTGATGCGTATGCCTGGTCGCTTTCGCGTGGGCGTCGATATCGGCGGGACCTTCACGGACCTCATCCTGGTCGACGATCAGACGGGCGAGTTGACCGTCGGCAAGGTGCTCACGACACCGGCCGATCCTTCGCAGGCGGTGGCTGACGTCCTGGCGGATGCACTTGGGCGCGGGCATGCGCCGGCCGAGGAGCTCCAGAACGTGATCCACGGCACGACGCTGGTGACCAACGCCATCATCGAACGCAAAGGCGCCCAGACCGCGCTGCTGACCACGAAAGGTTTCCGCGACGCGTACGAGATCGCGCGCGAGCACCGCTATGACCTGTACGACCTGTTCCTGGAGATGCCCAAACCGCTGGTGCCGCGCTACCTGCGCCTGGAAGTCGACGAGCGTGTGTATGCCGACGGCACCGTGGCGCGCTCGCCTGACCCGGACAAGGTGGCCAAACTCGCGGCGGAGCTGCGCGACAAAGGCGTCGAAGCCGTTGCGATCTGCTTTCTGCACAGCTACGCCAATCCAGCGCATGAGCAACTGGTCGGGGCCATCGTCGGCGAGATCGCTCCTCGCGTGCGGGTGTCACTGTCCTCCGACGTCGTACCTGAGATTCGGGAATACGAGCGGACCAGTACCACGGTTGCCAATGTGTATGTCCAGGGGCTGGTCGAGACGTACCTCAATGAGCTCGTGCGGCGGCTGCAGACGCTTGGATTCACGGGTGAGCTGTTCCTGATGCTGTCCTCGGGCGGCATCTCGACGGTCGAGACGGCCAGCCGCTTTCCACTGCGACTGCTGGAGTCCGGTCCAGCGGCGGGCGCGCTGGCCAGCGCCTACTACGGCCAGCAAGCCGGCGTGCGGGATCTGATGGCCTTCGACATGGGCGGCACGACGGCCAAGCTATGCGTCGTCGAAGATGGCCAGCCACTCACGTCGACCGAGTTCGAGGTCGATCGCAAATATCGCTTCAAGAAGGGCAGCGGCTTGCCGATCAAGGTGCCGGTGATCGACCTGATCGAGATTGGCGCGGGCGGCGGGTCGATCGCACGCGTCGATAGTCTCGGGCTGCTCAAGATCGGACCCGACAGCGCCGGCGCCGACCCCGGTCCAGTGTGCTACGGCCGCGGCGGCAGCGAGCCGACGGTCACCGACGCCGACTTGTTGCTCGGCTACCTCGACCCGAGCTTCTTCCTGGGCGGTCGGCTGAAGCTCGATCTGGCGGGCGCTGAAGGCGCGATTCAAACACGGGTCGGCGATGCGCTGGGCATGAGCGCGACCCAGGCCGCGTGGGGCATCCACCAGCTCGTTAATGAAGGTATGGCCGGCGCTGCCCGAGTGCATGCCATCGAACGCGGCAAAGACCCGCGCGCCTTACCTCTCTTTGCCTTTGGCGGCGCCGGGCCCGGGCACGGCTTCGGCGTCGCCAGCATCCTGCACTCGCCGAAGCTGATCGTGCCGTTCGGCGCCGGCGTGACTGCCACGGTTGGCTTTCTGACCGCGCCGCTGTCGTTCGACTTCGTGCGGACGTTCTATGGGCAGCTCGATCAGATCGATTGGGATCGGGTCAACGCGCTGTTCGCCGAGATGGCCGGGCAGGGCGATGCCATCCTGGCACGCTCGGGCGTCCTCGAGACCGATCGCCAGGTCAGCCGGTCCGCCGATCTGCGCTACGCGGGTCAGGGGCACGAGATCCGGGTCGACCTGCCCGACGGTGGGCTCGGCCCCGAGCACTTGCCCGCGATCACCGCGGCGTTCGAACGCGTGTATCAGGGATTGTTCGGCCGTACCGGGCCGAACGTGCCGCTCGAAGCGGTCAGCTGGCGGCTGCTGGCCGCTGGCCCGCGGCCCGAGGTGGCGCTGCGCGGTGCGGCTCTCCAGGCTCAAGCGGACCCAATCAAGGGGACGCGACCGGTCTATTTCCCCGAGTGGGGCGAACACCGGCCGACACCGGTGTATGACCGATATCGGCTCGTGCCGGGCGCCACGTTCAACGGCCCGGCTATCGTTGAGGAGCGAGAGTCCACGACCGTCCTGGGGCCAAGGGCGACCATCGAGGTGGACGAATTTCGGAACCTGCATGTGAAGCTATGAGCATCGACCCGATCGCTTTGGAAGTGCTGTGGAGCCGGCTGCTGTCGGTGACCAACGAGCAACAGGCGGCGCTCATGCGCACCGCGTTCTCGACCGTCGTACGCGAGTCGCAGGACCTCGCATGCGGTGTGTTCGACACGCTCGGCAATATGGTCGCCCAGTCCGAGACCGGCACGCCGGGCCACATCAACGCGATGGCGACGTGCATGCGTCACTTCATGGCCGCCTACCCGGAGCCAACCCTCGAGCCGGGCGACGTGCTGATCACCAACGACCCGTGGATGACCGCTGGCCAGATCAACGACATCACGCTGGTCACGCCGATCTTCCGTGACGGCCGCGTCGTGGCCTACTTCGCCAATACCTGTCACATGGTCGATATCGGCGGGCGCATCCTGTCAGCCGAGGCACGCGAGGTCTACGAAGAGGGATTTTTCATACCTATCACCAAACTCTTCGCGCGTGGTCAACGAAATGAGGAGCTGTTCAAGCTGCTGCTGGCGAACGTGCGCACGCCACGCGAGGTCGAGGGCGATCTGTACGCCATGGCCAGCTGCAACGACGTGGGTGGCGCGCAGCTACTCGAGTTCATGCGCGAGTTCGACCTGGACAGCATCGATCCGCTCGCGGAAGCAATCATCGACCGCTCCGAGCGCGCCACGCGCGCGGCGATCGAGCGTTTGCCGGACGGCGTCTACGAAAACGAGGTCTATTCCGATGGCTTTCCTGACCCGGTTTTGCTCAAGGCCACGGTGACGATCGACGGCAGCAACCTGATCGTGGATCACGCGGGCAGCTCACCGCAGAGTCGGTATGGCATTAACGTGGTGATGAACTACACCCACGCCTACACCAGCTTCGCGGTCAAGTGCGCGATCTCGCCCGAGGTGCCGCACAACGAGGGCAGCTTCCGGCCGGTCAAGGTGGTGGCGCCGCCCGGGTCGATCCTGAACGCGCTGCACCCCGCGCCCGTCGCGGCGCGGCACCTGATCGGGCACTTTCTGCCTGGGCTGATCTTTGGCGCGTTGGCGCGGGCGATGCCGGATCGTCTGATGGCCGACGGCGCTGCCTCGATCTGGATCACCATGTTCCGAGGCCAGAAGCCAGCTTCAGTCGATCCCTATACCTTTATGTTGTTCCAGTGTGGCGGCACCGGCGCGCGACCGACCAAGGACGGTCTGAACAATGTCGGCTTTCCCAGCGGTGTGGCGGGCGTGCCGGTCGAGGTGCTCGAGAACCTGACCGGCCTGGTCGTCGAGCGGCGCGAGGTACGCCCTGACTCGGGCGGACCCGGTACGTACCGAGGAGGCTGTGGTCAGTTCACCTCGTTTGCCGATCGCAGTGGCCAGACCTGGTCGATGTCGGGCATGTACGACCGGCTCAAGTTCGCGGCACAGGGGCTGCTAGGCGGGGGTCCTGGCCTGGCTGGGTCGTTTGGGCTGAGCGACGGTCGGCAAGCCAACCCGAAGGAGCTGCTGTTCCATCCACCTTCGACACGGGTCGACACGGCTTTGCCTGGTGGCGGCGGGTACGGCAACCCGTTCGCACGCGACCCTTCGGCTGTGCTGGAGGACGTGCTCAATGGCTACGTCTCCATTGAAGCTGCCGAACGCGACTACGGCGTGGTCGTGCGTAGCACCAAACGCCCCGACGAGCAGGTCAGCCTGCCACGGCACTTCTCGGTCGATGCGGAGGCTACGGCCAAATGCCGATTGTCATCCTGAGGGGAGCTTGCGACCCGAAGGATTGCCCGGCCCTGCACGTTCCGACAAGCGGATCCTTCGCTGCGCTCAGGATGACAAAATAGCGGCGCGCATCTCGTCAACATCGCGCACTTCAAAATCGGGCACCTCGAGCCACGAGCGTGGCTGCTGGGCGATGTGACGGCCTGAACGCAGCAACACGGTGCGCATGCCGAGCAGACGGGCGGGCACGACGTCGTTGTCGATCCGGTCGCCGACCATGATGCACTCGGCTGGTTCGACGCCGAGCGCGTCACATGCGGCCAGGAACAGTCGAGAGTCGGGCTTGCGAAAGCCGATCGTCTCGCTGATGCCGAGGAAATCGAAATACTGCGCCACGCCAGCGGATTCAAGCTGGGCCTGGATGCCTGATGGCTGGTTGGCCACAATGCCGAGTAGTAGGCCGCGCTCGTGCAACTCATGGAGCAGCTCGGGCATCCCGGCGCGGAGCTCGAATGTGTTTTCGCGCGCCGCGGCGCGCACTACGGCCGCGTAGACTCGCTGTGCGAGCGAGGCATCAGCATTGGTGAGGCGCCAGATGATGGCCTGGTAGGCGTTGGGCGCGAATGCCTCGACTGCGTAGCGTGCAGCCGCGGTGTACGAAATGTCGTCGACGGCCACGCCCGCACGGTCCAACTCAGAGCGGATCAGTGCATCCCAACGCGCTTCGTGAGTGACTTCGGTATCCAGCGGCCCGCCAACATCAAAGAGAACAGCGCGCAACACTGTGGTACAGGCTTCCGTCGAATGAGTATGGATCGCCACAGGCCCGTTGGCTCCTCGTCAGTCCGTGGGCGTTGATTGCCGCTCATCGCGCTGCTGCGCTGGGTCTTTCGACGCTATCGGCGTGGCCATCGCGGGCGCCGGCATCTTCCAGACGCCGTGGGCGCTGTACCTGGCCATGACGGTCGCTTTGGCGGGTGTGCTTGGGCTGGTGGGCTACTCGTACGTGGTCTGGCGACGCACGCGGTGAGGTAGTACGCTGGCCCTTGGCGAGGCTGTTGCGACGGTGCCAACGACCGTTCGTTGACCAGCCCATCGCAACGGTCTAGCATCGGGTCCAGGAAGGCGCGCTCGGGGAAAAAAAACGGCGCAGGTCCTTCCAATTCCAAAACTTGGCAACTGGCCCGGCTGCGCGAGGCGCGGCCGAGGAGGAGGAACCCGTGCAAGATGCCGCGGATGGTTCCCACATCGGTCTGACCAGGCGCTGGACGCGACGCGGCGTGCTGCACGCCTGGGGTGGCGCGGCCATCGCCGCCACACTACTCAGCGCCTGCGGCCCCGCGGCGCCCAGTCAGCCCGCTGCCCCTGCGCCGACCTCGGCGCCACCGGCCGCGGCGAAGCCGACCACCGCGCCAGCGGCAGCCGCGACCACCGCACCGGCCGCCGCCGCGGCACCAACTAGTGCGCCGGCCGCCGCCGCAAAGCCGACTGCTGCGCCCGCCGCTGCTGCCGCCAACGTGAAGACGGGCGGAACCTTCCGTTTCTTCGCCTGGACCGAGGATCCGCCGACGCTCGATCCGCACATCAACGTCAGCTTCCGCGTGCAGGGGTTCTCGGCCTTCTTCTACAGCCGGCTGCTGATGTCCAAGAAGGGACCCGGCATCCCGGCTCAGGCGTACATCATGGAAGGCGATCTGGCCGAGTCGTGGCAGGTTGCACCTGATGGCAAGACCTACACCTTCAAGCTGCGGCCCGACACCAAATGGCACAACAAGCCGCCGCTGAACGGTCGACCGCTGACCGCGCAGGACGTGGTGTGGTCTTTCGAGCGATTCATGAAGGTCTCGCCGCAGAAGACCACCTTCGATAGCGTCGCGAGCGTCGCCGCGCCCGACGATCGGACCGTCGTGTTCACGCTCAAGGACCAGTACGCGCCGTTCGAGGCTGCCATCGGCGCACCGATCTTCTGGATCCTGCCCAAGGAAGTTGTCGAGGCCGATGGCGACGCATCCAAACGCGTCGTCGGCAGCGGTCCGTTCATCTTCGACAAGTTCGAAAACGGCGTCGCCTTCACGGGCAAGAAGAATCCGGACTACTACCGCAAGGGTGAGCCGCGTATCGACGAGGTCGTCGGCCACATCATCCCCGACACCGCGACCCAGATGGCCGGTCTGCGCGCACACGAGCTCGACTATGTCGACGTGCCGCAGCAGGAGCTCGAGGCGCTCAAGAAGACCAATCCCGAGATCCAGCTGGTCGAGACCGAGTTCAACAACATTCCGTTCCACTACTGGCGCCTGGACCGTCCGCCGTACAACGACCCGCGCGTCCGCCAGGCGGTCTCGATCGGCACCAACCGCGAAGAACGCATCAAGGTCATCCAGGGTGGCCGCGGCAACTACAACAACTTCATTCCGTGGGCGCTCTCGGAGGCCTGGCTCGACCCGCGCTCGCCCGAGCAGGGGCCAACCGCGAAGTTGTTCAAGTACGACGTCGCCGAGGCCAAGCGACTCCTGGCCGATGCTGGCTATCCAAATGGCTTCAAAGCCGACCTGGTCAGCACGCCCGGCTACGGTCAGGTCTGGGTGCAGGCGGTCGAGCTCGTCCAACAGGATTTGAAAGCAATCGGCATCGACGCGACGATCAAGATGCAGGAATACGCCGCCTATCTGGCCACTACTTTCCAGGGCAAACTACCCGAAGGCGAGAACGTCATCGTCTACGGACTGGAGACGCCGTTCACCGAGCCACACGACTTCCTGTTCAACATGTATCACCCCAAAGGTACGCGCAATCACGCGGCGGTCAACGACGACAAACTGACCGAGATGATCGAAAAACAAATGCGCACAGTGGACAAAGCCGATCGCAAGAAGCAGATCTACGATATTCAGCGCTACCTGGCCGAGCAGATGTATTACCCGCCCAGCACCGCGGGCATGGTCAGCTTTGGCCTCGCGCCCTGGGTGCGCGACTTTTTCCCGATCAGCGACTACGGCCGCGGCGCGGAGGTCATTCCCAAGTTGTGGCTCGACAAATAGGTTTTCGCTGTCATTCTGAGCGCAGCGAAGAATCCGCTTGCCCAGGCGTGCACGTTCCGACAAGCGGATCCTTCGCAAGCTCAGGATGACAAGAAGTAACCAGTGTCCCAATACGTGACGCGGCGCCTGCTGCTTGTCGTGCCCACCCTGGTGGGCCTGAGCATGGTCGTGTTTGCTCTGGTGCGGCTGCTGCCGGGCGACGCGGTGACCATGCTCCTGCAGGACTACGCGTACGCCAAGGACGCCGACGAGATGCGCGCCAAGCTCGGCTTGGATCGACCCATTCCCGTGCAGTACGCCGAGTGGGTCAGCGGCGTGGTGCGCGGCGATCTCGGGACCTCGCTACGGAGCAAGACCCCAGTAGCCACAGAGCTCGGCAAGCGCATTCCCGTCACGGCTGAGCTGGGCGCCTTTGGGCTGATCGTCGGTCTACTCATCGCTGTACCAGTGGGCGTGCTGTCGGCCGTCCGTCAGGATCGCGCCATCGACTATCTGGCGCGCAGCGTGGCCATCGCGTTTCTGGCCATACCTGGCTTCTGGCTCGGCACACTCGTGGTCACATTGCCATCGGTCTGGTGGCAGTGGACGCCGCCGCTCAGGTACACCCCGCTACTCGAGGATCCGGTCAAGAATCTCGGCCACATGATCCTGCCGGCACTCATTCTGGGGCTCGGTCTGTCGGGCGGTGTGATGCGGCTGACGCGCGCGCAGATGCTCGAGGTGCTGCGCCAGGACTACGTGCTGACGGCCGCTGCCAAAGGCCTGGCCGAGTGGTCGACCGTCTGGCGGCACGCTTTGAAGAACGCGTTGATCCCGGTGGTCACGCTGCTCGGCCTGCAGGTCGCCGTGCTGGTCAGCGGCACCGTGGTGCTGGAAAGCATCTTCGTCTTGCCGGGCATGGGCCGTTATTTGATCGAAGCGGTCCAGTACCGCGATTACCCGGTTATTCAAGGCTTGAACCTGCTGTTCGCGACGGTCATCGTGATGGCCAATCTCATCGTCGACATGTGCTACGCGTGGCTCGATCCGCGGGTGCGCTATCGCTGATGGCGCGCGCGACACTCGTTCTCACCAGACCCGAAGAGCTGCAGGCGCCGCTCCGCCGACCCGTGTCGCGCACGGGTCTGATCTGGCTGAGTCGGTTCGTAGCACGCAAGCCGCTCGGCGCGATCGGCGCCGGCATCGTTTTGCTGCTGCTGTTCGTCGCGCTGTTCGCGCCACTGCTGTCACCGTATGAGTACGACAAGGGCATCGGCGACGATCGGCTGCTGGGCCCGTCGCTCAGCCATCCCTTCGGCACCGACGCCAATGGCCGCGACATGCTCAGTCGCATCGTGTGGGGCGCACGTGTATCGATCACCGTCGGCTTCGGGGCCGTCAGTCTGAGCGCCGTACTCGCGGTCACCATCGGCGTTTTGTCGGCGTACCTCGGCGGCTGGTTCGACCTGCTCGTCCAGCGCTTCGTCGACGTGTGGATCTCGTTCCCGGCCCTGGTGCTGTTGATCAGCCTGATCGCGGTCATCGGCCCTGGTCTGTGGAGCGTGACGTTCGTCCTGGGCATCCTGCTCGCGCCCGGCACCTCACGGGTCATTCGCGGCGCGGTCATTGGCGTTCGGCACTTGCCGTACATGGAGGCCGCGCGCTGCCTGGGGGCCGGTCACGGGCGGATCATCGCCCACCACGTCCTGCCCAACGTGCTGGCGCCGGTCATCGTACTGTCGAC
>DASXRR010000462.1:0-46580 GCA_036506475.1 Chloroflexota bacterium
GTGGGGGGGGGGGCGGGGGTCCCCCGAAATGGGGCCGCCGGACTGGACAGGCGCCCCCCAGCGCCCGTTCCGCGTCGGTGCCTCCACGCGTAGGCGGCTCCAGCCCGGCGGCCGTCGCGTCTACTCAAGTTCTGGGTAGTCGCTGACCCGACGAGCATACGCCGCGCATCACGCCGCGACCGGCGCTCCTGTTCGCCGGATGCGGCAGATTCAGGTGCCGGATGGGGCAAGCGCCGCCCGCCGCTGGTGCGGACGGTAATACCCGTTGGCGCCGCCCCAGGCGGCCAGCTCCTCGCGGTTCTTGAGCAGCAGCTGCTGGCGTAGGCTTCGCACGCGATCGCGCACGGTCCGTTCGCCGAGCTGCAGGCGCATGCCGATCTCGACATCGGACAGGCCCGACGCCACGAACTCGACGAGCTGCTCGTCCGCGCGCCCGAGCGGCTCGAGCGGCGACGAGGCCAGCACGCCGAAGTCGCGATGCAAGGCGACCCGCACCGCGTGCCGTCGCTCGCTCAACGAAACGAGCCGATCGATCAGCTCATTGGGCGTCGTCTGCGAATCGAGCATCTCGTGCACGCCGTTGGCGAGTAGCGAGCGAACGTGCCACGGCATGGTCGGATTCGGGCAGCACACGACGGCCAGAACGCGCAGGTCGGGTCGGACGCGGTGCAGCTCCTGGCACACGCTGACGGCGGCATCGGGGTCGGCGCCGACGTCGATCATTGCCGACTGCGCCTCCTGAATGTCGCGTGCATGTTGCGACAGAGCCTCAACCGAAAGTGGAATAGATGTCGACGTGATGCGCGGGATGCTGCGCGCTCCGTGCTCGTCGACAAAGGCGTGCACGGCGGGTCTATTCGTGATCAGCAGAATGTGAAGTGCGCTCATGTGGGGGTGCGGGCCTCCAGGGAGCGCAGGTTGTAGCAGACGCATTGCCGTCTGCCTACAGGCGCGTCCTTCGATTGAGGGTGTCTACTGCGCCGGGCCGACCAGGCGCGAAAAGATCCAGCCCTCGGTGCCCTCGGCGGTGCGCACGCGCAGCCAGTCGCTGTCGGCGACAGTGCGGTGCTCGAGCACCTCGAGGAGCTGGCCATCGCGCAGCGCCGCGATCTGTCGACCACGCGGTGGATCGGCACGCAGGATGGCACCGACGCCACCGGTATTGGCGACCTTGACCTGCTCGGTGACCTGCGCGGGCTCAGGCTCGGACGCGGCCGGTGCGGGCGGACCAGCGTCGGCGTCGGCGGGCATGGCCGCCACAGGCTTGGGCAAGAAGTGCGGCGTGTTGTCGGCGAAGATCTGCTTCGGGTTGAACGCGGCGATTTGCTTGGCTTCGTCGGATGGGCCCTGCTTGGCCTGATTGGAGGCGATCAGATACGCCGCGAGGGGCAAGATAAGCAGCAGCACGGCGACGATGCGCGCGATGGGCAGGTCGGCGCCGGGACCAAGCGCGTAGTTTGCGCTGCGCGTGGTGACGTGACTCGTGCGTACGGCCATGCTTACTGCTCGCCAGGTCCTTAAGCACACTGCGTGCCGTCGAGCGCCAATGAATCGGCATGTATCTTGCCCCTCGAAACGCTTTATGCAGCGAGTCGAGAAGACGATTCGGGTCAAGGCGCCTGCGTCGCAGGTCTATCAGTTCTGGCGCAACTTCGAGAACTTCCCGCGCTTCATGGAGCATGTCGAGGACGTGCAGTGCAACGACGCCGAGGGGCGGCTATCGCATTGGAAGATCCGCGGGCCAATGGGCAAAAGCGTCGAGTACGACGCCGAGCTGACCCAGGACCATCCGAACAAAGCGATCGGCTGGAACTCGCGCGAGGGTGACATGGGCACCACCGGCACCGTGACGTTTACCGAGATCGGCGGTGACACCGAGGTGCACGTGATCATGCAGTGGGCGTCACCACCCGGTGGCGCGGTCGGCGAGGTCGCCTCGCGCATGCTCCAGGATCCCGAGCAGATGCTCCAGGAAGACCTTCAGCGGTTCAAGGACATCGCCGAAGGGCGGGTTGGTTCGGGACTCCGCCGTTAACCCCCGCGCGCGAGCGTCCAGGCGAGGCCGGGGAACAGGCCGAGGATGATCACCAGTGCGGCGGCCAGGGCGATGCCTGGGACGGGGACGGCGAGACGGGCTGTTTCCGGAGCTCGGCCGCGCAGGGCGCTGAAGATCTCGGGGATCGGGCGTAAGTAGTAGAGAACGCTGAAGACGCCGCCGGCGACGGCGATGAGCGTGGGTATGGCGCCGCCTGCTTGCCAGGCGACGACCAGCACGGCCAGCTTGGCCCAGAAGCCAGGCGTCGGCGGGATGCCACTCAGCGAGAAGAGGCCCAGCGCCAGCGCACCAGATCGGAAGCGGCCCAAGGTGCTGAGGTCGCCGCTCGGCGTCGTGGCGAGCGCGGCGAAGACGAGCATGGCCATCGTGCCATAGACCGCGGCATAGAACGCCGCGGTGATCGGGCCATCCGGCCCAGAGCCAACCGCCAGGGCAATAAACCCGGCATGCGTGACGGCCGAATAGCCAAGCATGCGCCGCAGGTTGCCGCCCTGCGCAAGCGCGCCGAAGGTACCCCAGGCGATCGTGACGGTCCCCACCCAAACCAGCACCTGCGCGACCGGTGCGCCCGTCGCCAGCACCAGCCGACCCAGGGCGAAGGCCGCGGCGAGCTTGCTCGCGCTCATCACGTAGCCCGCCAGAGCCGGCGCCGCCGCTGTGTACGCGTCGAGTCCGCCCCAGTGCAGCGGGAACACAGCCAGCTCGAACGCGATGCCCAGTCCTACCAGGACCGCACCGACGAGCGTGGTCGTGTTGCTCAGCTGCGCCACGTTCGGGAAGCCGAAGGAGCCCGTGCTCAGGTAGATCAGTCCCAGGCCGTACAGCAGTCCGCCGAGTGAGATCGCGCCGAGCACGAAGTACTTGAACGCGGCCTCGAGCGGACGGGTACCGCGACTGATCGCGACCAGCGTCACAGCGCTCAGCGCGAGGGTCTCCAGCCCGACGACGGACTGCAACAGATCACTGGCGCTGGCGAGCGCGATCGCGCCTGCGGCGCCCAGCAGCAACAGCGCCGCGGCCTCGGCTACGTGGGCCGGCACCTCGGCTTCCAGCGCAGGCAACAGCAGCAGCGCAATCGTCGCGACCAGGCACAGTCCGACGATGGCCAAGCTGAACGGCAAGGGTGCCTGCAGTCCGACAATCGCAGCAACCACCGCGAACGGCACGCCGAGCCCCGCGGCCAGGCTCGCCCTGGTCGAAATCGGGCCGACCAGCAACAACACCACGATCGCGCCGAGCACGAGCACGCCGATGGCCAGCAGCGCGTGATTGGACATGCCCAGGGCGGGCGGCACGAACGTCATCTGAGGCTAACTCGCACCAGCACGATCGCCGCTAAGGCAATAAACGACCCGAATGCATAACGCGGCAGGATGCCGGAGTGCACGCGCGATAACCCAGATGAAACGGCGTAGCCGGCGTCGGCGATCGCGCGCACCCAGCTTGCGGCACCGTAAGAAGTGTCGGCGCTCGCGGGCGCGGCAGCCCGAGCTGGCTCACGCTGACTGAGCCACCAGGCCAGCACGAAGCCGATCGCGCCGAGGCCGAACGCGGCCATGCCCGGCAGGCTCAGGTTGATCAAGCTCGGCACGTGCGCGATCTCGCCGACCGTGATGCCCATATGCCCGGCCAGGTAGGAGCCGAGCCAGCCGAAGACCACGGCGCCAATCATCAATGGCACCAGCGCCCAATTCATCGGGCGTTCGGCATCCGCGTCATGGTGCACCGAGCGCGGATCGTGTGCCGGCGCCAGATAGACGATCGAGAAGAGTCGCCCGATGTACAGCCCGGTCAGGATGACTCCGCCCAGCAGCAGCCAGCCAATAGGCTGCTGCTTTTCGAGCGCCGCCTCGATGATCGAGTCCTTGCTGTACGAACCAGCCGTGATGAGCGGCGTCCCGATCAGCGCCAGCGAGCCGATCAAGAAGCCCCAGCGGCTGTAAGGAAAGAAACGTCCGAGTCCGCGCAGGTCGAGCAGGCCCTCGCGTCCAGCGGCGCCGTGGATGACGATGCCGGCCGCCAGGAACAATAGCGCCTTGAACGCGGCATGCGTGAACAGGTGGAACAAACCAGCGAACGGAGCGCCCACGCCAACCGCCGCGAACATGTACCCCAGCTGGGCGACGGTGGAATAGGCGATGCCCTTCTTGAAGTTGGCCTGGAAGTAGCTGGCGACACTCGCGGCAAGCGCCGTGGCGACGCCGACCATGGCGATGGCGAGCATGGTGTTCGGGGCGAGCGTGAGCAGGGCATGGGTGCGCACGAGCAGGTATACGCCCGCGGCGACCATCGTGGCCGCATGGATCAGGGCGCTGATCGGCGTCGGACCAGCCATCGCATTGGGCAGCCAGAAATAGAGTGGGCCCTGGGCCGACTTGGCGGCCGCGGCGACGAAGAGCAGCACGGCCAGGAATTCAGCGCCACCCGGGCCGCGTGTGCACTCCTGGGTGCTCAAGGTGGTGAGCGTGCCGCAACCTTTCGGGACAATCGAGGTGGCGAGCAGCAGGGCGCCGTCGCCGATGGCATTGGCGGCGAGTGCTTGCAGGCCCGCGCCGAGGGTGCCCGGCTTGTCGCGCCAGAATGAGATGAGCAGGAAGCTCGAGATGCCGACGCCGGTCCAACCGATCAGCAGCACGGCCAGATTGCCGGCCAGGACCAGCGTCGCCATGGAGGCGACGAACAGGTCGAGGTAGACGAAGAAGCGGCGCTTGCCGGGATCGTCGGCCATGTAGCCGAGGCTGTACACGTACACGAGCGTGGCGACGAAGCCCAAGATCGCCAGGAGCAGTGCGCTGAGCGGATCGGCGAGTGACCGGAACGCGCCGTCGGGCAGGAAGGGCAGCCAGTTCTGGTACGTGACACTGGCTTCTCCGCCCTGGGCGAAGGCGATTGTCGCGATGACCAGCAGAACGACTGGCCCGGGCAGGCTGGCGTAGCCCGCACGCTTCTGGCCCGTTGGCAGTCCGCTGGCCGTCAGCACGAGCCCAGGCAGCGCGAAAACCCAGGCCCAGGCCAGGAGGGCACTCATCCGCGGATCTCCGCCGCCTCGTTCACGTCCGGCACCGGGCGGCGTCGGAAGAAGGCGAGCGCCAGGGCCAGGCCAATCACGGCTTCCGCCGCCGCCAGCACGAGCACGATCAATGCGGCCGCCTCGGCGTCGGCTCCGCCGCGGACCCGCGCGCCGAGCACGATCAGCAGATTGGCGGCATTAAGCATGATCTCCACGGCCATCAACATGGCGACAGGATGCCGATGCAGCAACGCCCCCGCCGCCCCAATGGCAAACAACATGGCGCTCGTGGCCAGGACGAGCGTCTCGGAGCTCATCGGTGCATGACCAGGCGGCGGGGTTCGGCGGCGGCTTGCGGCTTGGGGGCCACTCTGGGGCGCGGTTCGTGGCGACGCCAGATGACCACGGCGCCGACCATCGCCACGAGCAGTAGTGGGGCGGTGAGCTCGAAGGCGACCAGGAGGGGGCCAAAGAGGGCTCGGCCGACGGCGGCTACGCCCAGATCGGGGGCGGCGGTGGCGAGCGGTGCGCCAGTCGACACGGAGGCAAAGAGGGCAACAAGCAAGGCGGCCGCGGCAACGGCGGCCATGACCAGTCTGGAGCCGCCTGGCGCCAATTCTCGTCCGCCGGTTGGCAGCAGCGTGACCACGAACAGAAACAGGACGACGATCGCGCCCGAATAGATGATCAGCTGGCCCACAGCGACCATCGGCGCGGCCAACAGTGCGAACAGCGCCGCCAGGCTCAGGCTGTGCACCAGCAACGCGATGGCCGCGTAGATCGGCCTGCGTACGAGGATCACCGCCAGGGCCGACAACACCGCCACCAGGCAGCCCACGGCCAGCGGCGCGAACAGATCGGTCATGCCATCGGGTGGTGCCGCTCTTCGGGCGGGGAGGTGATCGGCGCGTCGAGCGGGCGGTGGTGGCGGTAGACCTGGCCCAGGTCCTCGTCTTCGGGGATGTCTCGGCGGAGCTCGGGGTCTTGCTGATCGACGTCAGCGTGGTACTGGCGGCGCGGGGCGTACTTCTCGGGTTCGAGCAGCATCTCCTTGGTGTAGACAAAGTCACGCCGATCGAAGTCGGCCAGCTCGTACTCGGGGCCGAGGCGGATCGCATCAACGGGGCAAGCCTCTTCGCAGTAGCCACAGAAGATGCAGCGGATCATGTTGATCTCGTACACCTCGGCGAACCGCTCGCCCGTGGAGACGGGCGCCTCAGGCGGGTTGTCGGCAGCCAGCACGTAGATGGCACTGGATGGGCACGCGGCGGCGCACAGCTCGCAGCCGATGCAGCGCTCCAGTCCGTCTTCGTGGCGGAACAAGCGGTGCCGACCGCGGAACGCTGGCGGCAGGGGGCGTTTCACTTCGGGGTAAGAGAAGGTGATCGGCGGCTGCGCGGCATGGCGCAGGACGGTCCAGAACCCTTTGCCGAGCGCGCGCAGGTCGTCCAACATCGGCTAGCGGCCTCCCGACGAGAAGAACACGACCAGGACCGCGGTGACCAGCACGTTCAAGAGCCCGAGCGGCAGCAAGAAACCCCACGACAAGCGCATGAGCTGGTCATAGCGCAACCGCGGCAGCGTTGCCCGCAGCCAGACGAAGACGAACGCGAAGAAGGTCATCTTGATGAGCAGCCACCATGGCCCGGGCAGCGCGTTGAACGGACCGGTCCAGCCGCCGAAAAACAGCGTCGCGGCGATCGCCGAGACGGTCAGTACGTTGACGTACTCGGCGATGTAGTACATGCCGAAGCGAAAGCCGCTGTACTCGGTGTGGTAGCCCGCCACGAGCTCCTGCTCGGCCTCGGGCAGGTCGAATGGCGCGCGGTTGGTCTCGGCGATCGCGGCAGTGAAGTAGAGCAGGAAGCCCAGCGGCTGCAAGATCACGAACGGCAGCGACCGGGCCTGCTCGCCCACGATGTCGCCGATCGACATGGTGCCGCTAACCAACACCACGCCTACGAGCGCCAGGCCAAGCACCAGCTCGTACGAGACGACCTGGGCACCGCCGCGCAGTGCGCCGAGAAGCGAGTACTTCGAACCCGAGGCCCAGCCGCCCAGCACCACGCCATATACGCCCAGCGAGCTGACGCCGATCAAGTACAGCAGCGCCACGGGCATATCCTGCACGATCAATCCCACATCGCGACCGAACAGGCTGATTGGCGGACCAATAGGAATCACGGCAAACGCGGCCAACGCCGCCACCAGCGAGATCCCGGGCGCGAGTGGATACAGGAAGCGGTCCGCGTTGCGCGGCAGGACATCTTCTTTGAAGAAGAGCTTGAGCGCGTCGGCGACTGGCTGCAGCAGGCCGGTCGGTCCAACCCGGTTTGGGCCAATGCGAATCTGCAAGCGACTGATCGCGCGCCGCTCGAACCAGGTCATGTAGGCCATGCCGGTGAGCAGGGCGATGATGATGACCAGCGAACGGATCGTGTCGACGAGGACGTCAGACACGCGCGAACAACGCCTCCTGGGTCAGGATCGCGCCGAGCTCGGGGTGGTGCTCGATCATGGCCGCGCGCAGCTGCATCACAGAGTTGGGCGCGGCAACACCGAGACGCTGCGCAAGCTCGGCGACGATCGACCATTCAGCCCGCGCGTGCACCGGTGGCGCAGCGCCGCCGTCCTGGTGCTGGACGCGGCCTTCGAGATTGGTCAGCGTGGCCTGGCGCTCATACGGATGGGCCATGGGCAGCAGCACATCGACGCGCGCGTCATCGACTGGGTAGGCGGAGCACACGAGAACAAGCCGCGCACTGCCGGGCAGAGTTGTCCAGTCCTCATCGCCGACGGCGAGCACGGTCGACGCGCCCAGGACGGCAGCCGCATCGCCCAGGGCGACGTCAGGCGCAAGCTCGTGGGCGCCGCGCGCGTTGGCCCCGAGCAGTGGCGCGCCGACCATGCCATCGGCGGCGTTGGCACCAAGCGCGGCGGCCAGTTTTTCCAGCGCGACGCGGCCGTCGGCGGCGAGCGACGGGTGGGCCAGCAGCGCCGCGGGCGACAGGCCGCGCAGCGTGGCGGCGGCGGCGAGCAGCTCTGGCGGAGTCGCTTTGCTGACGCGCCCGGCCAGTGAATCGGTCAAGCCAGACACCAGTGGAACCGGCGACCCGCGCAGCCAGTGCGCTGTGTCGCGCCACAGGCCATTGGCCTCGCCGAGCATGACCAGCTTGGCGCCTGCGAGTACCGCGCGACGGATCCACAGTGCCAGGACCGGCAGCTCGGTCCAGGCGTTGAGGCCCACCAGCACGATGGCTTTGCAGCGCGCCAGGTTTTCGATCGCCCCGGCGACGGGCCACGAGCCGCCGACGGGCGGCCATAGCGCACCGGGCAATCGCGGGCTGAGCTGCTGCAGGACCCACAAGGCCTCGTTCGAGAGGCCGGGCGAGGCGACCACGCCACCGCGGTCCGACAAGCGCTCGGCGGCATAAGCAAGCGCCTCCGCCCATGATGTCGCGACGAGCGCGCCAGAGCGACGGACCATGGGCTGGGTCGCGCGCGGCCGCCGCGGCAGCGAGTCGAAGCGACCACGATCGCACAGCCACCCGCCGTCAACCTGAGGGTTCTCGCGCGACACCAGGCGCAGCACGTCTTCGGTCCGACTGTGGACTTCGACGTTGCAACCGACCGCGCAGCCGTTACACACCGAAGGGGTGCGCACCAGATCCCACGGCCGAGCCTTGAAGCGGTACTGACGGCTCGTCAGCGCGCCGACGGGACACAGCTCGATCGTGTTGCCAGCGAAGATCGAGTCGTACGGCTCGCCGGTCAGCGTGGCGATTTCGCTCTCGGCGCCGCGCTCAATCGCGGCCAGCGCTTCGTCGCCGGTGATCTCCTGGTGGAAGCGAACGCAGCGGTAGCACATGATGCACCGCTCGCGGTCGAGCACGATCTGTGGTCCGAGCGGGAACGCCTTTTCCTTGTGCCGCTTCTCCTCGGTGAAGCGCGAGACGCCGAGGCCGTAGTTGAAGGTGTTGTCCTGGAGCGGGCATTCGCCGCCCTTGTCGCAGATCGGGCAATCGAGCGGATGATTGGCCAGCAATAGCTCGAGCACGCCGTTCTGCGCGGCGATGACGTCAGGCGTGTCGGTGTGGACGATCATGTCCGCGCCGACGGGTGTCGTGCATGCCGTCTGCAGGCGCGGCAGCTTTTCGATCTGGACCAGGCACATACGGCACGCGCCGACCGGTTTGAGCTTGGGGTGGTAGCAGAAGATCGGGATCTCGAGGCCGATCACCTTGGCTGCCTCGACCAGGAGCGTGCCTTTGGGGGCGGTCACGGACTGACCGTTAATCGTCAGCGTGACAGTGTCGGGCGGTGGCGCGGGCGTTTCGGTCATCTACCAGGCCGGAAATGGGCAGCGCTGCTGGTCGATGTGCTGCTCGTATTCCTCGCGATACTGTTTGACCGTAGCAACAACGGGACTCGTGGCGAAGTCGCCTAGCGCGCACAGTACCTTGCCCGACACTTCGCCTGAGATTGACAGCAGCAAGTCGAGGTCGGCGGGCACGCCGCGGCCCTGCTCGATGCGCTTGAGGATCTTGAACAGCCACGATGTGCCCTCGCGGCATGGGGTGCACTTACCGCACGACTCGTGGCGGAAGAATTCTTCCATCAGGGCGGCCGCGCGCACGATGCAGGTGTCCTCGTCGAGCACGATCAGCGACGCCGAGCCGAGCATCGAGCCAGCTGCTTGCACCGAGTCGTAATCGAGCTTGGTGTCGAGCTTGTCGGCGGTCAGGATGGGCGCCGATACGCCCGCGGTCAGAACGCCTTTGACTTTCTTGCCGTCGATGACGCCCTGGCCGTAGTCGTCGATCAGCTCGCGCACAGTGACGGCGCTGAGCGGCAGCTCGTAGTTGCCGGGCCGATTGACGCGTCCCGACAGGCAGAAGATCTTGGGTCCGGTATTGCGCGGGGCAGTGCCGAGCGAGTTGTACCAACCACTGCCGCGATCGATGATCGCGGGCACGTTGGCCAGCGTTTCGACGTTGTTGATAACCGTTGGTCGCCGATACAGGCCTTCGACGGCGGGAAACGGCGGACGCGAGCGCGGCATCGGCCGGCGGCCCTCGAGCGATTCGAGCAGCGCGGTCTCCTCGCCGCAGATGTAGGCGCCCGCGCCGCGGAAGACCAGGATGCGCACGTTGACCTGCGTTCCGAGGCAGCCGCGCCCGAGGATACCCACCTGCTCGGCCTCGGCGATCGCCGCCTCGATTCGGTCGGATGCCGCGACGTATTCACCGCGAATGTAGATGAAGGCCGTCTCGGCGCCGATGGCGTAACAGCACAGGGCAATGCCCTCGAGCACACGGTGCGGCTCGACCTCGATCAGCTCACGGTCTTTGAACGTGCCGGGCTCCGATTCGTCGGCGTTGACGGCGACGTACTTGGCGCCGGGCGACTTCGGGATGAAGCCCCACTTGTTGCCGGTTGGGAAGCCCGCGCCGCCGCGGCCCCGCAAACCAGCGGCTTTGACCTCCTCGACGATCTGCTCTGGGGACATCTTCTGAAGGGCTTTGCGCCAGGCCGCGTAGCCACCCTCGGCTTCGTACTCGGCCAGTCCCACCGGTGTGGTCCGACCGGGATGCGGGAGCAGGACTGGCTCGTAGTCGAGGGCGACAGTCACGATCGGCGCAGCTCCTCGATCAGCTGTTGCACCGCTGGACCGGTCAGGTTTTCGCGGTAATCGTCGCCCAGGCGAGCCATTGGCGCGCGGTGGCAGGCGCCGAAGCACTCGCTGGTGCGCTCGACATCGACGTAACCATCGGCAATCTCGCGTTCCAGGCCTTCGTGCAACTGGCGCAGCAAAGCTTCGGCACCACGCAATGCGCACGGCAGCTGCGCGCACACGACGACCATGTGCTGGGCGGGCGGCTCCTGGCGCAGCATCGTGTAGAAGGTGACCAGCTCGAACGCGGCCGAGTGCGGCACGCCGACCAGGTCCGCGGTCTCCTTGACGGCATCTGGCGGCAGGTAGCCGATATCTGCCTGGGCCAACTTCAGCGCGGGCAGCAGGGCAGTGCGTCGTTCGGGGTAGATCTCGACGAGTTTTCGGATCGCTGCCCTCGTTGATTCGGATAGCGCCACTGACGGCTGACTGCTGACGGCTGACTGCTGCACCACTAGCGGTCCGCCTCGCCCATGATCGGGTCCAGGCTGGCGATGCACGCGACGACGTCGGCCACGGCGCCGCCCTCGGTCAACTTGGGCAGCGCCTGCAGGTTGGCGAATGACGGCGCACGCTCGTGGACGCGAATCGGTCGACCCGAACCGTCGCTAACGACGTAGAAGCCGAGCTCGCCACGCGGTGATTCGACGCCGACGTAGGCCTCACCCGCGGGCGGCTTGATGCCCTCGGTCCACAGCTTGAAGTGGTGGATGACCGCTTCCATGCTCTTGGCCAGCTCCTCACGCGGTGGGGGCATGACCTTGCGGTCCTCAGTGCGCACCGAGCCACCGGGCAAGCGGTCGATCGCCTGACGACAGATCCGTACGCTCTCACGCATCTCGGCCACGCGTACCAGGTAGCGGTCGTAGCAATCGCCGACCTCGCCGGTCGGCACCGCGAAGTCGTAGTGTTCGTAGCCGCAGTAGGGATTGCTCTTGCGCAGGTCGAGTGCGGTGCACGAGGCGCGCAGCGTCGGGCCGGTGACGCCGAGGTCGAGCGCATCTTGCGCCGACAGGACGCCTACGCCTTCGGTGCGCTCCTTGAAGATCGGGTTGCCCGTCAACAGTCCCTCGTAGCTGTCGATGTAGGCGGGCATGGCGTTCACGAACGTCGAGATGTCGGCGATGAGGTCGGCATCGAGGTCGCGCACCAGACCGCCCGGGCGAATGAACGAGGTCATCATGCGCACGCCGCTCATGCGCTCGAAGAAGTCGAGGATCTTCTCGCGCTCGCGCCAGACGTACAGGAACGGCGAGCTGGCGCCCAGATCGAGCGCCATCGAGCCGACGAACATCAAATGTGAGGCGATGCGCGTCAGCTCGGCCAGTAGCACGCGCAGGACCGTGGCGCGCTCGGGGATCTCGCACTGCAGCAGCTGCTCGAGGCTGAGAGCGTACGCAAGGTTGTTGCCGAGCGGGTTCAGGTAGTCCATGCGGTCCGTGAGGACGACGCCCTGGAGATAGGTTTTGGCCTCGAAGGTCTTCTCGATGCCAGTGTGCAAATAGCCGATCACCGGGCGGCAGTGGACGACGACCTCGCCGTCGAGCTTCAGCTCGAGCCGCAGCACCCCGTGCGTCGACGGGTGCTGCGGGCCCATGTTGACCGTGAGCAGCTCACGCTCCTCACGGGTGTTGGGTGTTGGGTGTTGGGTGTTGGCTGTCATCGCTAGGTCCCACCACCCATCACCCAGAACCCATCACCGCGGGCGCTAGCCCGTCCCATACACGCTCCGCGTGATGGTGAAATCGACGGGTTCGGCGCCGAGCGGCTCCGTGCGTCGCAGCGGGTAGCCCTGCCAGTCAAGCGGCATCATGATCCGCGTCATGTCGGGGTGGCCGACGAACTTGACGCCGAACAGGTCGAAGACTTCGCGTTCGTACCAATTCGCACCGCTGATGCTGGGCGTGATGCTGGGTGCCTCGCCGTCGGTGCGTGTCTTGAGCCGTAGCCAGGTGTGCTGAGCCATCGAATAGAACAGGTAGACCAGCTCGAACCGATCTTCACGCGCGAGCCGATCGACGGCGGTGAGGTCGACGAAGCGCGCGTGGTCCAACTCGAACCTGATCTTGTCGACCGCGTCGGTGAGCTGGCTGAGCGGCACACGGACCGTCGGAATCCCATCGGCAGGTGAGCTGATCTCGGCTGACTCGAAGGCGGACTGGAGTGTTTCGGCGGAGACGGTCAAATCGTGGGCGACCTAGTTTGCTAAATGAGTAATGCCGACGCCGGGCGTGGTCTGCGCGCCATGTGCCGCCGAGCGACTATTGGCGGCCACGCGTTCCTTGAGTTTGATCAGACTGTCGAGCAGCGCATCAGGCGTAGGCGGGCAGCCGGGCACATAGACGTCGACCGGCACGATCTTGTCGACGCCCTGGACCAGGGCGTAGTTGTTGAACACACCGCTGCACGACGCGCAGTCGCCCATGGCAATGACCCATTTGGGTTCGGGCATCTGGTCGTAGATTTCGCGTAAGACTGGCGCCATCTTCTGCGACACGCGCCCGGCGACGATCATCAGATCGGCCTGGCGCGGCGAGGCGCGGAACAGCTCCGAGCCGAAGCGGGCCATGTCGAAGCGCGACGCGCCGGTGGCCATCATCTCGATCGCACAGCAGGCCAGGCCGAACGTGACCGGCCAGATCGAGGATTCACGAGCCCAGTCCTCGAGGCGACTCAGGATGAAGCCAGGGGCTCCATCTTTGCGGTCGGATTGGCCGTTGTCTAACGCCATTCAAGTGCACCTCGAGCGCGCGCGTACAGGTAGCCGACTCCGAGCACGACGAAGAAGCTGAGCACGGCGACAATGCCGCCCCAGCTCAGCTCGCGCAAGATGACGGCCCAGGGATAGAAGAACAGGGCTTCCACATCGAAGATCAGGAACAACATGCCGACGAGGGCAAAGCGGACGGGCCACCTGGTTTCCGTGGTGATCGGCTCGGAGACGCCACTTTCGTAGGGTCGGGCCTTCGCCTCGCTCGGCATCCGCGGCGAGAGCCGACCGGTCAGCAGCAACAGGGCTGCCACGAGCAGGGTGGCGAGGACGAGGTAGGTAGTCAGAGCTGGCGGCGCGAGCGTCACGGACAGGCCGGATTCAGCGGCGCTGCTGCTTAGATTGGCACCGCATCGCCGCGCCGCGCGGGTACTTGCACCACAGTATAGAGGACGGCCGCCCGGTGGTACGCTTTCAGTTGCGCGCGCGCAATGAGGCGGCGGAAAGGGCGGCCATGAAAGTCCACGAGATCATGACGCCGAATGTTTTCAGCGTCGACGAATCGGTGTCGGTTCGAGAAGTTGCCCAGTTGCTGAATCGACATCGCATCAGTGGCTTGCCCGTGTGCGACGGCAACGGCCACATGGTCGGCCTGATTACCGAGTACGACCTGATTGCCAAGCCCGATGCGCGCTCAGCGGGCGAGGCCATGAGCCGCGACGTGATCGCCGTCATGGAAGACACGGGCGTCGACGAAGTGCGCTTCTTATTGGTGAACCGCAAGATCAAGCGGGTGCCTGTTTTGCGCGGCCAAAAACTAGTCGGGATTGTTTCGCGCGCCGACCTGGTGCGCGAGATCGCCTTGACCTGGGTGTGCCAGGTCTGCGGCGACAGCGAGCGTGGACGCAACCCACCTGATTCCTGTCCCAAGTGTGGTACGCCCTCTGGGTTCGAGCCCACCGAATCGCCGCCGGTAGGCGAGGGCGCCGACGTGTCAGCGCAGAAGTGCCCTGCGTGCGGGCAAGATCTTCCTCAGTAGGCCCTAACGTTTATCGAGCGGAACGACCTTGCGATCGGGCGGGCCGACGTACTCGCCGCGCGGGCGAATGAGGCGGCCGCCTTTTAGCTGCTCTTCTATGTGCGCGACGTAGCCAGCGGTGCGTGCCGTGGCGAAGATGCTAGTGAAGAGGTCGCTGGGAATGCCCAACGAGTGGTATAGGCCCGCGGAGTAGTAGTCCACATTGGGGTTCAGGCCGAGGCCATCAGTGACGACCTGGCGGACCGATTCCTGGATCTCGGCGATGCCGCTCACGCCACGGGCGTCCGCTACTTCCCCAGCCAGCTTTTTGAGGATGCGCGCCCGAGGGTCCCATGTTTTGTAAACGGCGTGGCCGAAGCCAGGGAAACGCAGATTGGGATTGGCGCGTTCCTCGCGACTGGCACTCTGGTAGCGGCGTAGCCGGTCCTCGGCCCACGAGCGCGCGCGGTCGGGCGAGCCGACCTCCTCGATCATCTCGATGACGTCTTCGTTGGCGCCGCCATGACGCGGGCCCTTCAATGCCGCCAGCGCGCCCACCATGGCCGAGTGCAAGTCAACGTAGGTCCCAGCCGCGACGCGCGCGGCGAAGCTCGAGGCGTTGAACTCATGCTCGGCGTGCAGCGTCAGCGCGACGTCCATGGCGTGCGTGGTCAGCTCATCGGGCACTTCACCGAAGAGCATGTACAGGAAGTTCGCCGCCTCGGACAGGTCAGCTCGGGGCGGCACTGGCTCGTTGCCTTCGCGCATGCGCGCCCGCGCTGTGACAATGGTCGGCACCTGGCCCTGCAGGTGTTCAGCCAGGCGGCGGCGCGCAGCGGCCTCCATGGATTCCGACTCTGGGTCGTGCACAGCCAGGAGGGAGACGCCCGTGCGTAGCACCGCTAGCGGATGCGCCTTGGGCGGGATCATGCGCAGATGGTCGATGACCACCGACGGCAGCTCGCGACCCTGGGCCAGCCGCTGCTTGAAGGCGTCGAGCTGGGTGCGGTTGGGCAGCTCACCTTCCCAGAGCAGATACACGACCTCTTCGAAGGACGCGTGCTCGGTCAGGTCTTCGATGGAGTACCCGCGATAGATCAGGCGGCCTTCAACGCCGTCGATAGTGCAGATTGCCGTCGGCGCGGCAATTACGCCTTTGAGTGATCCACTGGCGCCGTTGGCAGTCGTCGAGGGCGCGGCTGACGTCATTGTGGCCTCCCAATCCTGTACACCGTACTGCTGCAAGGCGCGCGCCGGGTGCCACGGCGCTGCCAGTTTTCTGCCACGCCCCGTTTGTCATTCTGAGCGCAGCGAAGAATCCGCTTGCCGAAACCGTCCCAGCAAGCGGATCCTTCGCAAGCTCAGGATGACAAGGGACTTAGAATTCGGCCGTGGACGCGGCGTTCGCCGAAGTCGTGCGCGAGCTGGTCATGACGCTGGCGGCTGGCGGTGAGCCGAGCGTACCTGGCGGGGGCGGCCTCGCGCGGGTGATGCGCGAGACCGGAGCGCCGACGACGCGTGCCGCGGTCGAGACGCTGGCTGGCCGCTGGTTCCGCGCCGTGCCAACACAGCTACGCCAAGAACCAGGCGAGCCATTGCTGAACCGACCAGACCTGGGGGAGTCAGAGAAGCTGCACCTGACGCTGACCGAGCATGTGGTCGGCCAGCGGCGCTGGCAGGAGCTCTCCAGCAACGAATCAACCTTCTATCGCTATCGGCGGGCGGCCGTTGCGGCCCTGACGGAACGACTGTGGTCGGACGTCGCCGAGCGACGACTGCCGTCCAACAGGCCACAGCCCGAATACGTGCGCTTCATCGGTCGCGCCGACGAGGTGGCCACCCTGCTGCGCTGGCTGGGCGAGCCAGGCGGCACGATCGTCGGCGTCGAGGGCCCAGGCGGATCGGGCAAAACGGCGCTGCTGCACGCGGTGGCCGATACCTGCGAAGGTGCCGCAAAGAGCTGGCTGCCGACCGCGGTGCACGGTGTCGCGGTCCCGCCCGCCCTTCGACCCACGCTGGCGCGGGGCCGGCAAGCTCAGGACGAGCGGGAGCCTATCGGCGTACGAGGAGGTGAAGATCCTCCCCAGGCCGTGCCGCTGTTCGACGCGTTGGTCTGGGTGGTGTGCACCGAGGGCAGCGGCCTGGCCACGTTGTTCGAGGCGGTCGCGCGGACGCTCGACTATCCTGGCTTGCTCGCGCGGACAATCGAGGACCGCCGCCAGGCGGTGCGCGATCTGCTCGGCAAGCGCGCCGTGCTGCTGCTGGTCGACGACGTCGATCGTGGTGATCCAGCGCTGCTCGCGTTCCTGGCCGATCTGCCTGGTGGCAGCCGCGCCCTCGTGTCCGGGCGGCGCAGACTGCCGGCCGAGGTCAGGGCCTTGATGCCCGAACCGCTGACCGCCGATGCGGTGCGCGAGCTCATGCTGTCCGAGGCCGAGCGCCAGGGCGCGCCCGAGATGGGCCGTGCGCTGCACGACGACATGGTCAGCTCGCTCGCGGCTGCCGCGCGCTACCCACTGCTGGCCGGTTGGGCGGTTGGCCAGCTGCGGCGTGGCCAGACCATCGAGCGCGTGCGCGAACGGCTGGCGCGTGCCGAAGGCGAAGTTTTCGGCGAGATGTTCGCCGCCTCAGTGGCGGGGCTGTCACCACGAGCGCGGGACGTCCTCGAAGTCCTGCCGCTGCTGGCCGCACCGACCGATCGCGCGACCCTGCTCGCGGCCGGAGGTGAAGCCGCGCCGGCGGCGCTGGACGAGCTGCTCGAGACATCGCTGCTCGAAGTGAGTGGCCCCCCGACGGACGAGGGCCGACGCTACGCGTTGCACTCGGTCACTCGCAGCTTCATCAGTGCGCATCTGCCACTGGCGCCGCAAGCTGAACGGGTCGCCATCGCTCGCCTGGCCGCCTATCACGCCGCGCTAGCTGAAGCATGCGGTGGTTCGGCACCCAACTGGAGGTCGTTCGGACGTCTCGAACGCGAGCTGCCGAACATCATGGCCGTGGCCGAGGCCGCCAGCGCCCAGGCGCGCGATCGCGCGAGCGAGCCGCCGGGCGCCGTGTTCGACGGCGCCATCCTGCAGCTCGCCCATGCGCTGCGCAACGTGTTTTCGTTCGGCGGCGCGTGGTCCGAGGGGCTGGTGCTGTTCCATCGGGCCATCGAGGCGGCACGTCGCCTGGGCGATGCGCGTGCCGAGGGCTGGAACCTCTACCGCCTGGGTGTGCTGCACTACGAGCTGGGCACGGGGGGCTATGCCGAAGCAAGTCTGCGCGCCCGCGAGGCGCTCGACCGGTTGGCTGCCGCGGGCGACTTGCGCGGACGCGGCCACGCGCTGCGCCTGCTTGGACGCGCGACGCGCGCCCGCGGTCAGCTCGCCGATGCGGAGCGCCTGTTGGTCGAAGCCGAAGGGCTATTGGCCACGCACGGCCACGGCGACGATATGGCCATCGTGCGCGCCAGTCGAGCCGATCTGTTGCGACTGTCGGGTCGGCTCGATCAAGCATCGGTCGTGTACGCGGACGTGCTGGCCATGGGCCTGCGCGATCCGGTGACTGAAGCCAACGTGCGCAAAGACCTGGGCGAGATCGCGCTCGCGCGCGACGACCTCGCGGTCGCGCAGGCCTGCTTCGAGGCGGCCGAAGCGCTCGCCGCGGCGGCCGGTGGTCGGGCGATCGTGGCCCACTGCCGTCTGGGTCAGGCGCGGGTCGCCCAGCGACTCGAGCACACCAGACGCGCGATCGAGCTCGCGCGTCAGGCCGCTGATCTGTTCGAGCGACTGGGCGATCTCGACCGCGCGTACGAAGCCCGCGCGGTGTTTTAGCCGCGCCGACGAATCGGCCAGCTTGATCGTCACCCGCCGTCGCCTATCACAACGGCTCGACCTGGCTAATGGACAGCGCTGTGGTCGCCGACGCCTCAGGTAGGTCGCGCTTCAGGCTCGCCGTTACCGGCGTTGGCCTTGCCGCGACCCCAGTACGCCTTGAATGACACCTGCTCGGGCTCGAGACCCTTGGCCAGCGCTGTCTGCTTCAGCACCGACACCAGCTGCACCTCGCCGTTGATATAGACGTGGCCGCGGCCCGGCGGCAACGGGAAGCCGTCCAGTGCCTGGCGCAGCAGCGTGCTCTGCATCACGGGTGTGCTGCCGCGATGCAGCCACGTGACCGTCTGGCTCGAGCTGGGTAGCTCGTCGTCGCGGTCGGTGACTTCCAGGAAAGCGAAACCTGGCTGGTGTGCAGGCAGCGCTTCGAGCATGGCCAGGGTGGCGGGTCCGGCGGTTTCATCGCCCAGGAACAGGTGCCACTCGGCCTCGGGGTTGAGATAAATCTTGCCGCGTGGCCCGACGCCGTTCACACGGTCGCCGGGCTGGGCGTTCGCGGCCCAGTGGGCACCGATGCCATCGACGCCATGGGCGACAACATTCAACTCCAGGGTCGCATCGCGCGGACTGTGGGTGCGAATGCTGTAGCGGCGGCTGAGGGCGCGCTCGCCCGCCTGACCGAGGACCAGCATGACGTCCTGGCCGGCCTGCCAGGTGAAATCCTTCAGGCTGGGCGAGGTGAGCGTAATCTGGCGCATGCGCGGCCCGAGATCGTGGGCGTCGGCGACCGTCAGCTCCAGCGGCTGGACGCCGGGGATCGTGAGCAGGTTCGGCGGGATCGTTAGAGCTTGCGTATGTGCACCCCGACTGGGCCGAGGCATCTCGGACGAGGTTTCAGCCGGACGGTGGCGAGGACTGGGAGTGGGCACTACGCACCGGATCCTACTGGAACCAATCATCGCCGACTGGTGTAAGACAGGGCGAGCTACTCCGTGGAGGGCCGTCCACTGGAGGCCACACCGTCAACGGAAGAAGTTGAAGAAAGCCGGCTCGTCGAGTTGGCGCGGCAGGGTGACGCCGGTGCGTTCGGACAGCTCGTCCGCACCTACCAGCAGGTTGCCTTCCGCGTCGCGTACCTGATCTCGGGCGACGCCGCCGATGCGGAGGAGATCGCCCAGGATGCATTTCTCAAGGCCTACGCAGCGCTCGCCCGCTTTCAGCCGGAGGCGCCCTTTCGTCCCTGGCTATTGCAGATCGTGGCCAACGAAGCGCGCAATCGGCGCCGCTCGGCGGGACGTAGGGCACACCTGGCGCTGCGCGCGGCCGAGGAGCAGCGGATGGCCGCCTCGGGCGATGCGGCCCCATCTCCCGAGACGGCTGCGCTGGCCGACGAGCAGCGGCGTAGCGTGCTCGACGCGGTCAACGGCTTGCGCGACGAGGATCGTCAAGCGATCACCTTCCGCTATTTCCTCGAGCTGTCCGAGTCCGAGATGGCCGACGCACTGGGCTGCGCGCCCGGCACGGTGAAGTCGCGCCTGTCACGCGCATTGGGTCGGCTGCGCGTACAACTGTCGGCGCGAGGTGCGCGTGGCTGATCAGACGTTCGTGCCCGACACCGACCTCGAACGAGCGCTGCTGGACCTTGGCCAGCACGTCGAGTATCCGGCCACGCCTGACCTGGCATCGAGGGTGCGCGTGCGGCTCACCCAGGTGCCGCTGCCTGTTCGCCGGCGTGCGTGGTTCTTCGCACCCGGCTCTTGGCAGCGCGCGGCCGCGGTGGCCGCGGTCGCCGTGCTGGTCCTGTTCGGGGCCAGCCTGGCGATCTCGTCCGAAGTGCGCAACGCAGTGGCCGAGCGGCTCGGGCTGCGCGGGGTGACGATCGAGCACGTGCCGGAAGCGCCCACGCCCACAGCTGCGCCGACCGCTGTCGCCACGCCGTTGCCCGCGCCCGCGGCGGCCGTGCCGAGTGCCTCGCCGCTGCCGACGGCGACGCCCGCGCCGCCAGGCGCTGCGCTTGGCCTGGGCCAGCGGACAAGCCTGGTCGAGGCGCGCACGCAGGCCGGCTTCCCGCTTCTGGTGCCATCCGCGCTCGGCCCACCCGATGCCGTCTACGTGCTCAACCCGAACCAGGTCTCGCTCGTCTACGGCGCACGGCCTGGCCTGCCCGCCGCGCCGCAAGCCGCCAACGTCGGCGCGCTGTTCACCGTGTATCGCGCCACGATCGACCAGCAGCTGTTGTTCGGCAAAGGCGTCCCGCCCGGGGCCCGCGTCGAGGAGGTGCGCGTCGGCGAGAGCCGCGCCTTCTTCATCAGCGGCGCGCCACACGTGTTCTTCGTCCGCGACGCGCGCGGCCAGGTCGTCGACGATCGCTCCCGCCTGGCCGGCAACACCCTGCTGTGGGAGCAGAACGGGTTGACCGTGCGATTGGAGTCGGCACTCGATCGCGACGCGGCGATGGCGCTGGCGTCGACGCTCAGGTGAACAGCGTCTACTGCCTGCGGCGTGGCCATCGGCTGCGGCTCCAGGTCTCGAGCGGCGCGTTCCCGCGTTTCAATCGAAATACGGGTTCGGCCGAGCCGCTCGCCGATGCCAAGACGCTCCACCCAGCACAGCAACAGGCGTGGCACGATCCCGAGCAGCCGTCGCGTCTGCGCCTCGGCCGCGAGGGGCGCGACTGTGGCTACCTTCGTCGCGAGGTCGCGCGAGTGATCGGCCGTGATCGTCGGCGGCATCAGGTGAGCGAATCGAATACTCTAGGGCGGCGACATCCTAAGCGAGCTCGGAGGGGTCCGCGAACCACAACGAGGCCGGGTCCGACACGGAGACGACGCGCCAGGGCGGCGTTACGATCCGTGATGTTGCACGCGTCGCGAACGTGTCGATCAGCACCGTCTCGCATGTGCTGTCAGGCAAACGGCCCACCAGTGGACAGACCCGCCGGCGCGTCCAGGCGGTCATCCAGGAGCTTGGCTACCGACCGAACCGGGTCGCCCAGAGCCTGGTCTGGCGCCGACCGTTCGCGCTCGGCCTGATCATTCCGGACATCACCAACCCGTATTTCCCGACCTTCGCGCGCGGTGCGGAACATCGCGTCCGCGAGCGCGGCTACACCCTGGTGCTGGGCAACAGCGACTATGACCCCGAGCGCGAGGCGTCATATCTCGACCTGGTGCGTTCGAACCAGCTGGCCGGCGCGATCTACTGCCTGGGTGATGAGATGAGCCCGATTCTGACCGAGCTCAATCGCGCCGTCGTCGACGAAGGGCTGGCCGTGGTCATGGTCCACAGCCCGATGGCGCGCGTGCCCACGGTGTGCGCGGACAATCGCCAGGGCGGACGACTCGCGGCCGAGCACCTGCTGGCGCTGGGCCATCGCTCGATCGGCATGGTCAGTGCGCTGCCGCTCGACGAGGGCATGGCCGACCGTGAAGCGGGTTTCCTGGATGCGCTACGGCAAGCGGGCCTCGCCGTCGACCGCGCCGGAGTGCCGGTGACGTATGGCAATCATCAGATCGAGGGTGGCCGGCTCGCCACGTCCGAGCTCTTGACCCACTCGCCGAACCTGAGCGCGATCTTCGTGCTCAACGATCTCATGGCGCTCGGGGCACTCGAAGCGGCGCGTGGCAGCGGTCGACGCATTCCTGAGGACATCTCGATCGTCGGCTTCGACGACATTCCGTTCGCGGCGCTCGCCAATCCGCCGTTGACGACGGTCGGCCAGCCGATCCGCGAGCTGGGCGAACAGGCCGCCGACTTGTTGCTGAATGTGATCGATCGCAACACGAATGCCGAGTCGGAGCCGCCGCGTGTGCTGCTGCCGAACCGGCTCATCACCCGTGCATCGTCTGGACCCGCGCCGGGCCAGGCTTGATGCGACTCGGCTTCGCACCGATCACCTGGAACAACGAAGACCTGGGCGCTGAGCTCGCGGCGGCAGTGCCGTACACAACGGTGCTCGACGAAATCGCCGCGGCCGGCTACGCGGCGACCGAGTTAGGCGACGGGTTTCCGCGTGATCCTGCGACGCTGCGGGCGGCCTTGGACGAGCGCGGGCTCACGCTCACCTCGGCGTGGTGCGGACTCGGCCTGCTGGAGACTCCGGCCCACGAGGATCTCCAGCACACGCGTGGCTTGTGTCGTCTGGTGTCCGAGGTCGGTGGGTCCTTCGTGAACCTCGCGCACCACGGTACGCCGGCGCGCCGCGCGGCGGCCGGGCGTGCCGCTGCGCCTGGTGTCCCACAGTTGACCGCTGGCGAGTGGGATCAGCTCGCCGAACGGGTGTGCCAGTCGGCCGAGGTCGCCCGCGAGCATGGGCTGCAGGCGCTGTTTCACGCCCACGTCGGCACCTGGGTCGAGACTGGCGAGGAGTTGGAAGCGCTGCTAGAACGGGTGCCGGCTCCGCTGCTGAAGCTGTGCTGGGACGTGGGCCACGCCGTGTATGGCGGCATCGACCCGATCGACGTCGTGCGCCAACTTCCCGAACGCATTGCGTACCTGCACCTCAAGGATGTCGACGGCGCGGTGCTGGAGGCGCTGCGGCTGGACGAAGAAGGCTTCGAGACAGGCATTCGGCGCCGGGTTTTCACCGAGTTGGGCCATGGCGTGCTCGAGGTGCGCGGGCTGCTGCAGGCGCTGCGCGAGATCGGCTACGACGGCTGGCTAATGGTCGAGCAGGACTCGTCGTGGCTCGCACCGATCGACAGCGCGCGGACTTCGCGCGCATATCTCAGGCAACTGGGGCTCTGATCCCGGCGTACCATGGACGCCGACCATGAGCGCGCCGCCGGCAGTAGTTCAGGCCGTCCAAGCCGCGATTCTGGCTTCGGCGCATCTGGCCGCGTATGAACAGGTGGCCGCCGCGGCGCAAGCGTGTCGACGCCTGGGTGGGCTCACCAGCGGTCGCTGGCGGTCGGTCGCGCGCGACCTCGACAGCCTCGAGGACGAGCTGCAGACCGCCTTTGCCAACGCCGCGGACACGCTGACCGATCGCGCCACCAGTCTTGGCGTGGACGAAGACACGTTGTGGACCGCCGGTGACGCGGCGGCCACGCTGGACCTGCTGCGCGATGCGGCGCTGGGCGAGATTGAGACTGAAGGTGCGCCCGCCGCGCGGCTACTCCAGGGCAGCGTGGTCTACGGCGCGGCGTTCGTCGAGGATCCAGATCTACCTGATCGCGGCACCACGCTCGTGTTTGGCTGGCCCGAGCCGCTGGCGCCAGCAACCTGGCCGTGGCAGGCGAGCTGGGTCGTCGGCGACAGCCAGGACGACGACGAGGATCAAGGCCCATCAGAGGAGCTCGACCTGTACGACGCGGGCGAGCTCGAAGGCGATGAGTCGATGCTCGCCGAGCTCGCCGACGAGCTCAGCTGCAGCCGTGAGGATGCGCGCGTGGCGCTGCGCGAGGCCGCGCTGGCGCTGACCCGGGCATCGCTGCTGGCGGGTGTCGACGACGACGAGGACGAGGACGAGGACGCCGAAGACCAGAGCAACGGTACCGTGTCATCCTGAGCGCAGCGAAGGATCCGCTTGCCGAAAACGCCCGTGCCCGCGGCTTCTGCGCAAGCTCAGAATGACAAAGGGTGGGTGGCTGTTCGATGTCGGCGCTGACCTCTATGCCTGGTTCACTGCGCAAGCCGCCTGGCGCGCGAGCTGCGCCCAGTTGGCCGCCCAACTTCGCCTGTCGAGTCGTGCGCTGGTCGTTGACCTGGGCTGTGGGCCGGGCGTCTCGACGTTCGAGCTCGCGCGTGAGCTGCCCAACGCGCGACTGATCGGCCTGGACATCGCGCCGCGCATGCTGGCTCAGGCCCGCCGCCGCCAGGGGACACGCAGCATCGCCTGGTTACGCGCCGATGCCACGCGCCTGCCGTTCTTGGATGGCAGCGTCGACGCCTGCACTGGCCACAGCTTTCTCTATCTCGTGAGCGACCGTGCGGCGGCGCTTGCGCAAGCACGGCGCGTGCTGCGCAGCGGTGGGCAGCTGGTGCTGATGGAGCCAAGCGCACGGGGTGCGTCAGTGGGCGGCGTGCTCGCCGTAAGTCGCGATCCCAGGCACCTCGTGTCGATAAGCCTGTGGCGGCCGTTCAGTCGCCTACACGGTCGCTTCACACCCGAGTCACTGGCAGCCACGCTCGAAGCCGCCGGCTTCGTCGACTGTCAGGTCGAGGAGACACTCGGTGGACTGGGCCTGCTGGTCCGCGCGGTCCGGCCGTGAAGAATGTGCTGGTCCACCTGCGCTTGCACTTCCAGCTGCTGCTGGCGCCAGTATTCCTGTGGGGCTGGCTGATCGCCGGCGGCGGACTGAGCTGGTCGGTCGTGCTCGCATTCGTGTCGCTGCACGTGTTTCTGTACGCCGGGGCGACGGCGTTCAACTCGTACTACGACCGCGACGAGGGCCCGGTCGGCGGACTCGAACGGCCGCCGCCAGTGGAGCCGGCACTGCTGCCCGTGTCCCTCGGTATGAAGGCCTTTGGCGCATTGCTGGCGGCACTGGTCAATTGGCCGTTTCTCATCGTGTATCTGGCGTTTGCGCTGCTCTCGCTGGCGTACTCGCATCCGCGCATACGACTGAAGGCATCCACCTGGGGCAGTGTCCTGACCGTAGCGCTTGGCCAGGGCGTGCTGGCGTTTCTCGGTGCCTGGGCGGCGGTGCGTGGTGAGCTGTGGTCCGCGCTGAGCGCACAGGGTGCGCTCGGCGCCTTGGCCGCGGCGCTGCTGATCCTGGCGGTCTACCCGCTGACCCAGCTGTACCAGGCCGACGAGGATCGCGCGCGCGGCGATCGCACGATTGCAGTCGCGTGGGGGGCACGGCGATGTTTTGTGTTCGCCGAGCTGTGTGGCGTGGTCGGCGGGGCGGCCATGCTGGCCACGCTATGGCAGGCGTTCGGCTTGCTCGACGTGCTCCTGGTCGGCCTCGGCCTGTCCGCCGAGCTCGTGGCCATCGCCTGGTGGGCCAGGTGCTACGACCCGCTGCAGACCCTGGCCAACTATCGCCATGTCATGCGCCTGAATACGCTCAGCGCGGGCGGGCTCAGTCTGTATCTGCTGGGTCGGCTGGCTGCGTCAGCACCAGTGTGGCGTTGATCCCGCCGAAGCCGAAGGCATTGTTCAGCACGACTTTCGGGCTGTAGGCCAGGCCGCCTGGCGGGAGTACCCGCAGCGGGTTGTCGTCGTCGGGTTCGGACAGGTTGGTCGTACCGGGCAGGAATTCGTGCTGAATGGCGAGCGCTGAGATGGCTGCCTCGATTGCGCCGCTGGCGCCCAAGGGGTGGCCGGTCAGGCCTTTGGTGCCACTCACTGGAACCTCGTGCACACGCTCGCCCAAGGCGAGCTGAATGGCGCGCGCTTCGGCGCGGTCGCCGATCGGCGTGGCGCTGGCGTGGGCGTTCACATAGTCGACCTCGTCCGGCGTCAGATCGGCATCGTGCAGCGCCAGGCACATCGCCCGCGCCGCCGCGCGGCCGTCGGGCAGCGGCGCCAGCATATGGTGGGCATCGTTCGTGGTTGCGTAGCCGCGTAGCTCGGCATAGATGTGGGCGCCGCGGCTTCGCGCGTGGGCGAAGGATTCGAGCACCAGCATGGCCGCGCCCTCGCCCATGACGAAGCCATCTCTGTGCTTGTCAAATGGCCGACTCGCTTGCGCTGGGTCGACATAAGTTGTGGTGGACATCGCCTTGATGAGCGCGAACGAGCCGAAGGTGAGCGGCGCCAACGGGGCTTCCACGCCGCCCGCTAGCATGGCCGGCGCTCGGCCATCGCGGACCATGGCGAACGCTTCGCCGATGGCGATCGCGCCCGAGGCGCACGAGTTGCTGTTGGCGATACTTGGCCCTTGCAAGCCGAGCTCGATGGCCACGTTCGACGAGCCGGCGCCGCCGAAGACCGCCAGCGCTAGCGCCGGGTTGACGTGCTTGACGCCATGCTTAAGGAACGCCTGGTGTTGGAGTTCGCCAAAGGCAACCCCGCCCAGGGCGGTGCCGAGGTAGCAACCCACATTGTCTTTGATGTCGTCGAGGCACAGATGGGCGTCGGCGACAGCCTGATTGGCGGCGACCACGGCGAACTGCGAGAAGCGGTCGAGCCTTTTGGCTTGTTTTGGTTCCAGGTGGTCAAGCGGGTCGAAGTCGTCGATCTCGGCGGCGAGGCGGGCGCGGAACGGCGCTGGATCGAAGCGCGTCACCGCGCGGACCGCCGATTGGCCGCGCACGACGCCGGCCCACAAGCCGTCGACACCACAGCCGATGGGCGTCAGCGCGCCGATACCGGTAATTGCGACGCGCTGGCGGCGTCGCGCACCGAAGCCGGAGATAGACGATCAGGCTACCACCTACCACACGACCCCCCGCACCCCGTCATGGAGACGGACCTGCCTCTCGTCACCGCCTCGCCCGCTCTGGGGAGAGGCCGCCGAAGGCGGGTGAGGGGCCGCCCCTCACCCCAGCCCTCTCCCCCGCCAGGGAGAGGGAGTTTCTTCCTAGGCCGTGGCTTCGATCTCCAGGTTGATCTTGATCGTGTCTGAGACCAGCACGCCGCCGGCTTCGAGCGCCACGTTCCAGTTCAGGCCAAAGTCCTTGCGATTGAGGCTCGTGCGGCCGCTGAAGCCGATGACTTGCTTGCCCCACGGATTGGCGCCCTGACCATTGAGCTCGGCGTCGATGACCACTTCGCGAGTCGTGCCGCGGATCGTCAGGTCGCCGATCACGCGGACGCGCTCGGCGTCGACGGGCTCGATGCGCGTGCTGGTGAAGCGCACAGTGGGGAACTGCTCGGCGTCGAAGAAGTCGGCCGAGCGCAGGTGCGCGTCGCGCTGCTCATCACTCGTGCTCACACTCGCAGTGGCAATTTCGGCCTGCACGGACGAGCGCGAGTGGTCTTCGGGGTCGAACACAATGCTGCCGCTGAGCTGCGTAAAGCGACCTTTCACGGTCGAGACCATCATGTGTCGAACGCTGAACTCGGCGAGCGAATGGGACGGATCGATGGTCCAGGTCGTGACCTGAGTAGGGGTGACGGTAGTAGACAGCTGGCTCACAGGCGCGCTCTCCAGGGGTTGGTTTAGCTCTAAACCCTGGTCTGCGTGGCTTTATTCCGGGTTTTTTTCCGGAAAGGCGCGTTTTAGTCGTGGATGAGCGAGTGGTCCAGCTTGCGCAACAGCCGCAACAACGTGTGCTGCTCGTCATGGCTCAAGGTGCCGAGCAGGCCGGTGATGAGGCGGTCGTGCGCGGGGACGACCTGGTCAAACAGGCGCCGACCCTTTTCCGTCAGGAAGAGGCGGTTGACGCGGCCGTCCGGCCGCCGCTCGAGCAGGTCACTTGCTTGCATTTTGTCCAGCAGCTGGCAGATGTTGCCTTTGGTGACCAGGAGCGCGTCGGCCAGCCGCTGCTGGGAAAGGCCTTCGCTGGAGCCGACGCGGGCCAGCACGTCCAGCTGGGCCGAGCTGATGCCGTGGCAACGCAGCGCATCCGTCGACAGGCGATCGACACGTTGAAAGACGCGGATCAAGCGAAACCACGCGAGCAGTCCGGCGGCCCGCGGGCGGCCTTCCAGAGCGCGCAACATTGGCGCTTAGTGTGGCAGTAAAACTGCCGCTGTCAAGGCATTGTGGTGCGACCCGAGCGCGTCGACGAAGAGCACGTCGACGAAGACCTGAGTGAGGCTGACTTCAGCGGCCAGGACCTGATGCGCTGCCGCTTCACGCGCTGCTCGATGCGCGGCGCGCGCCTGGTCGAGACACGGCTGCGCAGCTGCACACTCACCGAGTGCGACCTGCGCGGCGCCAATCTGGGCAGCGCGGTCTTCGACACCACGGCGATTCTCCAGTCGCAGTTCGGCTTTACGGCGATGCTGCGGACCGTGTTCCGGGGCTGCAAGCTGACCGGGTCGACCTTCGCCAAGGAAGACCTGTCGCTGGCGAGTATCGACGAAGGCGATTGGTCGCTCGCCAGCTTGCGCGAGTGCAACCTGCGCGGGCTGAGCTTGCGCAAAGTGCGGCTGGTCGACGCCGATCTGTTCGGAGCTGACCTGGCAGGGGCTGACCTGCGCCAGGCCGACCTGAGCGGCGCGAACCTGATGCGGGTGCGGCTGCGCGGCGCCGACTTGCGCGGGGCCGTGCTCGACCGCGTCGACGTGACGACGCTGCCGTTGAAGGGCGTGCGCTTGGACATCCAGCAGGCAGCGATGATTGTGACAGCGCTCGGCGCGCGTGTCGAAGACGAGCCCTAGAGGGGCGGCATTGAGTGCGTCTGAGGCCTTTCGGCCGCCCCTCCAGGGCCAGTCCATCAAACCGAGTTCGGCCGCTGTCCGGCTCAGCTATCTGGCACTTCGGCCGAACTCCTAGTAGGTATCCGTTTCACCCTCCGCTAGCAGTGCGATGCAGCGCAGGGTGCGGGCCGCGACGCCGTTGACGAAGTACTCGCCGACAATGGCCCGCACCAGCGCGTCGGGCACTGGCCAGCCAGGCTGGAAGACGTGGCGAATGGCAACCTCGGTACCACCGGGGCAAGGCGCAAACGTCCAGGCGACACGCATGCCGCGCGTCGGCCCGGCAATATGTTCGAACTCGACCCGAGACGCATCCGGCAGCAGGGTCTGCAGCGCGGTCCAGCGCAGCGGGATGCCCGACCAGGCACGGTCGCCGATGACGTCGCGCCGCGCGGCCATCTCCACCGTGCGCCGCCGGCCGTCGGCGCTGACGTCGCGCACGCGCACCCAGCGATAGTGGGGCAGCAGGCGTGGCCAGTCCTCGACACGCGCGGCAAGGTCGTAGATCAGCCGTGGGTCGGCGCGCACGCGGCGGCTGATGTGGGTGTCCATCTATGGCCGGAGCAGGTGCCACACCAGGCTGAGTCGGGCCGGCTCGAGGTCACCCAGCACGTTGCCGAGCTGCCGTGCAAGCACGGGCCGTCGCTGGAAGCGACGGAGCGCGAGCTCCAGCAGGGGCGGCGACTGGACAAAGAGCTGGATCACCATCGTCAAGCGCTCTTTGGTGGCGAAGGCGCGGCGACGCAGTTGTGCATAGTCGACGTCGTCGGCGATGGCCGTGGCGGCCAATTGGGCACCGCGCAGGGCGCGGTAGATGCCCTCGCCGGTAAACGGATCGAAGAAGCCCGCGGCATCGCCGACCAGAAGATAGCCGGGGCCCTGGCAGGCTCGTACCCGACGCGCTAATGGGCCGATACCCAGCAGTGGTTCCAGGCGCTGGCCAGCCGCTAGGCGGCGCACCAGTGGGGGGTAGTCGGCCAGCGCAGCGTCGAAGGTGGCTGGCCGTTTCGTAAGCGGTGTGACGAGACCGACCGTGACGAGGCCGTCGTCGTCGAGCGGGGCGACGCCGACGTAGCCGCTATGGCCAACCCGCAGCTGGCCGAACGGCTCGGGCCAGGGCACGCCGCGATAGTGGGCGACGAGGCCAAGCCGGCGCGGCCAGTAAGTGCCCAGCGGCGGCCCGGCGGTTCGGGCGACGACGGAGTGGATCCCGTCGGCGCCGATCACCAACTCAGCCTTGACGACATTGCTGTCCATGAGTCGAACGCCGGTCACGCGCCGCTGGTCGGTTACGACGCCCGAGACGCGGCAGCCCTCGCGGACCTCCACGCCGTGGGCGCGGGCGAGGTTGAGCAGCGCGGCGTCGAGCACAAATCGGTCAATCGACAGCCCGAGGCGCGCCTGTCCGTCGGGGTCCGAGTACTTGACGGCATGACAGGCGCCGCTCGGGCCATAAATCTCCATGCCGCGCAGCCGCCGCCCGTGACCAGTCAGATCGAGGCCGAGCTCGGCCAACAGGCGTGCGCCGCCAGGACTGATGTACTCGGCGCACGCCTTGCGCCGCGGAAAACGCGCGCCATCCAGCAGCACTACCTGTGCTCCACGCTGCGCCAACAGCAGCGCCGTAGTGCTGCCCGCTGGCCCGCCGCCGACGACGACGATAGGCTGCGTAGGCATGGCGATGCCCCCATTTCAGCAGACCCGCGGCATCCGCACGGTCCGCTACTTCCCAGCCGAAAGGTCCCTGGCATCGGAAGGCGCGCGCAGCGCGCGCATGGCCGCCCGGTCAGCCCGCAGGGGGATGACTCTACGGCGCAGCCTGCGCCAGCAAAGCAACTTTCACGGAGCTTTCAGTTGAACTGACCCTGCTCGCGCGGTAGCGTGCCACTATGGCCACGCGCATCATTGGCTGGTCGAGTGCGCTATTGCTAGCGATTTCGGCCTACGGCATGTTTTTCCTGGCCCGGCCGGATCGCGTGCAGGGCGACGCGGCGCGCATCGTCTATTTCCACGTGCCGATCGCCTGGGTTGCCTTTCTGGCCTTCTTTGTCGTCTTTTGCGCCAGCGTCACGTACTTGCGCACCCGTAATCCACGCTGGGATCATCTCGGGCGCGCCTCGGCCGAGGTGGGCGTCGTGTTCACGACCCTGGCGCTGGTCACGGGGGCGATCTGGGGCTATCCGATCTGGGGCACCTGGTGGTCATGGGACCCCAAGCTAACCACGACACTCATCCTGTGGTTCATGTACCTGGCGTACCTGATGGTGCGCAGCTACGCGGAGCCGCCGCGCGGCGCACGCTACGCGGCCATCCTGGGCATCGTCGGCTTCGTCGACGTGCCGATCGTCTATCTCTCGTCGTACTGGTGGCGGACGCTCCATCCGCAGCCAGTGATCGGTCCGCTGGCCGAGCAGCAGCCGTCGACGAGCATCGTCTGGGTCCTGCTGTTGTCCCTGGTGGCGTTCACGACTGCCTACGCGTTTCTGGTGCGGGTGCGCTCGGACATCGAACGCCTGTCGCCAACATAGGAGCGTTGGACGCATGCTGGGCCTGGATCAGAATGGCGGCTACGTGCTGTCGGCGTTCGGCATTACCGTGTTGGTGCTCGGTGGCTACGCGCTGTACTTGCGCTCGCGTTTGCAGGCGCTGCGTCGTCGCGCGCGGCAAACACACGAGGTGCATTCGGCTGCCGAGCAGCCCACCCTGAGCGCGTCTCCCAGTGAAGGCGGTTTAGTACCGTAGCGCGCATGTGGAATTCGTTCAGCACGGACGCGCCCGCGGAACTGACCGCCGAAGTCACGAAGTACGCGGCCGGCAACGGCGACCAGATCCACGCATACGTGGCGCGTCCAAAGGGCAACGGGCCATTTCCTGGAGTCGTGCTGGTGCACCATCTGCCGGGCTGGGACGAGCTCTACCAGGAGTTCGCTCGCCGCTTCGCCAATCACGGCTACCTGGCTATCTGTCCCGACCTGTACTGTCGCGACGGCCACGGCACGCCGGATGACATCGCCGCGAAGGTGCGTGCCGAGGGTGGCGCGCCCGACGAGCGCGTCAACGCCGACTGTGCGGCGGCGCTGCAATGGCTCAAGGCGCAGCCGACCAGCAACGGCAAGGTCGGCATCATCGGCACCTGCTCGGGCGGGCGCCATGCGCTGCTGGTGGCGTCGATGACGCAGGGCTTCGATGCCGTCGCCGACCTGTGGGGCGGTGGCGTGATCATGGACCAGACCACGGACAAGCAGCCCGTGGCGCCGATCGACTTGACGCCGAAGCTGAACACGCCGCTGCTCGGGCTGTTTGGCAACGACGATCAACGGCCGTCAGCCGAGCAGGTCAACCAGCACGAAGAAGCGCTCAAGAAGCACGGCAAGAGCTACGAGTTTCATCGCTACGATGGTGCGGGCCACGGCTTCTGGTACTACGATCGACCGCTGTATCGACAACAGCAAGCCCTGGACGGCTGGCAAAAAGTCTTCGACTTCTTTGGGCGCTACCTGAGCGCCTGAGCTCGTACCTGGGGAGCAAGTTCCTGTATGTGCACGAATATCTCGGTTCAGACGGCGATCAGCGGTATGGGCAGAGGCGCCGCGGGTTGGTTTCCGCTGACTCAGGCGAACGTCGGGTTCGACCACGCCAGCCATACCCAGGCGGAGCACGCATTGCTGCTCGACTTCGTCAATCCGGACCTGGGCGTGGGCGCGCGCATTGCTGTCGAGATGGACATTGCCTCAGGCCGGGCACTGATCGACAAGATCCAGGCGGCGATCGCGGCCGCTGAAGAAAGCGGCGTTACCGAATAACGCTGGGCCGAGGACGCCGCAATCACGCGTCAGTCGGTGCGGAAGGTCAGCGCGGCGGCGGCCATGGTGATGACCGCCCAGCCGGCCAGCAGGCCGAGTGCGCTGGCCAGGCCTGGCTGGGCTGGGTCGAGCAATGCCGCGCGCGTGGCGTCACTCAGCGCCGCGGCCGGCAGCGCATGCGCCGCCAAGCCGATTGGACCGGGCAGGCGGTCCAGCGGCAGGATGAATCCGCCTAGCAGCAGGAAGACCAGGTACAGGCCGTTCGCGACCGCCAGCGTGGCTTCGGCGCGCAACGCGCCGGCCATCAGCAGGCCCAGGCCGGCGAAGGCGACGCTGCCCAGCGCCAGCGCTAGCCCGGCCAGGATGGGTGAGCCACTCGGCGTCCAGTTGAATGCCAGGCGGGCGATGAGCAGCAGCAATGCGATCTGCAGCAGCTCGATCAGCACGACCGAGAGTGTTTTGGCCGCGAGCAGGCTGAGCCGCGGCAACGGCGAGCCGAGCAGACGCTTCAGCGCGCCGTAGTAGCGCTCATAGGCGGTCGCGATGCCCAGGCTGACCATGCTGGTCGACATGACCGCGAGCGCCAGCAGACCGGGCACCAGAAAGTCAGGTGGACTCGAGGCGATCGCGCCGAAGAACACTAGCAGCACGATCGGCACGACGAGCGTGATGAGCAAGCTCTCGCCGCGGCGCAAGGTCAGGGTCAGCTCAACGCGAAGCTGGGCAAGCAGGGGTCGCATGACAGGCGTGGTCGGTAGGAACGAGTGTGCCCTGCCCGGCCGCCCGCGCGCCGTACGCCTGTCTGTTTGTACAGTAAACACAGAATCTCCTTGACTTAATGGCGTAAGTGGCCGAGGATGGCCGTATGAGTTCATTGGCTCGGCTCGGCGTCGCGGTGACGCTGGCTGGCGCGCTCTGGGACGTCAGCTATCACGGGCTCGCACTGCCCGCGGGGCTCGACGGCGCGGCGGCGCATGTACTGACCCTGGTGGGCATGCTGCTGGTTCTGGCGGGCGTCGTCGAGCGTGGATTCAGGTCCTTGAAGGAGGAGACCTCGTATGCCCGTCGGTAGTTTTCTGAATGCCTTTCCGCCCGCGTTCTTCTTGATCGTGCATCTGGCGGCGTTTCTGATCGGCGCGTTCTTCGCTTCACGCGCATTTGGCGCGGGCCTGCAGCCCCTCGGCTGGGGCTTCACGCTCTTCGCGCTGGCCGAGGTGCTGTACATGACCTATCACCTCGACTGGACCGTCTTCCTGTTCGCGCACACGCTGGCCGAGGTGGCCGACCTGGTCGCGTTCAGCCTGATCTTTGTCGGCGCGGTGCAGCCGGGCATGGTGCGGCGCGGCGCGACGCGCACGGCTCATGCGTAACCGCATCGCCCCGTTCGTGCTGGTCATGGCGTGCAGCCTCTTGCTGGGCTGCACGCCCTCTTCAGCTTCCGTGACGCAGACGACCGTCGTCGATCTGCCGCCGAGCTACGTATTCGCACCCGCGCACATCCAGGTCGCGCCGGGCGCCACCGTGACCTGGACCAACCACGACAACTTCAGCCACTCGGTGCAGGTCCAGGGCCAGAGCGAGGTGCACATGATGCGCCCTGGCGAGACGGCCCAGGTCACGTTCAGCGCGCCAGGCGACTTCGCCTACGTCTGCACGCTGCATGCGCAGAACATGCGCGGCACCGTCAGCGTCGGTTAGTTGGTCCGCCACGTACGATCTGCGCCGGTATGATGCGCTTCCAGGAGCGATTGTTCGGCACTTCGCGTAGTCGGGTGCTGGTGCTGTTCCGGCGCGCGCGGCGGACCGTGGAGGAGCTCGCCGGCGCGCTGGGCATGACCGCCAATGGCGTACGCGTGCATCTCGCGGCGCTCGAGCGCGATGGCCTGATCCGACCTGTCGGCGTGCGTCCGACGGGTGGCAAGCCGGCCACCGTGTTCGAGCTTACGCCCGAGGCCGAGGCAATCTTTGCGCGGGCGTACGCACCCGCGCTGAGCCGCCTGCTCGACGTGCTCGACGAGTCGCTGCCGAGCGACGAGACTGTACGCATGTTGCGCGCGGCTGGTGTGCGCCTGGCGCGCCACTACCCGCCCGGTGCGGGGTCCGATCAGATGCGCCTGCAAGCGTCGGCGGACGTCCTGACCAGCCTGGGCGGCCTGGCCGAGATAGAGCGCGGCGAAGACGGCAGTCTGCGCATCAAGGGCTACGGCTGCCCGCTGGGCGCCGTGGTCCGCGCGCACCCGCGGGCCTGCCAGCTGGCCGAAGCGCTCGTCCGCGAGACCAGCGGCCTGGCGCTGCGCGAGCACTGCGAGCGCGAGGCAGGCGAGCCGCCGCGGTGCCGCTTCGACATCGAGGCCTGATACAAACAGCGTCAATGGCTGAGCGAGCTGACATCGAGCGCATCCGCGCGCTGGTTGGCCCAGAGGTCAGCGACGAACAAGCGCAGGCGCTGGCCACCTACTACGCCAACCTGTCGCAGACTGTCGCGGCATTCGCGACGGATGAGCTGCGGGCGCTGGAGCCGCCGCTGCGGTCGATTCCGGGGCCGCGCAGCACATGACGGATTTGTGTGCACTGAGCATCGCCGAGCTGGCGCCGCTGCTCCAAAAGCGCGAGGTCTCGCCACTGGACCTGGTCGACGCGCATCTCGCGCGGATTGAGCGCATCGATCGGCAGCTGAATAGCTACATCCGGCTCCTGCCCGATCAAGCGCGGGCGGCGGCGCGGACGGCGGAAGCCGAGATCGGCCGCGGCGAGTGGCGCGGGCCGCTGCACGGCGTCCCAATCGGCATCAAGGACCTGTTCGACGTGGCCGGCGTGCCGAACACGATGGGCTCGAAGATCCTGCGCGAAAGCGTCGCCGAGACTGACGCGACCCTGGTGCGGCGACTCAAAGAGGCCGGCGCGATCGTTCTGGGCAAGCACAACCTGCACGAGTTCGCGTTCGGCATCACCAGCGAGAACCCGCACTTCGGTGCGGTCCACAATCCGTGGGACCTGGCTCGGGTGCCGGGCGGCTCGAGTGGCGGTACGGCCGCGGCGATCTCGGCCGGCCTGTGTGTGGCCGGCATCGGTAGTGACACGGGCGCGTCGATTCGCGCGCCGGCCAGCTGGTGCGGCATCGTCGGCCTGAAGCCGACGTACGGTCGAGTGAGTCGCGCGGGTGGGCTGCCGCTGGCGTGGTCGCTCGATCATCCGGGCCCGCTCGCCCGGACGGTCGCCGATTGCGCGACCATGCTCCAGGCGATTGCTGGACCGGATCCACGCGATCCCGCGACCAGTCACGAAGCGGTACCTGACTACTCGGCTGACCTGGACCTGGGCGTTCAGGGCGTGCGTATCGGCGTGCCACGTGATCACTTCTTCGAGCTCGTCGAGCCTGAGGTGGTGCGCCTGGTGCGCGAGGCAATCGCCGCGCTCGAGGCGCTCGGTGCGCGCGTCGAGGAGATCGCGCTGCCGCACGCAACGCATGCCCAGGCGGCGGGCAATGTGATCATGAGTGTCGAGGCGGCGGCGTGGCACGAGCCGTGGCTGCGCGAACGGTCGGCCGAGTACGGCGCCGACGTGCTGCAGCGCATCCGCGGTGGGCTGCTGGTGCGGGCGACCGAATACTTGCACGCGCAGCAGCTGCGCACGCTACTGCAGGCCGACTACGCCGCGGCTTTTGAACGGGTGGACGTGGTGCTCGGTCCGACAATGCCGCTCGTGGCACCCGAGATTGGCCAGAGCTTCGAGCCCAGTGGCGCATTCAACATGCCGCCGCGCGCGATCGCGAATCGATTGACCGTGCCGTGCAATTTGACCGGCATGCCGGCCGCCAGCGTGCCATGCGGCTTCAGTGGTGGGCTGCCGGTCGGCCTGCAAGTGATGGGTCCAGCGTTCGGTGAGGCGATGGTGCTGCGCGTCGCCCGCGCGTACGAAGCGGCCACGAGCTGGAGCCGGGCACCCACCGGGCTGACTGCCATGTCATCCTGAGCTTGCGAAGAGCCTGTCCTCGAGCGCAGCGAAGGAATCCGCGTCTGGTGACCGCCAGGGCAAGCGGATTCTTCGGAGCTCGCCATGCCCCGCACGAAGCCCGTGGGTGCCACGCCTCAGAATGACAAAGCCTTCTGCTCAGGCGGCTTGAGCGGCGTGAACGGCAGCGGGTAGTTCGAACACGAAGCGGCTACCGGCGGCGGCGCTGACGGGTTCGGCCCAGATGCGTCCGCCGTGGGCTTCGACGATCGTGCGACAGATGGCCAGGCCGAGGCCGGTGCCGCCCTTCTCGCGGGCGTCAGATGCATCCACTTGCGAGAAGCGCTCGAAGATCGTCTCGAGCATGTCCGAAGGAATGCCGCGTCCCTGATCGAGCACGCTGAAGCGCACCCCCAATCCAGCGACAGACGCGGTCAGGAAGACATGGCCATTCGCTGGCGAGAACTTGATCGCATTCGACAGCAGGTTCGTCAGCACCTGCACCAGCCGGTCGGCGTCGGCGTCAACCACACCCGCGGCGCTGCTGAGCACCAGGTCCACGCCCGAGCGCTCGGCCAGGCCACGCATCTCGGCCATCGCCTGACCGAGCAGCTCAGCGGCTGAGATGTGACTGCGCTGCAGCGTCACGCGCCCCGCGCGCATGCGCTCCAGATCGAGCACGTCGTTGAGCAGTCGGATGAGCCGATCGGTATTGCCGACGGCGATTTCGAGCATGCGTTGGCCCTGGCTGCTGAGCGGTCCAAGGACGCCGCCCGCGAGCAAGCCGAGCGAGCCGCGAATGCTGGTCAGCGGCGTGCGCAGCTCGTGGCTGACGACCGATATGAACTCGTCCTTCATGCGTTCCATGGCTTTGCGCTCGGACACGTCGCGCAAGATCACTTGCACCGCGGGCGCGCCGTCGAAGGTGACCTCGGCCGCGGTGCTTTCGACGTCCAGGGTCGAGCCGTCCAGGCGTAGCACACGCAGCTCGAAGGCATGCGCGGGCCCGCCCCCGCTCTGCAGCGTCGTGGTCCGATTGCGTACGGCGCTGCGCCACTCAGGATGAACACGCTCGAACGCCGAGCGGCCCATCAGCTCGGCCGGATCGTGCGCGCCAAAGAGGCGGGCCGCGGCTGGATTGACGTACACGAACCTGCCCGCGGCATGGACAAAAATCGGCTCAGGCGAGAGCTCGACCAACAGCCGATAGCGCGCCTCGCTGTCGCGCAGCGCGTCCTCGGCATGCGTCCGTTGGCTGATCTGGGCGTGCAGGTTCTCGATGGCGACCTCGAGATCGGCAGTGCGATCGGCGACGCGACGCTCGAGAGCGGTGTTCAGGCGCTGGACCTCGGCGTGCGCGCGCGCTCGTTCGGCGGCCTCCGGTGCGGCGAGCTTGACCGCGACCAGCACACCCGTCGCGGCGACCAAGGCGGTGCCGATGAGGACCGCCAGAAGCATCGTTTCACGCGTTTGCCAGGTGTTGGCGAGCACGACCGAAACTGGGCGCTCGACGACGACACCCCAGCCGCGCCCGGGCACCGGAGCGTATCCCGAGAGCAGCTCGGCCCGACGCGGATCAGCGGCGCGCACGGCACCCGAGCTGCGACTGTCCACAAGTGCCTGGACCGCTGCGCGTTGGCTGACGTTGCTCGTAGACGTCGGTCGCGGCTCGTAGCCCGCGATGAGCTCTAGCCGGTCGTCGACGACGTACGCGGTCGTGCCCGGTCCAGCGCCGGCGTCGGACAGGATCGCGGCCAGGCGCGTGCCCAGGTCGGGCGCAGGCGCGGTCGATGCGAGCTGGCCCGCGACGACGCGCGCCAGTGTCTCTTGCGCGGCCAGCGTATTGGTAACGACGGCCTGTTCCTCGCGTGCGCCGGTGAATGCGGCTGCCAGCAGCAGCGGCGTAGCGGCGCTGACCGCGAGCGCGAGCGCGAGACGCACCTCGAGCGATCGCGCATCGATGCGCTTCCAGCGACGCACCATCGGCAGCGCGGCAAGAATCACGCCGAAGCCGCCGTAGTAGACGATGCTCGTCCAGAGGTGCAGGCCCAGCACATTGCTGGCGACGAGGTGGCTGAGCAGCGCCGCGATCGGCAGCAGCTGGGCCAGGTTGAGCCAGTCGGGGCGCGGCCGTGGCCAGAGCTCGTAGGCCATGAGGCACGCGGCCCCCACGCCGAACAGCTCGGGTTCGAGCGACCAGCTCGGACGCGCACTATCGAGGGCCGGCGCGGCCACTCCAATTTGCGCGAGCAGCATCAGGACGGCGTCGGCGCCGAGGCTCAGCGCCAACACGAGATACAGCAGGTCAATCGATCGTGTGCCCGGGCGGGCGCGTACGAAGGGAGCCAGACCGATGGCCAGCGCCAGCAGGCCATAGTTGATCAAGCCCAGCCACGCCGGGAGGCGGCCAAAGCTCAGCGCCAGAACGCCGAGCACGACTGCCGCGCACGTGTGAATGAGGGCCCGCCGTCGCCCGTCACCGCCCAGACTGGCAACGCCGATCAGCCCGCCGCCAACCAGCACGAAAGCCGCGCCCCACAGATTGAGGTACGGCAGGAACGTCGCGTAGCCAGGGTTATTGAACTGATGCGGCGTGATCAACGCCAGCAGGCCGAAGAGCGCGCACAGCACGCCCACCGTCCATTGCAAGGTCTGGATACGGACGCTTCTCACGAGCGAGCGCGCGCCAAGCCTAGCCGACGATGTCGAGCTGCTGGGCCATCGCGCGCGCCAGCTGGCGGCTGTCAATGGTGTAACTGCCGTCGGCGATCGCCGCCTTTAGCGCGGCGACGCGATCTTCGCGCACGGCTGGCGCGGCGGCGACGGTCTTGTGCGCGGCGGACAGCGCGCGCGCCGAGTCGGACAGACTCACCGAGTCAGGCTGGCGCGTCGGCGCGGCGGTCGGAGCGTAGGCGCCTGTGGTGCGCAGTGCCTGCGCCGCCATCGCGGCGCGCAGGCGATCGTTGCCGCTGATCTGGGAAATGGACATATGGTGGGTGCCTCCGTGCGGCGCGAGTATGTGCGCTCAGGTCAAACGAAACAGACCCGAACGATTACAGTTGCGCTACGGGACGGCCTGCCTCCAGCAGCACACTCATGCGCTCCAGCGCCAGGCGAATGTTGTCCTGGCTGTTGGCGTAGCTGAAGCGCAAGTAGCCTTCGCCATAGCGACCGAACGCGGTGCCCGACAGACACGCGACGCCCGCTTCCTGCAACAGGCGGTCGGCCAGCTCGCGGCTCGACAAGCCAGTGGCAGTGATGTTCGGAAAGGCGTAGAACGCGCCTTCGGGCTCGAGGCAGGTCAGCCCGGGCAGCGCATTCAGACCGGCCACGATGAGCGCGCGGCGTTGGCGGAACTCGTCGACCATAGCTTCGACCGGCTCCTGCGGCCCATCGAGGGCGGCAATCGCGGCCTGCTGCGAAAAGCTGGCGGTGCAGCTCACCGAGTTCGAGATGAGCCGCTCCACGTGCGGCACGAGCTCGGGCGGAAAGACCCCGAAGCCGAGCCGCCAGCCGGTCATCGCCCATGTCTTGGACCAGCCGTCGAGGATGATCGTCCGCTCCAGCATGCCCGCCAGGCTGGCGATCGAGACGTGCTCGCCCGAGTACAGAATGCGACCGTAGATCTCGTCAGAGAGCACAACCAGGTTTCTTTCACGCGCTACGTCGGCGATTGCTTCGAGGTCGGAGCGGGTGAGCACGCCGCCGGTGGGATTGTGCGGCGAATTGATGACGATCAGTCGTGTCTTGGGGGTGACGAGGGATCGGAACTCGTCGGGGTCGAACCGAAAGCGGCGCTCTTCGCGCAGCGGCATCGGCACGGGTGTGCCGCCGACGAAGCGCACCATGCTCTCGTAGATCGGGAAACCCGGGTCCGGATAGAGCACTTCGTCGCCCGGATTGACCAGCGCCAGGATGGCGAAGAACATGACCGGCTTGCCGCCGGGCGTGATGACCACGTTGTGCGGGTCGATGTCCAGGTTGCGCCAGCGCTGCAGGTAGCCCGCCACGGCTGTGCGCAGCTCAGGCAGGCCGGCGCCGGGGCCGTAATGCGTCAGGCCTTGCTCGAGCGCTTGTTGGCCTACCTGGACGATATGGCCGGGCGTATCGAAATCAGGCTCGCCGATTTCCAGGTGGACGACGCTGCGGCCGGTCGCCTCGAGTGCTCGCGCGCGGACCAGGACCTCGAAGGCTGTCTCCTGACCGATGTGGGCCATGCGGTTGGCCGGCTCGATCGGCATTGCTCACAGAGGGTAGCAATCGCAGCGTCCGCCGCGCCGCGCAGCCCTATACTGCCGACGACATGAGCGACCTCGAGCGCTTTGTGCGGCAGCTGGAGCCGCTGGAGCATGTGCAGCTGCGCAAGCCCATCGCTGTACTCGGCTTCGGCGGTTGGATCGACGCGGGCTTCGCGGCGACCGGCGCTGTGCGCTACCTGGTCGACCAGCTGCCCGCGCGGCGCATCGCCGAGCTCGATCCCGAGCCGTTCTACAGTTTCACGGATACGCGCCCACGCGTGCGCGTGCGCGATGGCTGGCGCGAGCCCGAATGGCCGCTCGCCGAATGGTTCGTCGTGCACATGCCCGAGGAAGCCGCGCACGATCTGGTGTTGTTCACGGGGCCCGAGCCGAATTTGCGCTGGCAGACCTTTACTGGGGTGATGCTCGATCTGTTACAGCAGATTGGCACGGAGACGATCGTGAGCCTGGGCGCGGTGCTGGCGCCGGTGCATCATCGGGCGCGCGTGTCGCTGCGTGGGCGTGGGACGACCGAGGAGCTGCGCTTGGAGCTGCGCCGACGGCACATTGGCAGCGGCAACTACCAGGGACCGACTGGCATCACCACGGTGCTGCTCGTGGCAGCCCAGGAGCGTGGCTTACCCGGCTTGAGCCTGAGCGCCTCCTCGCCCAGCTATCTGGCCAATGTGCCCAACCCGCGGACCTCCGCCGCGCTGTTGCGCGCCGTTGCCGAGATCAACAACGTTGCGCTGCCGCTCGGGCAGCTCGAGCGGGACTCGCGAGCGCTGATGGACCAGGTCGACCAGTCCATCGCCAGCCAGCCCGAGCTGCGCGAGGCCCTCGAGCGCCTGTCCGAGTCGGAACCCGCCGAGCAGACCGAGCTTGTGGAACACCCCGAAGTAGACGAGCCGCCGCCCGAGCTACCCAGCTCCGCTGCCGTCCTGCGCGACCTGGAAGACTTCCTGCGCACCTTGCGCGAAAAAGACGAGCAGTAAACCGCGCTAGCGCTTCGATCACCCGAACCCGCCGGCGCGGAGCGCTTTTGCGCCAGGAAGGGCACTCGGGCTGCCCGTAGGCGGCATTGGGTTGTCAACCACCTGGAAGCATCCGGCGCGGGGCCTGGAGGCAGGCATGGTCGGGCGCGTCAAGCCTGCCGGAACCCTCCGGCGCGTCGCGGCCTTGCGGCAGGAGCGCAACCGGGCTGCCCGTACGCGGCATTGGGTTGTCAACCACCTGGAAGCATCCGGCGCGGACGCTGGCGGCGGGCATTTTCGGTTAGCGGTACTGGGTGGCCTGCTCGAATTGTTTGTGGAAGTCGGGGCCCAGGATCTCGGCCAGGCGCTGCTGCTCCATCTCGCGGTGCTCGTTGGCTTTGGCAGCGACCTGGGCGGCGATCTCGGCGGGGATAACGGTGATGCCGTTTGCGTCACCATGGAGGAGGTCGCCGGGGTGAACTTCCATGCCATCGAGCGTGACGGTCGCGCCGACGTCATAGATGCACGGTCGTCCATGCGCGACCACCAGGCCCCGCCCGAAGTAATTGAAGTCGCCCAGCGCGGTGATCTCGCGAATGTCGCGCAAGCCGCCGTTGGTGACCAGGCCGACGGCGCCAACGCGCTTCATCGTGGTGGCCATCATCTCGCCCGCGTGACACGACAGATGCAGCTTGGACGGATCGCCGTCGTCGCCGATCACGACGACAGCGGGCAGCGGCTGGAGCGCGGCAATCGCGCGATACAGCTCGGTGTGCTCACGGCGGTCCTTGTCCTCGGTCGTGCTATCGCCGTGACAGGTGACGGCATAGCCGAGCATGAAGCCGGCGTTCGGCGTCAGGCAGCGCACGCCCGTGCCGCAATAGCCGGCGACCCGCGGCCGCACGGTGAAGTACTCGATGGCGTTGGCAATCGTCGGGCTGTCGATGGCGCGCAGCTCCGCCAGCTGTTGCGCGCTCAGAGTAGCCGGCATAGTAGGCTCCTTCTCAGTTTGACCCGGTAACGGTACTGCGCCACCCCTGGATGGCTTCCCAGAGGAGCGGATCCTCGAGGCCAAGCCGCCAGGTGGCGACGCCACCGGCCGCGTAGCGGTCAGCCAGCCCGAGCCGCGCGACGGCGCTCTGGTGATCTTCGACCCACACCTCGTGCGACTGCACCGTCCCCGGCACGGGCGTGACTGCTGGCGATGGCACCGGCGTGGTCGGTGGCGGGGCGACATCGCACGGCGGCGGTTCGCGGTGGGTGAGCGTATGCGTCACGCGGGCGGCAGCGGTGCTGGCCGGCGGACGCTCCCCCGCGAGGGACTGGTAACTGAAGGTGGCCGATTGGACAGTGTCGTCATAGCCGATGTCGACGCCGTAGCGGGCGGCGAGGGCCTGCGCCTGCGGGAAGCCAACGGAACGCGTGCCGCCCGAGGAGGTGTTCCAGTCGTAGCCATAGAACGCTACGCCGAGCAAAACTTTTGACGGCGCGATCTGGCGCGTCGCGAACGCCAGCACGCGCTCGACCCAATCGTAGGGCGCCACCGAGCCCGGTCCACTGAACGGACCGCGGTACTCGTAGGCCATGATCGTGACCAGATCAGCGGCCGCGCCGAGCGCGGCGTAGTCGTATGGGCCGGCCCAGCCGACGGTCACGTCGCGCTCTTTGGCCGGGATGGCCAGCGTGAGCAGCTTGCCTTGCTCGTGCAGCGCCGAGCCGACGCGTGTGACGAAGGTCGACAGCGCCTCGCGGTCGGCGGCGTCGACGCCCTCCAGGTCGAGATCGAAGCCGGGGTAGTTCTCGGCCACGGTGTACTCGACGATCTGGCTGAGGAACTGGTCGGCGACAGCCTCATCGGTGAGCAGGCGATGGTTGAGCCAGCCCGACAGCGTCAGCAGTGACGGTACGATCTGAATGCCGCGCGAACTCGCAAACTGTTTTACTGTTTGATCGTCTACTGTTCCAAGGTTTCCGCAGGCATCGACGCTGACCCACTGCGCGGCGACGAGGTCGAGCGCGTCGGCATGCGCCTCGAGTGACGCCCACGAGGTGGTGTCGTACGGGACGTAGTAGCCGAGCAGCAGGCGCTCCGGCCGCGGCTGCGCCTGCGCCTGCGCCGGCACGGCGGCCAGCATAAGCGCTAGAGCCAGAGCGGTGACGGCCTGGGTCATCCTGAGGCGAGGCACCCACGCGCTTCGCGCGGGGCATGGCGAGCAACGAAGGATCCGCTGGCCGAGACGGAATCAATCGGAGGGGCTGCTCGAAGCTGGCGGATCCTTCGCAAGCTCAGGATGACAATCGTGCTTTAGGCCGGGACGAGCGCGTCCGTTTCCGCGGCGCGCAACGCTGCGCCGGCCATCGGGTAGTTGGTGTCTTGCGCCGTGAGCATCTCGAGTACCGCTGGGCGGCCGTTGCGCGTGGCCTCGAGGGCGCGCCCGATCGCCGAGCGCACCTCGCCCGGGTCGGATACCTGCTCTGAGTGCGCGCCCAGACCAGCGGCGACCGTGGCGTAGTTGCCGCTGAGCAGATTCGAGCCGTAGCGCTCGCTCGCGGCCGGCATGTGATGGTCGTAGCCGCCCATGCGCCCGTTGTTCAGGATCACGGTCAGGATCGGCAGGTGCTCGCGCACGGCAGTCTCGACTTCCATGCCCACGGTGCCAAACGCCAGGTCGCCCATCACGTTGACCACGGTGTGATCGGGCTTAGCCAGCTTTGCGCCAAGGGCCATGCCGAGGCCGGTGCCGAGCTGGGTCGACTTGCCCCAGCCGAGGTAGCCGCGCGGCACGAGCGCTTCGAACGTGGTCAGCATCTGGTCACGCGGGTTGCCCGAATCGTGCGTGACGATGGAGCGCGTGCGATCGAGCGCCTGGTTCAGCTCGGCGATCACGCGGAACGGATTGATCGGCGCGTCACCCGAGGTGAGCTTGGGCGCCCAGCGCGCTCGCTCAGCCTCTTTGAGGCTGCGAATTTCTTCGGCCGTGCCGTTCGAGCGCTGCTGTTGGCCGATGGCCTCGATCAGCTGGCGAATGACCAGCTTGGCGTCGCCGACCACGGCACGCTCGACCGGGTAGTCGCGGTCGATGTTCTCGGCGTCGTGGGTGATCTGGACCATGCGTTTGCGGCCGGGGATCGGCGTCGAGAACGCGCCTCGGGCAAAGCTGCAGCCGATGCCGAAGACCAGATCGGATCGGACCAGGAAGCGCGCCGCCGTATCACTCAGCGTGTGTCCACCGGTGCCAATCGACAGCGGATGGTTCTCGGGAAAGGCGCCCTTGGCGGCCATGGTCGTCATGACCGGCGCCTGGACCAGCTCGGCGAGCTCGCGCAGCTCATCCCACGCTTCCGCCCACAGCACGCCGTGGCCAACATGCAGCACCGGGCGGCTCGAGTCGAGCAGCAGGCGCGCGGCGGCACGGACGTCATCGGGGTCGCCGGCCGAGCGATATCTGCTGGCCGGGGTGTAGCTCAGGCTGGCTTCGTCGACATCGGCTGAGGTGATGTCACGCGGCAGCTCGAGCAGGACGGGCGCCGCGCGGCCGTTGCGCAGCTGAGCGAACGCGCGGCGCATGAGCTCCGGGATGCGATCGGGGAAATTGATGCGACCGACCCATTTGCTGATGTTGCGATAGACAGGCAGCGGGTCGAACTCCGGTGGCTCGCCGAGCCGGTGTTGATCGGGTCCGCCAGGCATGACCAGCATCGGGACGGAGTCGGCGAACGCCTGCGCCAGCGCCCCGAACGCGTTTTCGATGCCTGGCCCGGACTGGACGACAATGGCCGTTGGTTTGCGCGCGTTGGTCGCGCGTGTGTAGCCGTCGGCGATGTTGATGAGGGTCTTTTCTCCGCGGGCGATGATTGGCCGAATGCCCAGCCGCGCCGCGGAGTCGATCAGCGGATGATTCGGGTAGGCAAAAAGGTACTCCACACCCTCTTGTTGCAAAATCCGCGCGATCGCGTCCGCGCCGTGCATGAGCCATCCCTCCCAGAATGTGTTCGGTCAGCGTACCCGCCCGATGGCCCAACAGGCATTCCGCCTGGCGCGTGACTCGGACGGCGGGATGGGATGCGGGCGGATGCGAGCGGAGGTACGAGGGCGCGGTACAGTTCGGCTCGCGGTGAGCTTTCCAAACTACGCTGACAAGCACACTGGCAGCACGCCGCTGGTGACGCCGGAGCGCTTCGTGCGCCACCTCGGCGAACGCGGCCTGCTCGAGGGCTACGCGCCGCCCGAGGGCATCATCCTGCTCTACCAGGGCGCATTTGCGCGTGCGCTGCTGGCGCGTGAGCCACATCGCACGGCGTCGCCGTATCCGCACTGGCTGCACTTGCTCGAGCGGACCGATGGCCGCGTCGGCGTGATGGCGTTCTTCGGTATCGGCGCACCGGCCGTCGCGACCGCCGTCGATACGCTCGCGGCGCTGGGCACGCGGCGCTACTTGAACCTGGGTGCGGCCGGCGGTCTTCAGCCTGGGCATACTGTCGGCGAGCTGGTGGTGTGTGACGGCGCGGTGCGCGACGAGGGCTTGTCGCATCACTACTTGCCGCCGGCTCGCTTCGCCCGGCCCTCCGCGGCGCTGACTACTGAGTTTGCTGGTCGGCTGCGGGCGGCGGGACATGCGTTTTCGGTCGGACCGACGTGGACGATCGATGCGCCGTACCGCGAGACGGTGGAGGAGCTACGCCACTACCGCGACGAGGGCGTGCTGACCGTCGAGATGGAGGCGGCGGCGTTGTTCGCGGTGGCCGAGCATCGCGGCTTCGACGCCGCGGCTGCCTTTGTGTTGAGCGATACGCTTACCGAGGCAGAATGGACTCCTGACTTTGGCTCGCCCGAGATCCAGCGCGGCCTCGATATCCTCGTGGGTGTCGGGATCGACCTGCTGAGCGCATGACCAGAGATCCGCTCGACGAGCACTGGGTCATCCTGGGCGGCCTGCTGTTTTTCCTGGTCATGGCCATCTTCGCCGCCCTGGGTCTGCAGCCCTAGGGCTGCAAGGCCCGGAAGATCTCCTGCATCTGGCCAAACGCAAAGATCAGCAGGAACAGGATCAAGGCGATCCCGCCCGCCAGAAC
>DASXRR010000463.1:0-11366 GCA_036506475.1 Chloroflexota bacterium
CGGCCGGGCTGCGCGTGCGCGCCAAGCCCAGCCCGATTCAAGACCACGGCGCCGCCCAGCGTGGCCAGCGCGCACACCGCCATGACCAGAGCGCGCGGCTCCGCTCTGAGGCGCGTGCCGAACCAGCCGATGATCGAGGCACCCGCGGCTATTCCGAGCGCGTCGCCCAGCGCAGCCGCCCCCGACCAGCGTCCGACCAGCGAGGGGTCGGCAGCACGATCAGCGCGCGCAGCGCGGGTGTGCCAACGACGTAGCGCAGGCCGGCCACGAAGCCCAGCGTGTCGTGTTGGACGGAGGTGTCGCGGCGCGGTTCGTGGACGAAGACGATGACCGCCAGACATACCAGGGTGAGCAGGATGGCGGACCCGCCAAAGGCGTAGCGGAAGCCGACCAGGTCGCCGACGGTGCCGCCGATCGCGGGCCCCAGCGCGCCTGAGAGCGACTGGGCGGTCTGCATCAGACCCATCGTCGCGCCGAGCTGGTTAGTCGGCACGATGCTGCCGACTGCCTGGACGAGCCTGCCCATAAGCAGGTGCTGCGGCTGCGTGGCGACTGCGCAGATGGACAGTCCAGCGACGCTGCAGATCAGGCAGCGCACCAGACCAGCCTTGATGCCCCAGCGGTCAGCCAGCATGCCCCAGATCGGGTTCATCACCGAGACCAACGCGGTGGCGATCCCGTTGATCGAGCCAGCCCAGCCCGCCGCCTGCTTCTGGTCCGTTATGGCCAGTTGTTGGACGTAGAGTGAAATGAACGGAAACGCCGCCGAAAAGGCGAGGAATACCCCCGCGTGACAGGCCAGGATGACGGCATACGGTCGTCGCCATCCCGACTTCAACGCTGGAGATTCTAGGGCCCGGCGGCGGCGCCAGTGCCGCGGACCGGCCCGATACGATTTCGGCGGCGATGCTGCCAGCCGTCTTGCGTGAGCCAGGCTTCAGGTTGTTCTGGCTCGGCACTGTGTTTTCGCAGATCGGGACGCGCGGGACGGTGGCTGCGAACTTGTGGCAGGTGCTGCAGCTCACCGATTCCACGTTGCAGGTCGGGCTGGTTGGGCTGGCCGAGGCGGCGGCGCTGCTGGTGCTTGCGCCACTCGGCGGGGCGGTGGCCGACCGCATGGACCGCAGGACACTGCTGCAGCTGACGCAGAGCACCTCGCTCGTGGCGTCGTCGGCGCTGGCGGTGCTGACGTTCAGCGGGCTGGCGCAGGCATGGCACATCTATGTCGCCGTAGTGGCGATCAGCGCTGCCCAGTCCTTTGAGGGTCCAGCCAGACAGGCATTGATTCCCGCGCTGGTCAGTAAAGACCGGGTGGTTGACGCGTTCGCGCTCACCAATCCGACGCGCGAGCTGGCCATCTTGCTCGGGCCACCGTTCGCGGGCGTGCTCATCGCCACCGCGGGCGCTGGTTATGTCTACGCCTTCGACGCGTTGACCTATGGCACGTTGGTGCTCATGCTCGGCCTGATCGCGCTGCCCAGGCTGGCGCCAGCGGCCAGGCGCCACAGCGTGTGGGCGAGCATCGGCGAAGGCTTCGGCTACGTCCGCCAGCGGCGCTTGATCTGGCAGCTGATGAGCCTGGACTTCTCGGCCACGTTCTTCAGCGCCTACCGCGTGCTGCTGCCGTCGCTCGCGCGTGACGTCCTCGGCGTCGGTGCCGCCGGGTACGGCCTGCTGTCAGCGGCGCCAGCCGCGGGCGCGATCCTCGGCTCGGCCGTGGTGTTCCGCATGAGAAGCTTCCCGCGCAAGGGCCTGCTGGTCCTGGTGGCCACGATGGGCTACGCCGTGGCGGCGATCGTGCTGGCCAACATCCCGGTGTTTCCCGTGGCTCTGGTCGCCGCCGGCGCGCTTGGCGTTTTCGACGCCATCACCACGACGTTGCGCCAGGCCGTCGTCCAACTCGATACGCCCGATGCCCTGCGTGGACGTGTGACCTCGGCCTACCAGATGGTCTCGCGAGGTGGCCCGTCGCTCGGCCAGGCCCAGATGGGCGCCCTCGCCAATGCCCTCGGCCCGCCGCTAGCTCTGTCCGTCGGCGCCACAGTCACGCTGTTCTACGCGCTGTGGCTGACGGTCACCGGCCATACCGTGCGCGACTACCGCAATTAACAGAAACGCCCGCCGGACACACGTGGTCCCCGGCGGGCGTAGTGAGAAGCGAGCGTCAGGTCAGGTTATTCGGCGCTGGGTACCTCTTCGGTCTCTTCTTCGCCTTCGTCCAGCAGCAGCTCTTCGTCGTCCTCATCGTCCTCGAGGTCTTCGAGACGAGTCGGGCGTTCGGCGACGCCGACAGCAGCGCCCTCGCCCAACGGGCCACCCAGAGTGACGGGTTGCCCGTCCTCGAGAATGAGGCCGGTGGGCAGTGGGCCGCCTTCGAGCATGAGCTGCTGTTGGGCAGCCAGCCGCTCGCGGCGAGCCTGCTGGCGCGCTGCGAGGCCGGTGCCAGCCGGGATGAGCTTGCCGATGATCACGTTCTCTTTGAGGCCGAGCAGCCTGTCGACCTTGCCTGAGATTGCTGCTTCGGTCAGGACTTTGGTCGTCTCCTGGAAGGACGCAGCGGCAAGGAAGCTTTCGGTATTCAAAGAGGCTTTGGTCACCCCCAACAGCACGGGCAAAGCCGTGGCAGGTTCGCCACCCTCGGCGAGCACCTGGCGGTTCTTGTCTTCGAATTCGAAGCGATCGACAAGTTCCCCAGGGAGAAGCTCGGTGTCGCCCGACTGATCGACGCGCAGCTTGCGCAACATCTGACGCGCAATCACTTCGATGTGCTTGTCGTTGATGTTCACACCCTGCGAGCGATAGACCTCCTGGACCTCGTCGATCATGTAGCGCTGGACCGCGTCGCGGCCCTGGATGCGCAACACCTCGTCGGGGTCTTTCGAGCCCTCGGTAAGCAGGTCGCCCGCATGCACGGGCTGGCCGTCCTCGACCTTGAGCCGCGCCGATGCCGGCACGGTGTACTCGCGCTCCTCGCGCTCCTCAGACGTGATGACGATCTTGCTCTTCGAGACCTCCGCCGAGCCCGTCAAACGGCCGATGATGGGCGGCTCGTTTTCATTGTCGGACGCCGCGACTGGCTGATTGATCTCGATCCACGCGCCGTGCTCGATGAGTGGCTTATAGCCCTTGGGCAGATCGTGCTCGTCGCGGTACGTCTGGCGGGAGACGACCTTGATGAGGCGCGTATCTTCCGTGCGCTGTAATTCGACGACACCATCGAGCTCGGCCAGGATGGCCTTGCCCTTGGGCACGCGCGCCTCGAACAACTCTTCGACGCGCGGCAGACCCGAGGTGATGTCGATACCTGCCACACCGCCGGTGTGGAATGTACGCATGGTCAGCTGCGTACCAGGCTCACCAATGGATTGTGCGGCTACGATGCCGACAGCGTCGCCGATCTGTACGGCGTGGCGCGTGCCCATGTGCCAGCCATAACACGCCTGGCAGATGCCATGGCGCGCCTCGCACGTGAGCGGCGAGCGGAGGACGATCCGGGGTACCTCACGCGCGGCCGCGATGGCGTCGCGCACGTGCTCGTCGATCCACGTGTTGCGCTCGGCGACGATCTCGCCGGTCGCCTCGTCGACGACGTCGGTCGCCAGTATGCGACCGGGCAGTTGGTTCAGGCGCAGATCGCGTCGCGCGGGATCTTGCAGGTCACTGATCCAGATACCCAGATCCGTCCCGCAGTCATCCTCGTACACGATCACGTTCTGCGACACGTCGATCAGACGCCGCGTCAGGTAGCCCGAGTCCGCGGTACGAATCGCGGTGTCGGCCAGACCCTTGCGTGCGCCGTGCGTCGAGAGGAAGTACTCGAGGACCGTCAAGCCATCACGGAACGAGGAGCGAATCGGCAGCTCGATGATGCGCCCCGACGGGTCGGCCATCAGGCCGCGCATGCCGGACATCTGCGAGATCTGCTGGATGTTGCCCTTGGCGCCTGACTGAGCCATCATCGCGACCGGCCCGAACGGGTCGAGCACGCCGGCCACGGCCTTGACGACCAGGTCCTTGGCCTTGGTCCAGACCTCGATCACCTCGTTGTAGCGCTCGTCCTCGGTGATCAAGCCGCGGCGATAGTCCTTCTCAATGCGCTGGACCTCTTCGTCGGCGACCTTGAGGATGCCTTCCTTTTCGGTCGGCATGGTGATGTCGGCGATGGCGATCGTAATGCCGGACTGCGTCGCGTAACGGAAACCGAGGCGCTTGATCGCGTCAAGCACCTGGGCGGTGTCCTCATTGCCGTAACGCCGAATCAAGGCGGCGACGATGCGCTTCAGACCGGCCCGATCGACCACTTCGTTGAAGAAGGGCAACTCCTCCTGGTTGTGCGCGCGCAGGACGTGATTGATCGCCTCATTGAAGATGGCCCGGCCCATCGTGGTCGTCACAATCTGCGACGGGACGTCTTCCTCACCGTTCGTCGGTAGGATCGCTGGCACGCGTAGCTTGATCTGCGCCTGCAAATCGATCACGCCGATGTCATAGGCCAGCTTGGCGTCGTCGAAATCCGAAAACGCCTTGTCCTGGCCCTTGGCGCCCGGCCGGGCGGTCGTCAGGTAGAAGACGCCGAGGACCATGTCCAGCGTCGGTGCCACGATCGGTTCGCCATTGGACGGCTGAAGCAGGTTGTTCACGCTGAGCATTTGCTCGCGTGCTTCCTTCTTGGCCGCGGCCGATAGCGGCACGTGTACCGCCATCTGGTCACCGTCGAAGTCGGCGTTGAAGGCCGAGCAGACTAGCGGGTGGATCTGGATCGCGCTGCCCTCGATGAGCACCGGCTCGAACGCCTGGATGCCCAGGCGGTGCAGCGTCGGCGCGCGGTTGAGCAGCACGGGGTGGTCCTGAATCACGTCTTCCAGGACATCCCAGACCTCAGGTCGGACCCGTTCGACGATGCGCTTGGCTGATTTGATGTTGTGGGCCAACCCCTTCTCCACGAGTTTCCTCATGACAAAGGGCTTGAACAACTCCAAAGCCATCTTCTTGGGCAGGCCACACTGATGCAGCTGCAACGTCGGACCGACGACGATGACCGAGCGGCCCGAGTAGTCGACGCGCTTGCCCAGCAGGTTCTGCCGGAAGCGGCCCTGCTTGCCCTTGAGCATGTCGCTCAGGCTCTTGAGCTTGTGGTTCGACGACCCTGAGACCGGGCGACCGCGGCGACCGTTGTCGATCAACGAGTCGACGGCCTCCTGAAGCATGCGCTTTTCGTTGCGGATGATGATTTCAGGTGCCTGCAGCTCGAGTAGTCGCTTCAGGCGGTTGTTACGGTTGATGACGCGCCGATACAGATCGTTGAGATCAGAGGTCGCGAAGCGGCCGCCATCCAATTGGACCATTGGCCGCAGGTCAGGCGGCAGCACCGGCAGCGTGGTCATGATCATCCACTCGGGACGATTGCCACTCTTGCGGAACGATTCGACCACGCGCAGGCGCTTGGTGGCCTTCTTGCGCTTCTGGCCGCTGGACGAGTGCGTCTCCAGCCGCAGCTGTGCGCTCAGCTCGTCGAGCGAAATGTTGCGCAGCAGGTCTCGAATCGCCTCGGCGCCCATGCCCGCGCGGAACATGCGACCAGCGCGGTCCTGCAGGTCGCGATACTCCATCTCCGAGAGCGTGTCGCGTGGCTTGATGGACTCGAGCTGCTTGATGCGCTTGTCCATGTCGACCTTGATGCCGTCGGGATCGCCGCCAGATTCGCTGACGATCTTCTGCGCCTTCTCCTGAATCTCGTAGCGCAGCTTGTCGATCTGGGCGTCGTACTCGGCCGCGACCTTCTCCTGTTCGGTGGTGGTGTCGGCCTCGAGGCGGTCGATGTACTCCTTGACGGCCTCGATCAGCTGGCGCCGCGCTTCGGGACCAACCTTGGTGCCCTTGCGCACGATCGGCGTCTGCGAGGGCTCGAAGACAATGTCCTCGTCGTCATCGCTGAGCGCCTTGCCGTCCAGCCCCTTGAGCGTGGCTTCGATCTCCGCGGCGCGCTCGGTCGCCGTGGCTGTACCTTCGTCCTTGCGCTGCTCGAGCGGCTGCAGTCGCTCGGTCTTCTCGGTTTCGAGCCGCTGCAGCTCTTTGTTCAGATCGCCCGTGAGCTCTTCGATCTTCTCCTGATTGGCGCGCTCCTGGCGGCTGATCTTGGCCTCGACGTCCTGTTGGATCGCACTGACCAGGCGCACGCGCTGGTTCTCGTGCACGTCGACCACGACGTATTTGGCGAAGTACAGAATCTGCTCGAGGGTGCGCGGCGTCATGTCCAGCAGCAAGCCGATGCGGCTGGGCGTGCCCTTGACGAACCAGATGTGGCTAACCGGCGAGGCCAGCTCGATGTGGCCCATGCGCTCGCGGCGGACCTTGGCGCGGGTGACTTCGACGCCGCACTTGTCGCACACGATGCCCTTATAGCGAACGCGCTTGTACTTGCCGCATGCGCATTCCCAGTCCTTCTGGGGACCGAAGATGCGCTCGCAGAAGAGCCCGTCGCGTTCGGGCTTCAGCGTCCTGTAGTTGATCGTTTCAGGCTTGGTTACCTCACCACGGCTCCAGGAGCGAATCTGCTCTGGCGAGGCGAGAGTAATCCGGACCGCATTGAAATTGTTTACCTCAAGCACTAATTCGCTCCTCTGGGCCTGCAGCCCGAAACAGGCCGCTGCCGCCGGGGCTTGGGGGCGACGCCCCCAAAACCCTCCTTAGTCGATCTCCCCGCGTTCGAACCCGCTAATGTTGATGTCGAGCGATCGCACATCGCCGCCGTCTACGTCTTCGGCGAAGGTGACCTCTTCCTCTTCCTCATTGAGGACTTCTACCGCCAAGCCCAATGACTGCAGCTCCTTGACGAGAACCTTGAAGGATTCAGGAACGCCTGGTTGGAAGATGTCCTCGCCTTTGACGATCGCTTCGTACGTCTTCACACGACCCACGACGTCGTCCGACTTGACCGTCAGGATCTCCTGCAGCGTGTGCGCCGCGCCGTAGGCCTCGAGGGCCCAGACTTCCATCTCGCCAAAGCGCTGGCCACCGAATTGCGCCTTACCACCCAGCGGCTGCTGGGTAATGAGCGAGTACGGACCCGTCGAGCGAGCGTGGATCTTGTCCTCGACCAGGTGGACGAGCTTGAGCATGTAGATGTAGCCGACCGTGACTTCCTGGTCGAACGATTCGCCGGTGCGGCCATCGCGTAAGCGGATCTTGCCGTTCTCGGGCAGGTCAGCCCGCTTGAGCTGAGCCCGGATGTCCGATTCGGTGGCGCCATCGAACACCGGCGTGGCGAACTTCACACCGAGCTGATCGGCGGCCCAGCCGAGATGCGTCTCCAGGATCTGGCCGACGTTCATGCGGCTGGGCACGCCCAATGGGTTGAGGATGATGTCGACCGGTCGCCCATCGGGCAGGAACGGCATGTCCTCGAGCGGCAGGATGCGCGACACCACGCCTTTGTTGCCGTGGCGCCCGGCCATCTTGTCGCCCGCGCTGATCTTGCGCTTCTGGGCAATCGAGACACGCACCATCTTGTTGACGCCAGCCGGCAGCTCGGCGTCTGAGTCGCGCTCGAACACCTGCACGTTGACCACCTTGCCGCGCTCGCCGTGTGGCACGCGCAAACTGGTGTCTTTGACCTCACGTGCTTTCTCACCGAAGATCGCGCGCAGCAGGCGTTCCTCCGCCGTCAGCTCGGTCTCGCCCTTGGGCGTGATCTTGCCGACCAGGATGTCGCCCGCCTTGACCTCAGCGCCGACCCGAATAATTCCGTTCTCGTCGAGGTCGCGCAGCGAGTCCTCGCCGACGTTTGGAATATCACGGGTAATTTCCTCGGGCCCCAGCTTCGTATCGCGGGCCTCCACCTCATGCTTCTCGATGTGGATCGAGGTGAAGGTATCGTCGCGGACCAACTTCTCGGACAGCAGGATGGCGTCCTCGAAGTTGCCGCCCTCCCAGCTCATGAACGCGACCAGCACGTTCTGGCCGAGCGCCAGCTCACCCGCGTCGGTGGACGACGAGTCAGCCAGCGGCTGGTCGATGCGCACCCGCTGACCGCGCACCACGACCGGTCGCTGCGTGAAGCACGTGCCCTGGTTGGTGCGGATGAACTTGCGCAACCGTCGGATGTGCAGGCCACCCTGGTCGTCGCGCACGACGATCTGCTCACCGGTGACGCTTTCGACGACGCCGTTGACGGGCGACAGTGCAACCTGGCCGGAGTCGCGCGCCGTCCGCTCTTCCATACCCGTGCCGACCAGCGGCGACGATGGCTTGAGCAGGGGCACTGCCTGGCGCTGCATGTTCGAGCCCATCAGCGCGCGGTTCGCGTCGTCGTGCTCCAGGAACGGGATGAGGGCGCCCGCAACAGACATGGTCTGCTTCGGCGAGACGTCCATATAGTCGACCTGCTCGGCACGCACCGTCAGGAAGCGCTCGCCGTGGCGGGCCGAAACCAGCTCGTCGGTCAGCGTGCCGTCGTCGTGGACGTGAATGTTGGCCTGGGCAATGATGTAGCGGTCCTCTTCGTCAGCCGTCAGGTGCCGAATCTCTTCGGTGACATGCGGCTTGACGTCGATCCACTTCGTCGACAGCTTGCCGATCTGGTCGGCGACCTTCTTGTCGATCGCGGTGCCACTCTTGACGACGACCTTGCCATCGTCGGCTTTGAGATCGCCACGGGTGACCTGGCCGATCAACTGCTCGGGGGTGTTCTCGACCTGGCGCAGCACGCGGCGGTACGGCGTCTCGATGAAACCGTACTCGTTGATGCGGCCATACGTCGCCAGCGAGCCAATCAGACCGATGTTCGGACCCTCGGGAGTCTCGATCGGACAGATCCGACCGTAATGACTGTGGTGGACGTCGCGGACTTCGAAACCTGCCCGGTCTCGACTAAGGCCACCAGGCCCTAATGCCGACAGGCGCCGCTTATGCGTGAGCTCCGCCAACGGATTGGTCTGATCCATGAACTGGCTCAGCTGGCTGCCGCCGAAGAACTCGCGCATCGACGCGACAACTGGCCTGATATTGGTGAGGCTGGATGGCGTCGCGGTGGCCGGGTCGGTGATCGACATGCGCTCTTTGACCACACGCTCCATGCGCAGCAGACCAACGCGGAACTGGTTCTGGATCAGCTCGCCCACCGCGCGCACGCGGCGATTGCCGAGGTGATCGATATCGTCGGCAGTGCCTTTGCCGTGATTGATGCGCACCATCTCGCGCACGATCTCGACCAGGTCGTCGGGCGTCAGAATTCGGACGGTAATGTCCGTTTGTAGCCCCAGCCGTTTGTTGACCTTGTAACGGCCAACCTTCCCGAGGTCGTAGCGCCTGAAGTTGAAGAACAGGCTGTTGAGCAAGCTGCGTGCGTTGTCCGCATTCGGCGGATCACCCGGGCGCAGTCTTCGATAAAACTCGAGCAGCGCCTCCTCGGCATTGCTCGCCGGATCTTTGTCCAGCGTGGACTGGACGAAGTGGTGATCGCTGCCCTCGTCGATGCCCTCGAACAGGGCCAGGATCTCCTCGTCAGTGCCCTTGGCGATCTTGCCCCAGTCCGGCACGACGCGCGGCAAAGCGCGCAGCAGCGTGGTGACCGGGATCTTGCGCTTCCGATCGACCTTTACTGACATGACGTCGCGACTGCTGGTTTCGAATTCCAGCCAGGCACCGCGGCTCGGGATGAGCTTGCCCATGCACAGCTCGCGGCCGCTCGTGGGGTCTTCCTCAACCGTGAAGTACACGCCCGGCGAGCGCACCAGCTGCGAGACAACGACGCGCTCGGCGCCGTTGATGATGAACGTGCCGTTATCGGTCATGAGCGGGAAGTCGCCCATGAAGATGTCTTGCTCTTTGATCTCGCCGGCGTTTTCGCCCGACTTGATCTTGAGCCGCATGCGCACCTTGAGTGGTGCGGCAAACGTCGTGTCATGCTCGCGGCAGTCGTCCTCGGTCATCTTTGGACCGCCGAACGAGTAGCCGGGCTCACTGTCCGGGCCGGGCACCGCCAGCTCCAGGTCCATGTTGCGACCGGTGAAGTCCTGGATTGGCGAAATTTCGGCGAACAGCTCCTTCAGTCCCTCGCGGAGAAACCACTCGAATGAGTCGCGCTGGACTTTGATCAGATTAGGGATGGGCGCGACCTCGGTGATGCGTGCGAACGAGTGCCGGGCGGCACCGTCAGCAAGCGCGAGGGAGACAGGACGAGCCTCTGCGAGCGCCATGGGCTTACTCACACCTCCGTGATGCGGGCGGGGACAGGGAACGAGCGGACGAGGAAACGAATCAAAAGGGGGTGCGTCGCGGGGCGCGATAGCACGACGACGCGAACATGGTTAGCGGGGGGACGACGAGCGCGAACTTCAAGTATAGGTCTCTTGTGAGACGCCGGTCCACAAAGCACATAAGGCCCCACGGCCATGAACCCCTCTGTTCACGCCGGGAGCCGGTGGTCTTCTGTTGCGCTAAGGGTGAAGGCGCACTGTGCGACGCTCAGTATACACGCTCATTCTTTCCAAGTCTTCGGGTCGGGGAGCCTGCTGCCCAGCAGCCCGCTGCCCCCGACCTAGCGGCGACCCCCGCATGACGGGCCTATTGGGCAGCCGAATCCGCACCGCGGCGCCCCGACGTGCGTGCCTATACGCGGTTCATGCCGGGGCGGATGGCGTTGGGCTGGTCGGCACGTCTCTGCCATTGCCACTTGGCGTCTCGGCCATGCCGATGAAGCCTTTGAGCAGGTCGATCGGCATCGGGAAGATGATCGTGCTGTTCTTCTCGGCGGCGATCTCCGTGAGCGTCTGCAGGTAGCGCAGCTGGAGGGTGGCTGGTTGCGAGCCGATCACCTGAGCGGCGTTGGCAAGCTGCTGCGAGGCAGAAAACTCACCTTCAGCGTGGATGATTTTGGCCCGTTTCTCGCGCTCGGCCTCGGCTTGCCGAGCCATCGCGCGCTGCATCGATTGCGGCAGCTCGATGTCGCGGACCTCGACTGACGTCACCTTGACGCCCCAGGCATCGGTCTGCTGATCGATGACCTGCTGCAGCTCCTGGTTGATCTTCTCGCGCTCGGACAGCAGATGATCCAGGTCAGACTGGCCCAGGATGCTGCGCAGCGTGGTCTGCGCAATCAGCGAAGTGGCGCGCAGGAAGTCAAGCACCTTGACCACGGCGTCCTCAGGATCGACGACACGGAAGTAGACGACCGCGTTGACCTTGATGGTCACGTTGTCGCGGGTAATGGCCTCCTGGGCCGGCACGTCGAGGGTGACGATGCGCAGGTCGACCTTGCGCATCGCCTCGACGCCCGGGATCAGAAAGAAGAGTCCAGGACCGCGTGCGCCAACCAGGCGCCCGAGACGAAAGATGACGCCTCGCTCGTACTCCTGGACGATCTTGAT
>DASXRR010000464.1:0-10878 GCA_036506475.1 Chloroflexota bacterium
CTTCCGCGCCGACGTCTCGGTGGCGCGCTGGACGCGATGGGCGACTCCTGGCTCATCGCAGCCGAATCCTGGGGTCGAGATAGCCGTAGCTGACGTCGACCAGCAGATTGATCAGCACGAAGGAAGCCGTGATCATCAGGATGGAGGCCTGGACGAGTGGATAGTCTCGATTGCCGATGGCGTCGACCAAGAGCCGGCCCACGCCCGGCCACGCAAATACGGATTCGACGATGACCGTGCCGCCCAGCAGCGTTCCGAGCTGCAACCCAATCACCGTGATCACCGGGATGAGCATGTTCAAGAGGGCGTGGCGCACCATCACCATCCGCGGTGTCAGGCCCTTCGCGCGAGCGGTGCGAATGTAGTCATCGATCAGGACGTCCAGCAGCCCGCTGCGGATGAGTCTTGTCAGGATGCCAATAAGTGGCAACGCCAGCGTCAACGAGGGCAGCACCAGGTGCTGCCAGGTATCGGCTCCGCCGCTAGGTAAGAGCTGCAGGCCGCGCGCGAAAACGAGGATGAGCATGATGCCCAGCCAGAAGTTGGGCACGGATTGCCCCAGCAGCGACAGAACTGATACGAGCCGGTCGACCACTGTGCCCGGCCGAATGGCCGCGGCGATGCCCATCGGAAAGCTGAGCAGAATAGCAACCAGCATCGCCAGCCCCGCTAGCCGAGCGGTTTGTGGGACTCGCTCCAGGATCGCCGCCAGGGCAGGCTGATCGAGCCGCAGCGACTCGCCGAGGTCCAGCCGCGCGACCTGCAGCAGGTAGCGGCCGTACTGCACCGGCGCCGGCTGGTCGAGCCCCAGGCGCGTGCGGAGCGCGGCCACCTCCTGCGCGGTCGCGGATGGGCCGAGCATCATTTGTGCGGGATCGCCGGGGGCGAGACGGATGGCGATGAAGACCACCGTCGCCGCTCCCCAAAGCACCAGGACCGACAGTCCGAGCCGGCGGAGGATGTACGCCGTCACGCCTGGATGTGAATGTGCGTGGCTCTAAGACACTGTGACCGGGGTGAAGCTCAGGATCGGGCTCGCGGACGGGACAAACCCACTCACGCGTTTGCGATACGCGTACACGTTCAGGAGCTCGAATGGGAAGATTCCAGCGGCGTCGTCCCAGATCATCTTCTCAGCTTGCGCGTACAGGTCCTTACGTCGGTTCTGGTCCACCGTCGACGCCGCCTCGTCGAGCAGCTTGTCGAGATCCGGGTTCTTGTAACCGTTGCGATTCGCGCGCGAGTGGTAGAGCCGCCCCAACGTGAAGTCCGCGTCGCCCGTGGTGGTCGCGTTCGTCTGGAAATCCATGTCCCAGTTGAGCTTGGTAAGATTGTCGATCCAGACGGCTCGCTCCATCTCCTGGCTGGAGACATGCACACCGATGGCATTCCAATACGAGACCATTGCCTGCAGCAGCTCGCGGTCCTGCGGTCCCGATCCTGGGTTCCAGATAACGCCCGCGTCGAAGCCGCCGCCGACTCCCGCTTCGCTCAACAACTGCTTGGCTTTGTTGACGTCATAGGGATACGGCGTCTGCGAAGAGTAGCCAAACACCGTTGAGGAAATCGGCGCGGTACCACGTTTGGCAACCCCAGACAGGAGGTCGTTCAGGATCTTGTCGACATCGAGCGCATGCGCCATCGCCTGGCGTACGCGCTTGTCGCTGAACACGGGGCGACTGGAATTCATCCAGATGAAGTAATACGTGTAGCCGGGAGCCGTCTCGACCTTGATGTCGTTGTTGCTCCGCAGGCCAGGGAGCTGGTCGGGCGCGAGTCGCCAGGTGAAATCGACTTCGCCGGTTTCCAACGCGGTGGTCAGCGGCGCGACTTCCGGGTAAAAGCGGAAGGTGAGGTTCTTTACGCCCGCGGGGGTGCCCCAGTAATCGGTATTAGCCTCGAGTCGCAGATCGGCATCCGGGCTCCAGGCCGCAACTTTGAATGGCCCGGTCCCAATCGGCTTGTTGAAGAATCCCTGCTCGTTGACCTTGGACGCGGGAGCGATCGGCACCATCGCCATACTGGCGAGCAGCGTTCCGACCGGGGTCTTCGTCTTGATCTGCACAGTCGTTTCGTCTGGAGTTTCAACGCTGTCGAGCTGCGCGAACAGCGGAGCAATTGGACCCTTCTGATCCTGGATGCGCTGCAGAACAGCCTTGACGTCGGCGGACGTCAGGTTGCTGCCGTCGTGGTACTTGACGTCCTTGCGCAAGGTGAAGGTCCACGTCGTCGGCTCAGGGTTCTTCCACTCGGTCGCAAGGTGCGGGACCAGGTTGCCGCTCGAGGGATCGCGGCGAACCAGCGTCTCCAGCACATGCTGGATCGACGTATGGAGCACTTCCTCGACCGACTGGGCGCCGTAGGGATCGAGCGCCACCAGCTTCGCGGGCATCGCTACTTTCAGCTCGCCGGCAGGTGCGCGCGCGGCGGTCTTCGCGGCCGCGGTCGGAGCGGCAGCGGGTGCAGTGGTCGGCTTGGCGGCAGCGGCGGTCGTAGGTGCCGCGGGAGCCGTCGTCGGCGCGGCTGCAGGAGCTGTCGTTGCCGCGGGCTTGGGCGCAGTGGTGGGAGCGGCGGCCGGCGCAGCGGTTGGCGTCGATGCGGCTGGGCCGCACGCTGCGACGAGGAGTCCGATTCCACCGAGAAGACCGGTACGCACGAGGAATTCGCGACGTGTGGTGTGCATGGCTCTCAAAATCCTCAACTCTTCAGCACCAGATAGATAAGCACCTTCGCAGATACGCCGTCGGTGGACCCGTTCTCGCCCGCGACCATCCCTTTCAGGCGCAGCCAACCGCCAAAATCGAGCACGGGTCGACTCACCAGGCCCGGTCGCTCCAGTCGCAGATCGTTCTCCTGCTCGTGATCGCACCAGTGCAGGCCATCCGGAGAGATTTGCGTCCTGGCTTCCAGGCAGGGCTGATTGCCGCTGACGTCAAGGATGCGAATAAACCAGCGCGCTTCACGAGCCCACGCCACCTCGTACGGCTCGGTAGCGAAGTCGCCACTCAGGACCGTGTTGCGCTCCAGGACGACTGACAGTGATTGCTGCATCGCGGCCTACCAATCAACCGAGATCAACACGGAATCCAGATACAGGAAATTCCGGACGTTGGTGTGCGTGCGGACTGAAACGTAGTAATTGAGCAGGTTCTGGAGGGAGCCATACGTCTCGGCATACGGCGGCACTGGAACCTTGCGCATATCGTAGATCTGGTCGTTCACCTGCAGCTCGACATTGGATCGAGTGCGCGTATCGATCAACCACCTGAGGTAGTGCCAGTTCACTTTGGTCGGGACTTCGTTGTAGCAGAGCTCCTGGCGCTCGCCGAAAGGATGCCAGTCCTCAGGATTGTGCGCGGTGAAGTCGGCCAGGCGAGGCAGTTTGATCTTGCCCTCCAGGTGCTCGCGTGGAGTTGGCTCGGGAACTACTGGATACACCCACTGCTGTCGCAGACGGTTTTCCAGATCGGTGTTCAGGTAGCGCGCCACGCAGTGATAGCGAACCCCGTCGCAGATGTCTGTGGCCACGGTGAACGCCCCGAACTGCGTTTCCGATGGATGGGTGTTGCCGTCCCACCGTGTGGCGCCTGCCTGGAGCGCAGCACGATTTTCTTCGGAGGCCGCCTCGGACTTGTACGTGAAGTACGTTTCGAGCTGGATGCGGCCGCGGCCGGCCATCGTCAGGCGACGGATCGCGACAGCCGTGTGGCCTGCCTCCGGTCGGGTGGCAACCTTGAGCGCATACGTACCGGACATAGCGCCGTGCGTGCCCACGTCGAAGAAGCTGCAGGAGCTGAGCTGGGGCGGACGGAAATCATGCATGTGGTCGTCGACGGTGTCGAGATTCGATCTACCGTCGTAATTACCCAGCAGCTCCACCCAACCATGCGTACCCGTGTTGAAGTCGTCGTACACCAGCATGCGGTCGAGTGGGTTGAAGCGCGAAAGTTTGTAATCCATGACTACCATTCGACAGAAATCAGCACCGAGTCCAAGTACAGGAAGTTGCGCACATTCGCGTGGGTGCGCACGGCCACATAGAAGTTCAGCAGGTTCTGCAGAGCGGCATATCTCTCCGCGTAGGGCGGCACCGGCACATCGCGCATATCGAAGGTGCGATCGTTGACCTGCAGCTCGATATTCGCTCGCGTCCGAGTGTCGATCAGCCAGCGCAGGTAATGCCAGTTGACCTTGGTCGGAACCTCGTTGTAGCAGAACTCCTGCGCTTCTCCGAGCGGCCGCCAGTCCTGCGCATTGGGCGCTGGGAAATCTGCCAGCCGCGGCAGGTCGATCTTGCCCTGCATCTGCTCGAACAGCGTCGGCTCCGGAGTGACGGGGTACTGCCACTGGCGACGAAGCCGATGCTCCTCATCCGTGTTCAGGTATCGGGCGACGCAGTGGTACCGCACTCCGTCGCACAGGTCCGAGCCGAGCGTGAAACTGCCGAACTGGCTTTCGGAAGGATGCGTGTTGCCATCCCAGTCGCCGGCGCCGGGTTGGGCGGCAGCCTGGTTCTCCGCTGAGGCTGCTTCGGCCTTGTACGTGAAGTACGTTTCGAACTGGACTCGGCCACGGCCGGACATCGTCAGGCGCCGAATTGCCACAGCCGAATGGCCCGCTTCAGGCCGTGTAGCGACTTTGAGCGCGTAGGTCCCGCTCATTGCGCCATGGGTGCCGACGTCGAAGAAGCTGCACGAGCTGAGCTGCGGCGGGCGGAAGTCGCGCTTGTACTCCATGATCGTGTCGAGGTTGGAGCTGCCGTCATAGTTGCCGCCGAGCTCGACCCAGCCGTGGGCGCCGCTGTTGAAGTCGTCGAAGGCGAGGATGCGGCTGAGCGGACTGAACCGCGAGAGCGCGGGGTGAGCGCTCACGTGAGCGTTCATGTAGCCATGCAGGATAGATAGCGGTCGATGCCGCGTCAACCAATCGCGGCCCGCTGCGCGTTCACGAGGCGCCGAGATAGACGCCGTGCTCGCGCAGCGTGTCGCGCAACCAGCCAGTGGGCACCTGGCGCGGCGGAACACCTTCCTGCAGTGCCAGGGCGGCGGCGGTGCCGGCGGCTTCGCCCATCGCGAACGATGGCGGCATGACGCGAATCGCGCCCAGTGCCTCGTGGGTGGCCGAGACGCAGCGTCCAGCCACCAGCAGCTGATCGACGCCGCGCGGCACCAGGCAGCGATACGGGATCTGGTACATGTTGGCGGTCTCGCCCCGATTGGACACACCGCCACCGCCGCCTTTCGGGTCGTGGATGTCCATGGGGTAGGCGGCGAAGGCGATGGTGTCCTCGAAATCACGACCGCTCGCCAGGTCGTCCTGTGTCAGCGTGTACTCGCCAACGATTCGTCGGGTCTCGCGCACGCCCACCTGTGCGCCAGTATCCAGCAGCACGCACTGCTCGAAGCCGGGCACCCAGCGGCGGAGGAACTCGAGGATCTGGAACACCTGCCGGCGCCCCTCGATCTCTGCCCGGGTCAGGTCCGCCACCTTGGTGCCGTCGACGCCCAGGATGCGACTGGCGTTCACGCGCCAGACGCCCTCTTGCGGGCTCTCGTACATACTCAGGCGGTCGCGTGGCGGAGCGTACTCTCCCGCCGCCTGGGCAGCGCGGATGCAGCTGCTGAACGCCATGCGCTGCTCGATCTCCTCCGGATGCGCGTGGAAGTACGCATCCACCGCCGCGCGGTTCACGTTGGCGACTCGGAAGAACATGGTCATCGGTTGCGTGAGCCCGTCCGACTGACGCCCTTGCTCGAACCTGACGCCTGCGCGATAGGCCACGTCGGCATCGGCGGAGCAATCGACCGTAACGCCAGCCTGGACCGCTTGCAGGCCCTCTTTGCTGTGCAGCACTGCTCCACGGACGACCGCGCCGTCCACGATCGGGTCGACGAAGCTGGTGTGGAGGCGCAGCGTGACGCCATATTCGAGACACATCTCGGCGCTGACCAGCTTCATCGCCTCTGGATCGAACGGCGTCACGCCGATGTGGCCCGGCTTCATGTACGCCGATTTCGCTTCGCCGGCACGGATCTGCGAGGGGTGGATCGCGCCGCCGATTGCCTCCATGCGTTTGACCAGCTCATCGAAGACGCCCCGCACCACCTGCGTTTGACCATCGGCGCTGAAAGCGGTCATGAACGGACCAACCAGGCTGGCGGTCGCATTCCCGCCTAAAAATCCGTACCGTTCGACGAGGGTCACGCGTGCGCCAGTCTTGGCCGCGCCGATGGCGGCGCCGATGCCAGCGGGACCGCCGCCGATGACCAGCACCTCGGTCTGGCCGACAACTGGTACCTGCCGGGTGTAATCCAGCATCTCAGTGGCCGCTTCCACGATCAACCCTCCCGTGCCATCGATGCTCGCGCGCCACCTTCACCCGATAGAGATAATCGTCGAAAACGTGGCCGCTGTACCGTCCGGCCCGCGGCTTGACGAGGCGGCCTGATCGACCAGCCTGTCTGCGCGTACTCGTGGCGGCCTGAACGGCCCCGAACGCTGCCGGTTCTTCGATCGCCGTGATGCGCAGCGACCGCTCCATCACATCGGCAAACAACTGCACGAGCTCGAGGCTGGCCGCGCCTCCCCCACATACGAACACTTCGCCCCTGAGGCCGGCCCCAGCGAAGCAGTGCCGCGCCGCGAACGCCAGGGCTTCGCAGACCGCGCGGACGATGTCGGCGGCTGTTGTTTCCAGCGACAAACCGGTCAGCTCCGCCCGCGCGGCGGGATCGGCAAATGGCGCGCGCTCTCCGGATGGCGCGAGAAACGGCAGTGCCGATACGCCGCGGGCGCTCGGCGGACTCTCGGAGAGGAGGCGCCCCAGATCGTCGAAACGGCACCCCACAAGCCGCATCGCCCAGTCGAGACACGCGGTGCCGACCATCGCTGGCATGGCCCGCAGCAAGCCGTTACCGTCAGCCGCTCGGATCGTCAGCCCGACTGGCTCATCTGTCGGCTCGACCGACTCCTCGAGCACCATGCACGCCAGCGTGGTGCCGAGGATGAGCACGCCATCGCCGGGCGCGAGTGTGCCGATCCCGAGCGCAGCGGCCGGCAGGTCGTACGGGCCGGTAGCCACGTGTGTCCCGCGTGGCAGGTTGAGATCATCGGCGAGCTCGTCCGCGAGTGGTGCACGCACCAGTGGCGTGGGCGATATGGGCGGGAGCAGATCGCGTCGATGCCAGAGCTTTAGCAGCCGGATTGTCTCATCGTCGTAATCGCCAGCGACTGGATCGAGTACCGGCAGGGTTGCGCAGGACGGTGTGGCCGTGCGAACCCCGGTAAGCCGCTCGAAGAGCGCGTGCTGGCACTGCGTCGCGGTGGTCGCGGCCTCGAGCAAGCCCGGCTCAGTCGCGTCCAGCGCCGACAGCAGCGCCGCGCCAGCGCCCGGAAATGGCGCATTGCGTGTGCGGCGAAACACGGCGTCCCAGACTCCGCTGGCCGCCCAGCCATCGCACGCCGCCGCGCCGCGGCCATCGAGCCAGGTCAACGCCGGGCGCACCGCACGTGCGTGGGCATCGAGCAGCCACAGTCCATCGCCCTGGCCTGTCAGGGCAATGAGGTCGATCTCGGGGCTGGCGAGATCTCGCAGCAACGAGAGCACGGCGAGCGTCAACTGCTCGAGGTCCACCTCGAACTCGCCCGGTGCAGGTCTGAGGAGCTGCGTTGGGGCTGACCGGCTGGCCAGAACTTCGCCGCGGTCGCCGAACACCACCGCCTTCGTGAGCGTCGTACCGATATCCAGGCCGATGTTCACCGAACCGCCCGCGGATCTACCCCGTTCACGACGTGGTGGAGCGGCTCGCCCGCCGCGTAGCGGTGGAGCTCGAGCGCCGCGATGCTGGCCGCACGATGAGCCGTCTCGCGCGTGGCCCCCGCGAGGTGCGGACTCAGCACCACGCCGGGTAGTTTGAGCAGCGGCGAGGTGGGCGGCACGGGCTCCTCGGGGAAGACGTCGAGGGCCAGGCCACGCAGCCGCCCTGATAGCAGTGCCGCGGCAGCCGCATCGTAATCGAGCAGCGCGCCACGCGCCGTATTGACGAGGACCGCACCGGGCTTGATGCGTGCCAGCTCGGCGGGGCCAATCATCGCCCGCGTCTCACGCGTAAGCCGCGCGTGGAGCGTGACCACGTCGGCGCGCTCGAGCAGCTCGTTGAGCTCAACCAGTTCAACGCCGTCTGGTAAGGACTCGCGCGCAACAAACGGATCGTGCGCAAGGACCTGGCCGCCCACGGCCAAGACGCTGGCAGCCACGCGCCGACCAATCTCACCGAAACCGATGATGCCCACCACCGACCCCGAAATCTCGCCGCCGCACTCCGTGTACGCGTACATCTCGCTCCGCCACTCTCCAGCGGTGAGCGACGTGTGCGCCACGGGCAGACGTCGCATCGCGGCCAGCATGAGCAGCAAGGTGTACTCGGCGGCGGCGGTCGCATTGCGGCCGGGGGTGATGCTGACCGCGATCCCACGTTGTGTCGCCGCGCCGATGTTGACATTCACCGGGCCGCCGCGTGTACACACGATCAGGCGCAGGCTCCGGGCCAAACCGATCATGCGCACGGTCAGCGGCGCCATCTGCGTGACGACGACCTCTACGTCACCGATGCGCTCCGCGATGGCATCTTCGCAATCTGATGCTTCCTCGACTTCTGCGACCCGGCCGAACGGAACCTCCGGCCACGGCAAGCTGTATGACGTAATGTCCAGCTCGTCTCGCACGCGGGCGCGGATTGCTTGTTCCAGGAGATCGTTGCGTACGAAGTTGTCGCCGGCCAGCAGAAGCTTCATCAGCACACTTCGGGAACGCACGGTGGCGCGTTGAACCGCCGCAAGGCCAGTTTGTCGTCCGTCACCGACAGCTCGGTGATCGCGCAGTTCTCCGCGATTGGCATCAAGCGCCGGTACTCAGTCAGCGGCACTTGAAGGATGTCGCACAGCAACAGACGCAGCACGGTCCCATGCGTCACAACTAACGGCCGTGCGGCATCCAGCCGCACTACGTCGGTGACCGCGGCGCGAATGCGGCTGAGGGCGCGCCGCGGATCCTCTCCGCCCGGAAAGTGGTGTCCGACCGGGTCGAGCTCGAATTGCGCCACCACCTGCGGATTCTCGCGCGCCAGGTCGGCCAGGGTGCGACCCTCCGCGATTCCGAAGTCGACCTCGTGCAGGCGATCGTCGATCCGCGGGTCTGTGCCCAGCTGAGTCCCAACCGCCGCGGCTGTACGCATCGCCCGCCGCGCGGGCGAGGTCACGATCATGTCGACTCGCACCTGAGCCGCCCAGCTTGCGAGCCCATGCGCCTGTTGGAGCCCGACCTCATCAAGATCGATATCCGACGATCCCAGGTAGTGTCCTGACATATTCCAGTTGGTGCGGCCATGGCGCACCAGCCACACGCGATCGCTCATACGGAGCGCGCCACCGCCGCCAGGCGCGAGCTGATGTACTCGCGTCGCTCCAACTCGTCGACCATTCGGCAGTAGATGGGCTGGTAGGCAGCCGTGCACTCCGGCCGCGGCTCCACGACGCGATCGACCCGAACCATGCGATCGGCGGCCTCGGCCACGCTCTTGGATCCAGCCGCCGCGAGGATTGCCATGCCGACCGCGCTCTCGGCATGACGCGGCAGCCGCACTTCACGACCGAGCACGTCAGCTCTGACCTGCGTCCACCAGCCACTGCGCGTCGCCCCGCCCGTAAACGACAGGCTCCCGTTTATGTCGGCACCGAGTGCATGGACGTAGGCCAGGCTGAGTCGCTCCACGAATGCGAATCCCTGGAGGATCGCGCTGAACGCCTCCACGTCGTCACGGGCTTGGCCGAGCTGGAATGGTTCGGCGTCGGGGCGCACGAACGGGAAGCGCTCACCAGGCGCACTGAGCGGGTACCGCACGACCTGCGTCGGGCCTCGCGCGGCCGACGCACGGTCCATCGCGCCGAGATCCTTGTTCGGAAATTCGGTGGCCAGCGCGCCAGCGCCGGAGTTCGACGCTCCGCCCGGCAGCCAACCACCGTCGGGGTTGGCGTGCGAGTAAACCGCGCCTGCCGGATCATGCAGGAGGTCCTGCGAGACTCCTTTCAAGACGAAGGTCGTGCCGAGCGCGGAGTTCCACTGGCCCGGGCGCAGTGTGCCCGAGGCAAGCTGCGAGGCGCAGCCATCGGTCATGCCGGCCAGGATGGGCGTACCGACGGCCAGGCCAGAGTCCTCGGCGGCAGCCCCGCACACGTGGCCCAGCAGCGACCCAGGGCGGACCACTGGCGGCAGCACACTGAGCGGGATGCCCACCGCTTCGAACTCAGCCTCGGGCCAGCGCTGTCCTACCAGATCGTAGCCGGTCTTCAGGGCGTGGCTGGTGTCGGTCGCCGTCGCCTCGCCCACTAGCCAACTGGCGATCAAGTCCGGGCAGTGGTACAGCCGCGCATCCTCTTGTTCGTCGAGTTGATCGAGCAGCCACGCGAGTTTGGGCAAGCCCCAGGTGGGTTGGACTCGGTACGCGTTCCGCTCGGCGACGGCAGCCCACGCCTGGGTGATCGCGGGCAGCCTGGCCGCTGCTCGCGTGTCGTCGTACATGATCGCGGCGGTGCGTGGTTGTCCTTGCCGATCGCCGAGCAGCAGTGTGCCAGACGTCCCGCACAGCGCAACGCCCGCGATGGGTCTTTGGTCGAGCTGCGCTAGCGTGGCGCGGCAGGCCTCTGCTACTGCGGTCTTCCACGCTTCTGGGTCCTGCTCGTGGTAGCCGGGCTGCGGCCGGAAGCTCAGCAGGGGCCTGTCCGCGGAGGCCAGCAGCGTGCCCGCGTCGTCCACGGCCGCGGTTCGGCATCCGCTCGTGCCGAGGTCGATACCCAGCCACACAGCCCCCATCGCCTGGCTAC
>DASXRR010000465.1:0-4850 GCA_036506475.1 Chloroflexota bacterium
ATGGTCTCCACTCTGGGCGTCAATGCGCAGGCCGATACGGAGCTCAAGGCTGAGTTATTCGGCGAGGTGCGGCTCAATTTCGTGAGCGACACGCTGCCGCTAGAGCGGTTCGCCGATTCCGCTCGTTTGGCGTTGCTGCAGCGCAACGCACGCTGGTCCGCCACCAAACAGGCCGCTGAACAATCGCCAACCATGCCCGGCGTGACGCCGCCAACGTCACCGCCGAGCGGGACGGCGTAACGCGCATGCAACGCGTGCTGTGGCAAACCCTGATCGAGCTCGCCGATGCGGCGCGCCCGGTTGGCCGCGCGGCCGACCAGCTGCGGGTCACCAGCCTGACGCTGGACCTGCCCATCGAGCTGGCAATGGCTCGATCGTCAACCGGGATCGAGATTCTCGCCGACTTGCCGCGCTGGCGCTGGCCAACCGATTTCGATCCGCCTCTGGGTCGGCTGCGCGTCGTGCTGACTCAACTCGACGAGACGACGCCATGATGAGCTCCACTGATGGTGGACTACCAATCGAACAGTTCATCCAGGCCCTGGCCAGCCAGCTCGACCGCGTCCAGACGGCGATGGCGATGAAGGCGCGCAGCATGCCGCTCACCTACGCCGTCAAAGACCTGTCGCTGGATCTGCGTGCGCACATCGCAGTTTCGGGCAGCGCCGTCCTGATTCGTCCGGCTGGACCTGGCGACCGTGATGCCAGCACGTTGCGCATGACCTTTACGACGATCACCCGACCGATGATCGAGGAAAACACGATGCAGCTGTCCGCGGCCGGCGAGCCGAGTCTGCACGAGGTCCTGGGCGACGATCTGAGCGAAGAGGACCAGCGCCGTTTGGAGTGGGTCGGCGTACACAACCTGGCTCAACTCCGCGACCTGCACAGCCAGATTGGTGACGAGGCGATCGAACGAAGTGCCCAACTCCCTGTCAGTCGTCTCCGACAGGCGCTCGAACGCGCGGCGCGGCCGCAGGTCCTGGAGGTCCTGGGCGCCGATCCGGATACGCAGGCTGCTGATACGTCCGACGCGACAGCGCCGTTGCTGCGCATCCGAGGTCGCAATTTGATGCAACAGGGACAGCCCGCTGTACGCATCGACGGCGAGGCGGTAACGGTGCTCGAGGCAAGCGTGCACGAGCTTCTTGTCGCGCCTCTGGCCCACCAGTTGAGCGGCACCTTGAGCATCGAGACCGCGCCTGGCACGCTGGTCGAGGCGCCGTTCGACGTAACGGACGGGAGTGCGGCGTGACGGCGCCCGTGGCACGTTCGCTCAAGACGCCCTGGACTCGTCCGGGGGAGTTGTACAGCGCGCCGGGAGCGCTCGTGCTCAAGCTCGCACTGGGCGAGGCGCCGGACGACGTTCCGTCGAGTATCGACGTTCGATCAGGCGCCCACCAACCGGCCGAACGGCTGCGCCACGGCGCGCTCGATCGCGTGTTGCGCGATTTCGGCGGCTACGCACAGATCAGTCGCGTCCACAGCGCAGCGGCCTCGATAACCAAGCCCGGTCGACAGCATGTCGGCTTCGACGACCTCGAGCAGGTGATCGGACTTGCGCGCACGTTCAAGGTCGACATCGCGCCCGACGCGCGTGTCGCCGACCTGGTCGACGCACTCCGCCAACTCAGCGTGGTCGAAGCGGCATCGCCCGACTATCTGTCAACACTGCCGTTCGCTGCGATGGCCTGGACGCAGCTCCCGGCAGACCCGGAGCAGGCCTGGCAATCACGTCGACTGATCAACGGTCCTGAAGCGCTCGCATACGAGCCGGGTCACCCGGCAGTGGCGATCATGATCCTGGATACGGGCGTGGCGGCCGCGCACAGTGAGCTACCGATACTTCGGCCCGGCTTCGACACCGTCCAGCTAACCGATGGCGCGCTCGCACCCGGCATTCACCTGCTCGGCGATTATCGAAATCCAGACACAAATCCGGAGGACGACCTGGTAGGTCACGGAACCGCGTGTGCCGCGATCATCGCTGCGTTTGGCGTGCGAATTCCGCCTGGCACTGCCGGCGAATGTAGTGCCACTCCGGTGCGCGTGCTGGGCGCCGCGCAGTTTCCGGGTAAAGATGCGCCGCTCGGCATCGGCGCTATCGCCAATATCGATGCTGGCGTCAAGCGCGCAGTCGACATGGGCGCGAAAGTGCTCAACATGAGCTTCGGCACACCGGCCTCGGCACTTGCGCCAGGCGATCCATTGCCGCATGCGGACGTGTGCCGCTACGGCATGGCACGGAACTGTGTCATGGTCGCCGCCAGCGGCAACAACGGAAAGGTCGAACGGTTTCTGCCAGCGGCGCACGACGGGGTCATCGCCGTTGGCTCGGTGGACGATCGTGGCCGCCCGTCGGCCTTCAGTACGCTCGGCGAGCACGTGGCCGTCTCTGCGCCAGGTGAGCGTGTGGTCACGGCCAGCCTACAGGGCTATCAACTCGCGACTGGAACCAGTTTCGCCGCGCCCTTTGTCGCCGCCGTCGCCGCGCTGCTCATCAGTCGCGGCCTACGACGGTCGACGCCACTTGACGGTCCAACAGTGAAGCGCATCCTGTGCGCATCGGCGCGACCGTGGTCCAACGGCGATGCGCACAGCGGTCGCGGCACGGGGATCCTGGATGCGCTGGCGGCGCTCCAACTCCTCGACGACGAGATCGACAAGGAGGGCGATGACGCGACCAGCAGCACGTAATCGGAGAGTGGCCGCGGCCACGCTGGCTGTCTTCTTACGGCCCTCGCACAGTCCCCGGTGAAGGAGTCATCACCAATGGCCGATCCAATCGTTGTTGCAGACATCAAGCAGCGCGAGATACAAGCGCGCCGGGCGATCCAGCAACGCCAATCCGATCTAGAGCAGGCACAGCGACGCGACTACGGGTATCCCGACATCGATGTCGACATACGTCTGATTCACCAGCAGCTCCACGAGCTGCCGCTCGACAAGCGCCGCGACTATGCGGCCGCGCATCGGGTGCTCGAAGCGGCGGTAAAAGTCAACAAGGTCTGGGCGGACCTCAAACAAGAGATTACGGATCTCACGGTCACCAAGATTCCAGCCGCGACGGGCAACGCCAAGAAGTTGCTCCTCACCCGGTTGGACGCGCTGACCTCCACCGAGCGCGTCGTCGACGACTACCAGCGCACGCGTGTGCCACAAGTGGCGGCTCCGGGTGTTGCTGCTGGCGCCCCTACCGCGGCGGTGATTCTGCCCGATGTTCTTGCCGACGTCAACGCGAACCTGACGATCACCGTCCTGGATCCGCTTTACCATGGGCTGCAGGACGCGTTCGCGCAGTTCAAGGAGGTCGTCGGGCCTCATCTCGAGGGGAAATTCCCGAGCCAACAAGCCGTCCCGTCAATCCCATTGACCGACACTGAGCGAGCGTTCGCCGTGGTCTACGGCTGCCTCGAACGTGATGGTCACGTACCCGCGGTTGGCGACAACACGCAGACGGATCCGCGTTTCGCCCGAGCCGTGCACCTGGCACGCGGCGAATACTTCGGCAACAAACCGCTGTTCGACGCGGTGCTCCCGATTCTCGTCCATGAGGGTAACCAGAAGGGGACTGACGTCATTCGCTGCGACCAGTGGGTGGGTGTGGGCCGCACCCTCGTGGAGCGCGGCATCGGCGCTGGTGACCCGCTTCTTGCGCTGAAGGTCACCTCGGTCCTGGCCGCCCTCATCGGCGTAGACGACAGCGCCCCGCCCTCGACCGTAGATATCGACCTGCCGGATCTCGAAGATACCGCCGAAGTCGAGATCGTTGCAGACAACGTCAACGCGACACAGGTCATCTACTTCTCCGCGATGCTCGAGGAAGCCAGACTCTTCCAGGTTGTCGACAAGCTGGCCGAGCAATTCGTTCAAGGCGTCCTGCCGATCGGCCGCGGCGACGCCGGCAACTTCCTGTACGGGTATCTCAAGAAGACGGCCGACCGCATGAGCGAGCTCGAGCGGCGCAACCTGTATGCTCGCGCGTTCGGCATGCCCGGCGGCGACGCGTCCGTGCCACCGAACCGCGAATTCTCTGATCTGTGGCTGCGTTTCGTGTCGGCCGTGTCGTCGTTCGTGCGCCAGAATAAAGTCGACTTGCTGCTGCGTTCGAACCTCCCGGCCGCCGTCAGTCAGGAGCAAGTGCGCAAAGCAGGGCGGGACCTGGGTGCGAATCTCTCGCTGCATGGCTACGGCATTGCCTACTTCGCTGGCACCGAGCTTCAGGACCAGGTCAAGAAGTTCATCAGCCTGCTGTCCAACGCGGACATCAAGAGCGCCTACGGTGCGCGCGACATGTGGCAGGTGATCGAGCAAGTGTCCGCGCTGGAGCTGGGTGGCGCACGCAACACCATTCGCTACCGGACGATGGCACAGGCCGGCGCGGTGATTATCCGCTGGGTGGCCATACACGCCAAACAGCTCGCCAGTGGCTCGCTGGTCGATTTGCTCAACGTCAACGAGATTCGCAATCCGGTGCCACGACGACCCGGCACGAAGCCGACCACGGATCCGAGCGATTCGGACCTGGTCAACGCCTGCGAACAATGGTTGGCCGTCACCGGGACGTCCGACGTGCGGGTCGAGGAGTACGCCCAACCGTCCGAAGGTCCGACGATGACCTCACGGCCAATCCAGATCCCGTCGATCGCTCGCGATATGCTCGATGCAGTTGGCATCGGGCTGCCGAGCAACGGTGTGGTCAAGGTCTAAGGAGGCACGCATGGGTGTACCGATGTCTGAGGTCGTGCGGACCCGGGTCGCGACGGCCGCCCGCTCGCTGGGCGTTCCCAGCCCATTACCGTACGTCGGTCCGCTACTGGATCGGACGTTCGCCTTACCAGCCGGCGATG
>DASXRR010000466.1:0-43099 GCA_036506475.1 Chloroflexota bacterium
GACACAACCACTTCCCGACGCAGCGCTGGGCGGCATCGCCTTCGCATCCACGGCGATCCGCTGTCGAGCGTACATCTGAGCGCAGAAACCTCGGCGCGCAGACGGGTGGGCCGTTCGGTCTGCCAGGCAACGGCATGGGCATCGCGACCGATCGCGAACCGCTCGCCAGCGTTCCGGAGAGCGGCACGCGTTACGACAGCGGCCCCAACCCGGTCGACGCTGCGCGGGCTGGACGGCGGCATCTTTTCCCCTGACCACCCCTGAAAAGCGCCTGGACTGGCTAGCCATACAGACCACGCTGGGCGTTGAAGCGGATACGCACGATGTCCGCCAGGAACGGCCGTAAATGGCGCGCGACGTCGAACGTTGACTCGGCTTGATACGTCGTGTCGACGGGCATCTCGACGATCGCGCAGCCCAGCCGGCGCGCCAGGAACAGCGCCTCGATGTCGAAGGCGAACGAGTCGATGCGGGCCCGTTGGAAGATCGCCCGTGCGATCTCGCGCCGAAAACCTTTGAAGCCGCACTGCGTATCGCGAATCACTGGCAGCACCAGGCTGCGTCGGGTGACCTGCACCAGCGCGCCCGCACAGAGTCGGGCCAGGCTGCGCTCTTGCTGGGCGTATGCGCTCAGCTTGCGTGAACCCACTACGACATCGCACAGGGTCTGTTCGAAGATGTGCAGCGCCTGGGCAAGGTGCGGCGGCGCAACGTTCAAGTCTGCGTCGGCATAGAAAATGAAGCGGCCGCTGGCTTCGAGCATCCCAGCGCGGACGGCGGCGCCTTTGCCGCGATTCTCGGGCAGTGTGATCGACCTGATGCCGTGCGCCTCGGCGACGGCCGACGTATCGTCCCGACTGCCGTCGTCGACAACCACGATTTCGCCCGCGTAGGTCTGCGCGGCGAAGAACTCCTGCCAGGCTGAGAGCGTGGGCGGCAGACGGCGCGCCTCGTTATAGGCCGGGATGACCACAGACGCGAGCGGCGCAGCGGGCACAACGGAATTGTGCTCCAATGCGCCGGGCGTGGAAGTAGATCCCACGCGGCGGCTCGACCTGCTGCTCAGCGCTCCTGCTCATGAGCTGCTCAATATATTGAGCGCTCAATCTTCGCTCAGTATCTTGAGCGAGCTCAGATTGAGCAAGGCGCTGCGCAAGCAGCACCCGCCCGACCTGGTGGCCGCGGTGCTCGGATTGCTCGAGCTGCGCCAGCGCGGCCGCGCCAAGTTCGCGCGGGCCGACCAGATGTACTTCACGCGCGCCGCCCTGGAGCAGGCCACGCCCGAGACCGTGGCTCACCACCACGCCCAGCGCTTCTCTGGCCACGCCGACGTGGTCGATATGTGCTGTGGCGTCGGCGGTGACCTCATCGCGCTAGGCGGACGCGGGCCCGTGCGTGGCATTGACGTGGATCGGGTGCATGCGCGGATGGCCCAGTTGAACGCTCGGGCGTATGGCCTGACAGTCGACGTCTGCACTGCCGACGTGCGCGACGCGCCGCTGGATGGCATCGCCGCGGCATTCGTCGACCCGAGCCGCCGGACCGAGACGCGGCGCTTGCGACCTGGCGCGAGCGAGCCGCCGCTCGACTGGTGCTTCGGCCTGGCTTCGGCGGTGCCCGCGGTCGGCATCAAGGCGGCGCCGGGGCTGCCGTTGGAGTTGGTGCCCGACGGCTGGGAGATCGAGTTCGTGGCCGATCAGCGCGAGCTCAAAGAGGCGGTACTGTGGTCGCCTGGCCTGCGCACCGCCGCGCGTCGGGCGACTGTGCTGCCCAGCGGTGACGCTTTGGTCAGCAACGCTGGTCCGGCCGTAGAGGTGGCCCAGCCTGGTGCGTTTCTACTCGACCCCAGCCCAGCGGTCACCCGCGCCGGCCTGGTCGAAGAGCTTGCCCGCACCATCGGGGCGTGGAAGATCGACGCGCACGTGGCCTTCCTGTCTTCTGACAACGCAGTGTCGACGCCATTCGGCCGCTGGCTACACATCGAGGCCTCGCTGCCATGGAACCTGAAGCACCTGCGCGCCGAGCTGCGCGCCCTGGACATCGGCACGGTCGATATCCGCAAACGCGGCTCCGCCGTCGACGTCGAAGGCGTCCAACGCCGCCTCAAGCTCACCGGCGCCCGCGCGGCCACGGTCGTCCTGAGCAGGGTCCGCAACCGCCCCTGGGCCTTCGTCTGCACCACTTGACACTTGTGGGAGGGCGGGATTAGTAGCCGCGGTGCTTGTCGACCAGGTTGATGAGCTCCTCGCCGCGTATGAAGCGGCCCAGGTTTTCGCTCAGGATGCCCCAGGTCAGCTCGCTGGTCAGGGGAGAAGCAGCAGAGGTGTGGGGCGTGATGATCAGATTCGTGGCGGTCCACAGGGGGTCACCCGTGGGTAGGGGCTCCGTCGCCGTGACGTCCAGACCGGCACCCGCCAGGTGGCCCTCCTCCAGGGCGTCAATCAGCGAGGGCTCGTCGATGATGCCGCCGCGCGACATGCTCAGCAGGAACGAGCCACGCTTCATGGCGCGGATTTGCGGGGCGCCGATGATGCCGCGACTGCTCGGCGTGATCGGCGCAGCCACGATCACGACATCGCATACCTGGCATAGCTCGGTCAAGCGCGAAATCGGCCAGACCTCTGAGACGCCTTCGCCTGGCGGCACGACCTCGCAATCAACAGCCAGGACCTTCATCTCAAAGCCAACGCCGCGCCGAGCGATGGCCCGACCGATATTGCCGAAGCCAACAATGCCCAGCGTCAGGTCTTTCAACGCCACGAGGCCGCCCGCGGCACCAGGCCGCCCCCACTGATGGTCACGCTGCAATTGGGCAAAGCCTGGCAAACCCCGTGTATGTGCCAAGAGCATGGCAAAGGCGTGATCGGCAATTGTGGCCGCGTGGGCGCCGCGCATATTGGTGACCTGTACGTTGCTGTCGGCCAGGCCCGGCACCTTCCACATCCACTCGACGCCCGCGCTCGCGGACTGCACCCAGCGCAGCTGCCGCGCGCTGGTGAAGTCGTCGGCCGTAAGCGAGCCATAGACGGCCTCGACCTCGCCGATCAGGCTCGCGGAGGATTCCTCACGAGCCGGAACGACGAACTGCATGCCGAATTGCCGCTCGAGCGCCGCCAGGCGCTCGGGGTCGCGTTGAAAGGGAGTGGTGACGAGCATCTTCATGGTGGCAGCGGCTCTTATACCCCAACTGCCACTAGCGCCGGATGGCGCTGCCGGTCGCGCAGCCCGAAGCCGTCGCGCTCGCCAAGGGCCAGCAGGGTATTTCCGGCGGTGATCGAGGAAGGTCATCAGCGGGCGATGCTCCAGGCCGAGCTGGAGCGGGTGCGCTCGGTGATCGCCGACCTCGAATGAGGCCAACAGGCGTGGAGTCCCGAGCAACGCCGCCGGTTGTCATCCTGAGGCCGCGCCGAAGAGCCTGTCCTGAGCGGAGCGAAGGAATCCGCTTGCCGGAACGTGTCTGCTCGCGGATCCTTCGCAAGCTCAGGATGACAATCGGACCGCAGACCCGCGCCCGCCGGCACTAGGAACTGTTTCACAGACAAGTCGAGCAATCGTGGGCAGGCTGGGCCACGCCTGAGTGGGGCGATCGACCACTCGGACGTACTCGACGAGGAGTTACCGCATTTACATGTCAACGTCCAACGAGAACCGCACGCGGATCGAAGACCTGTCGGCAGTCGGCGAAGAGCTCGGGGAAGAGGAGCTGCGCCTGGCGTCCGGCGGTCGGTGGGTCATCCGCTCGTACTGTCCGGCGTCCTGCACGTTCAACTGCGACACCGACTACTACCTCTGCGACTAGCCGCCACGTACTGAACGGGAAAGGCCGCCATGATTCTGATCCTGACGGAAGAGTTCGACCCCCACGCCGATCACGTTGCGCAGAAGCTCTCGGCGCGCGGGGCCGAGCTCGTCCGGTTCAATCCGGCGGCTTTCCCCGTTCGCGCGGCGGTCAGCGTCGCCTTTGACCAACACGGGCTGACCATAGCCCACCTCGCTCTGCACGACGGCCCGACCATCGACCTGCACAGCCTGCAGGGCGTGTGGTACCGCCGTCCACAACCACCCCAGCTCCACGATGCCCACGTCGACGACGAAGCCACACGTGCGTACATGGCGCAGGAGTGCACAACGGTTCTGAACGACCTGTGGCACTCGTTGCCGTGCCCGGTGGTGCCGGCGCTGCCAAGTGTCGTCAAGCGCGCCGAGCTCAAGGCCGCCCAGCTCACCACCGCGGCTGTCATCGGCTTCGAGCTGCCGCCGACCCTGATTACGACCGAGCCAGCCGCCTTGCTCGACTTCTATCGCGAGCACAACGGCAACATCATCAGCAAGCTGCCCAGCAGCGCGCTCTATCAGCGCACTGGCTCGACGTTCAACCGCTACACCCAGGTCGTCTCGACGCGTGAGATCGGCTACGCACATGCGGTGCAGCAGTGCCCGGTCATTTTTCAGGCGTATGTCCCCAAGCGGGTCGAAATACGTGCGACCGTGGTCGGCCAACGCGTCTTCGCCGCCGAGATCCACTCACAGCAAACCCAACGCACGCGCTACGACTGGCGACGCTACGACCACTACGAAACCCCGTACCAGCCGCATCGCCTGCCCGACGACGTCGCGCAGTTGTGTGTGCGCCTGACCGAGCAACTCGGGTTGTGCTACGGCGCGATCGACCTCATCTTGACGCCCGATGGGCGCTACGTGTTCCTCGAAATCAACCCCAATGGCCAGTACCTGTGGATCGAGGAGGCGACCGGCCTGCCCATCAGCGACGCACTGTGCGACCTGCTGATGCAGGGCGCCCCACACAGGCGGCCTGCCGAACTTGTTGGAGTCACCCGATGAGCGCTGGGCTTTCGCCACTTCTGGGCGAGACGCTGACGTATTTACAGGCCGTGGTCCGCGAGGGCGTCGCCCCGCCCGCAGCGCGGGCCGGCTTGCGCCGAATCGCACAGCAGTACCCCGAGCACGCGCTCGACCTGGTGTGGGTCGAGGAGGCATATGACCGTTCGCTGCACTACGACGCACTGGTGCATCTGCCGGGTGAGGGCACCATCTCGCTCAGCTTCAGTCCGGAGCGCACGCTGCCCTGGCCGCTGCGCGGCGTGCAGCGCTGGAACGACCAGGATCTGCTGCGCGTCGATGGCACGGTCCTCACGATTGACCACGCCATCGCCTGCCTGGACTTCATCTGGGGTGAGGCGCGCGTTGCGCGTCGGCTGGTCGACGTGTGTCTGATCAAAGCCGAGCTCGAGCGCGATCCGATCGTCCTGTCTGACGCGGAGCTGCAGCGTGCAGTCAACGCGTTTCGCCGCGCCAGGCGGCTGTATACGGCTGAGGCGACCCACCAGTGGATGAGCGACAACGGCATCAGCCCCGAGAAGCTCGAGCGCCTGGCCGGCGACGATGCGACCGTGGCCAGGCTGCGCGAACGCGTGGTCAACGGCCGCCTCGAGCCGTACTTCGAAGCACACGCCGACGATTTCGCCACCGCCTCGGTACTCCGCCTGGAGTTTGCCAAGGCTGAGGATGCAAGCGCGGCCTTTGCCGCGATCCAACAGGGCACCACATTCGACGCGCTCGCGCTGAGCGCCCTGGCCAGCGACACGCCGCCGCGCCTGACCTCCGCCGTCATCCGCCGACACGAGGCCAACGACATTGAGCCGCTCGACGGCGTGGCCAGCCTACGCGCCGCCTCGTGCCCGATCGATCGGCAGGCTCCGCCCGACCTGGCGACTGCGCTGTTCACGGCCGAAGACGGCGACATCGTCGGCCCGGTTCGCGCGGACAAGGGCGCGGCACTCCTCAGAGTGGTCGCCGTACGCCCGGCGCAACTGGACGGTCCAACTCGAGCGGCGGTCAAGGATGTCCTGTTCGAGCAGTGGCTCGCGGAACGTCGGAGCAGCGCCAACGTCGAGTGGTTCTGGGGCACCTCGACGCCTGCTGAGGCCGCGTGAGCGTTCCGTTTCGAGAATCGGCGGTAGCGCACTATCGCGCCGGGCGAGCCGAAACCGCGCTGCTGTCACTTGGCCTGCCACCCGTCACCGCGGCCGTATACGCGCTGGTGGCGCTGGTCATTGGTCTTGTTGCGCTGGCGTCGGTGGTCCGCGTGCCGACCTACGCACCAGGCCTGGCCGTCGTCGTCCAGGGCCGACCCGGCGATGCGGACGGCGTTTTCGCCGCCGCGCTGTTGCCCGCCGACACGTTGCCTCGACTCCGACCCGGCCAGGCGGCCTTCGTCGACCTGGGCAAGGACGGCGAGCGCATCCACAGTGCGACTGTTGCCGTCGAGTCTGACCTCGTTACGCCCGACGCGCTGCCGTCGCGCGTGCCGCTGGGCGAGATGGGCCGCCGGGCAATGTTCATCCTGAGCGGTCCCGTGGCGGTGGCGTACGCGCCACTGGATCCGACGCTCGGCACCGACTACGTCGGCGGCGTCGTGCAGGTCAATGTTGAGATTGGCACGCGACGCGTCCTGGCGCTGGCGCCGCCGTTCGACCGCTTTCTGGAGGACTGATCAATGTCACGCCGACGCGTGCCTGTCTTGTTGCAACTGAATGCCGTCGAATGCGGCGCAGCTTGCCTGGCCATGATTTTGAGTTTCCACGGTCGCGCAACGCGGGTGGCGCAATGCCGCGAACACCTCGCCGCCGGCCGCGACGGCGCCTCGGCGTTGGCGCTGGCCAACGCGGGGCGCAGCCTCGGTCTGCGCGTGAAAGCGTTCTCAATCGAGCCCAGCGCGCTGGAGCGCATACCCCTGCCAGCCATCGTGCACTGGCAGTTCAACCACTTCGTCATCGTCGAACGCTGGACACCAACCCGTGTGGACATCGTCGACCCGGCATCCGGCCGACGCACGCTTACGGCTGAGGAGTTCAGCGCCGGCTTCACCGGCGTGGTCCTGGTGCTCGAGCCTGGCGTGCACTTCGAACGCCGTCAGACTGGCGGGCGCACCGGGTGGCACGCCTACCTGGGTCAGTATGCGCGCCAGCTGAAGGGGTTGGTCGCGTCGGTCGTCGTCGCCTCGCTGCTGCTGCAAGTGCTCGGGCTCGCCCTACCGCTGTTCACGCGCACCCTCGTCGACGAAATCCTGCCCTTCCACGCCGCGCACCTGCTGACGGTGCTTGCGCTCGGCGCCGGCCTGCTGGTGCTGACGCACGTCGTGACCAGCTACGTGCGCGCGGTTCTGCTGATCGGACTCGGCGCTCGGCTCGACGGTCACGTCATGCTCGGCTTCTTCGAGCACCTGCTCGCGCTGCCATTCCGCTTCTTCGAGCAGCGCGCCTCAGGCGATTTGCTGATGCGCCTGGGCAGCAACGTCGTCATCCGCGAGACCCTGACCAATCACACGCTCGCCGCGGCTCTGGATGGGCTGCTGGTACTGGGCTACCTCGTCTTCTTGTTTGCTCAAGAAACGTCGATCGGGCTGCTGGTGCTCGCAATCGGCCTGTTGCAGGTCGGCGTGCTCGTCGGCGCCCGGCCACGCGCGCAAGCCGTCCTGCAGCGTGAGCTGACGGCTCAGGCTGACTCTCAGAGCTATCTGGTCGAGGCGCTCGCCGGTATCGCCACACTCAAGGCCTCCGGTGGCGAGGAGCGCGCGCTCGAACGCTGGACCAACCTGCTCGTCCAACAGCTCAACATCACCGCGCGGCGCGGGCACCTGACGGCTGTCGTCGATACGCTGCTGGTCGCGCTGCGCATGGCGTCGCCGCTGGTGCTGCTGTGGATTGGCGCCGTGCGCGTACTCGATGGCTCGCTCAGCCTGGGCACGATGCTGGCACTCAACCTGGTCGGCACGACGGTGCTGACCTCGCTGGCCTCGCTGGTCTCGAGTGGCCAGCAGCTACAGCTGGTCGGTGTGTACCTCGATCGACTGGCAGACGTGCTCGACGCCGAGCCCGAACAGGCGCCGGACGCGGGGCGGGTAACCCGCCGATTGGCAGGCCGGATCGAGCTGCGCGATGTGAGCTTCCGCTATGCCACGGATACCCCGTGGGTGTTCCAGAACGTGTCGCTGGTGATCGAGCCGGGCCAAAAGGTCGCGCTTGTCGGCCGCACCGGTGCCGGCAAGAGCACGCTGATGAAGCTACTCCTGGGTCTGTACAAGCCAACCGAAGGTCAGATCCTGTACGACGGCGTGCCGCTCGAGCAATGGGATCATCGCGCGCTGCGCCAGCAGTTCGGGGTGGTGCTTCAGGAGCCATTCCTGTTCAACGGCACGGTCCGCCAGAGCATTAGCTTCAACGAGCCGACGCTGTCGCTCGATCGCGTCGTCGAAGCGGCCAGTATGGCGGCGGTGGCCCACGACATCGAAGCCATGCCGATGGCCTACGAGACACCTGTCGGTGAGGGCGGGGGCGCCGTCTCAGGCGGCCAGCGCCAGCGACTCTCGATCGCGCGCGCCGTCGCCCACCGCCCCGCCGCGCTTGTGCTCGACGAGGCGACCAGTCACCTCGATGTGGCCACCGAGCAGGTCATCGACCGCAACCTGACCCGCCTGGCATGTACGCGCGTGGTCGCCGCGCATCGGCTGAGCACGGTTCACAACGCCGATCAGATCGTCGTGCTCGAAGACGGACGCATTGTCGAACGCGGCACAGCCGGCGATCTTGCCGCGCTGGGCGGCCGTTACGCGGCCCTTGTCGGCAGCGACAGCAGCTCCATGAACGCGGGTACCGGCGTGCTGAGCAATCGATCGTGATCCAGCCCCAGGTCCAGCACCTGGTGGGCGTGCTCGGCCGGGAAGCGCGCGAGCAAGTTGCGTTCGAGCTTCTCGCGCAGCAGGGGAATCGCTTCGGCCCGGCGGCGACGGTGCCCGACCGGATACTCGACCTCGACCCGTTCGGTATGTGAGCCGTCCCGATACCAGACCTGGAGCGCATTGGCGATCGAGCGCTTGTCGGGGTCCAGGTACTCGGCCGAGTAGCGCGGCTCCTCGGTCACGATCATGCGCTCGCGCAGCCAATCGATCCGCGGATCGGCGGCCACGCTGTCTTCATAGTGCTCCGCCGTCACAGTCCCGTTCAGCAGCCCGACCGCGACGATGTACTGCAGGCAGTGGTCACGGTCGGCCGGGTTATGCAGCGGGCCGGCTTTGCTGATGATCCGAATCGCCGATTCCTGGGTGGCAATTTCAATGCGCTCTATGTCGTCCAGCCGTTCGCGAACTGACGGCGCTAGCTGGATAGCTGCTTCGGCCGCGGTCTGCGCGTGGAACTCGGCTGGATAGCTGACCTTGAACAGGATGTGGTCCATGACGTAGCTGTCGAGCGGCCTGGCCAGCACCAGCGCCCGCCCGTGCATCAACACATCGTGGAAGCCCCAGCGGGGTGCAGTGAGTGCCGTTGGGTAGCCCATCTCGCCTTGCAGCGACATCAGCGCCAGACGTACACCGCGACTGGTCGCGTCGCCCGCGGCCCACGACTTGCGCGAACCCGTATTCGGCGCGTGGCGATATGCGCGCAGACTACCGCCGTCGAGAAACGCGTTGGACACGGCGTCGACAACCTGGCCATGCGAGCCTCCCAGCAGCCGCGTGGCCACTGCCGTCGAGGCGACGCGCACCAGCAACACGTGGTCCAGGCCAACGCGGTTGAGGCTATTGGCCAGCGCCAGAACACCCTGAACCTCGTATGCCTGAATCGCCGCATCCAGTACCTGCTGGACGAGCAACGGCGCCTCGCCGCGGGCCATCCGCACCCTCGACACGTACTCGGCCACCGACAGAATGGCGCCGAAGTTATCCGAGGGATGGCCCCATTCGGCCGCCAACCAGGTGTCGTTGTAGTCGAGCCAGCGGATTGTTGTGCCGATGTCGAAGGCCGCTTTGATCGGGTCGAGCACGAACGTCGTTCCGGGCACGTGCACGCCGAGCGGGATACTCATGCCGGGCACACTGGGCCCAAGCAACTTGGTGCACTCGGCGAAGCTCAAGGCGAGGACGCCGCAGCCAAACGCGTCCAACAGCGCGAGCCGGGCGGTCTGGCGCGTCAGCTCCGAGAACTCACGCTCGTGCGTGACGTAGTCTGCAATCTCGACCAGCGGTCGGTCCGGCCCCGGCTGTGCATTGGTGTCGGCTAGCGTCACGCGTGAGGTTGCGCGAGCCGGCGTTCCAGCGCTTGAAAGCCCGGTAGCCCGACAAGCTCTTGGCGTTCGTCCCAGCTGAGCATGCGCTCGAGCAGCGTGGCGGTCGAGCCTTCACGGCGCAGCACGCCCAGCGCATCCTGGACTGCTTTCAAGGCGACCCGCAGGGCGGTATTGGCGAAGATCACCATGCGATAGCCGAGCGCCTCCAGTTCGGCCGCGGTGAGCAACGGGGTTTGGCCGCCCTCGACCATATTGGCCAGCAGCGGCGCATCGATCGCACGAGGCAACGCGCGCAGCTCGTCGAGCGTGCGTGGTGCCTCGACGAAGATCACGTCGGCACCCGCCTCGGCGTAGGCGCGCCCGCGGGCGACCGCGCCGTCCAGGCCCTCGATCGCTCGGGCGTCCGTGCGCGCCACGATGACCAGGTTGGCGTCGTGGCGCGCCTCGACAGCGGCGGCGATCTTGCTGACCATGTCGCCGACGCTGACGATCTCCTTACCCTCGAAATGGCCGCACCGCTTCGGGCTGACCTGATCCTCGATCTGGATCGCCGCGACGCCAGCTCGTTCCAGCTCGTGCAGCGTGCGCATCACGTTGAGCCAGCTGCCGAAGCCGGTGTCGGCATCGACGATGACTGGTATCTGCACCGCGTCGACCACCCGCTGCGCGTGCTGGACGACTTCTGTCAGCGTCGGCAGTCCGAGATCGGGAACGGCAAGCGCGGCGTTCGCGAAGCCGGCGCCCGTCGCGTACACGGCATCGAAGCCGGCGCCTTCGATCAGTCGGGCAGTGATGGCGTCGGCCGCGCCGGGGACAACCAGGATGCGTGGGTCAGAGGTTAGGCGTGCCCGCAAGACCGCGGCGGGGCTGTGGCCCATGCTCAAACTCTACGCTGCGCGGTTGCACAGGTAGAGGCGGGAGCGCATTGGCCAGGTCGTCCAGGACGTGCTCGATTTCGTCGAGCAACGCTCCACTTCGCTGACCGTCATGGCCAGGTACCCGTGCGTAGACGTCACGCGCAGCTCGCACCGCCTCGGAGGCCTCGTCGTGACGGCGGTCACCATCAATCAGGCATGCCTCAAACGCACGAATCGCCACCTCCAGGCTGTCGGCCAAGAGCAGCCATACCGACTCCTCGGCAGGGTCGAGCGCTTCACGGCCGCGGGTCTGCCAAGCCGCGCGCTGCGCAGCTCTGGCGTGGTCGAGCATTGCCGCGAGCGTCTTCACGGCCTTGCCGTAGCGTTCGACGCGATCGCGTCTGATGCGGCGCACGGGGTTGATGCCCACGAGTGGACTGAAGCGCAAAGCCTCCAGGGCGCGATCGGTTTCCGCCACGAGCTCGTCGGCGCGCGTGCGACTGGCGCGCGCCTCGAGCACGCGCTGGCGCACCTCGTCGCGCGATGGTCGGTGGACGAGATCGTCGATCGCGTGGCGCACGCCCAGTGCCAGCTCATCGGCAAGCTGGTGCACGGCTGACTTGACGTCGCCGAGAAAGTCCGGGGGCAGTACAAGCGCATTCACGACCAGTGCGAGCACGCCGCCGCCCGCGACCTCGAGCAGGCGCTCGGCGATCCACGACGGCTGGCCGTTGGCAAATGCGACCGTGAGCACCGTTGTGCCCAGCACTTCGGCGCCTAATGAGGACGTCGCCGGCGCCAGCCGGTAGCCCACCATCAATGCCAGGATCACCGCGACGCCCATCGTCGCTGCCGCCGGCCCGCCGAGCGTTGTGGCCATCGCGAGCGCCAGCAGCGAGCCCGTGAGCACCCCGGCCAGTACACCTACCAGGTGTAAGACTGACGAACGGATCGTTGGCTGGAGCGCGCCGAGCGCGGCGAAGACTGCGAACATCGGCCGTTCCTGGCCGAGCGACTGCGCCACGCCCCACACCAGCGCGACGACGATGCCCGACTTGACCACGCGCGCGCCGGGCACCGCTGGTGTCAATCGTTTCCAGAGCGAGCGCGCGCGTGCCAGCATCGCGGCGCAGTCTACGGCGCCCCGCGCGTCGGCCGAGGCCGTAGCAGATTACGATCGCCTGTCAGATTCCGCGGCGCGAGAACGAGACGCACTCGGCGAGGCGCTCGTCGGCGCGCACGACCGCACAGGCTACACTCGGAACGGCCATGACCCTGGCGCCGACCGTTGATCGGTTGGATGCACGCGGGCGGTTCTCAGACGGGCGCGTACGCCGGCACGGTCTGCCGCTGCTGATTCTGGCGCTGATGGTATGCGCGTTCTACGCGCCGTTCCTGCTGACGGGCACGGCCCAATGGGACGCCATCGAGGTCCACTACAGCGGCCAGCGTTACCTCAGCGAAGCCATTCGCGGCGGGCGACTGCCGTTCTGGACGCCCTACGTGTTCAGCGGCTTTCCGTTCCTGGCCGATGTGCAGGTCGGCGCCTGGTACCCGCTCAACTGGCCGTTCATGCTGATCGGGGTCACGCCTGACACGATGAACGCCGAGCTGCTGCTGCACAGCCTGATCGCCTGCTCGGGCGCCTATGCCCTCGCGTACCGACTCACGTGCAACCCCGCCGGCGCAACAGCCAGCGGCATCTTCTACGGCTTATCGGGCTACTTCGCGGGCCACAGCCAGCACGTGGGTATGGTCCAGACCGCCGCGTGGCTGCCGTGGCTGGTCGTGCTGTTAGGCTCCCTCGCAGAACGCTGCACCGTGCGAAGGCTGGCGCTGGCTGGACTGCTGGGTACCGCGATCGCCCTCCCCGGCCACTTTCAGACGGCCCTGTACGGCGTCACGTTCACCGGTCTCTGGGCGACGCTTGATGCGCTATGGCAGCGTTCGTGGCCGCGCGCAAGACGCTTCGTGCTGGCGCTGACCGCTGTCGGCGCGTGGGGCGCCGCGCTCGCGGCGATCATGGTCATCCCTGGCCTGGAGCTGGTCCGCCAATCGGTCCGTACGCAGCTCGACGCGTCCCAGGTCGGCGTCGGCTACTTCCAGTTCGAGGACCTGCTCACGCTCGTGCAGCCCAATCACTATGGGGTGCACCTGGACAGCAAGTACACCGGGCCAGGCGACGTCACCCAGCACTACTTGTACGCCGGCGTTCTGCTCGTGCCGCTCGCGTTGCTCGGCTTGACCAATCTCAAAGCGCAGCGTCTGGCGCTCGCACTTGGCCTGCCCTTTGTGTGGTACGCGCTCGGTCCTGGTACCGGCCTGTTCGACCTGATGGTCCAGTTGCCAGGCTTCCGCAGCGTCGAGCTGCCCATGCACGGCTGGTTCCTGCCTGCGCTCGGCCTGGCTGTGCTGGGCGGTGCCGGTGTCACCGCCTTACGGCGCTGGCTACCGTGGCCAGTACTCTCGCTGCTGTTGGTCGTCCTGTTCGTGGACGTACTCACCTTCAACTCGCTCATGAATCGGCTGACCTACGCCCGTTACAGTGCCGAAGAGCTGTACCTGGCTCCACTCAGGGCGTTCCAGGCTCAGCTCGACCCAGTCGTGCAGCGCATCTATGGCCCGCCGATGGCCTCGGTCGTCTATCGCAATCACGCACTGCAAAGTCGAGTCGAGACCACCTATGGCTACAACCCGCTCGAGCTGACGCGCTACACCGAGTACGTCGACAGCGCGCAAGACAATCCGCGTCTCGTCGCCGGTTTGGCGCCAACGCACTACCTGGACGGTACGGGCCTTGTGGAACCGCTCCCAGACACGCTGCCGCGCGCGTATTTTGCGCGCCACGTGGTTTGGCTGCCCGATCCCGCGAGCTCGCGCGCGGCACTCGACGACTTGGACCCGCGCCTCGACACGCTCGCCGTCGGCCAACCCATCGACCTGCGGCCTGATCCGAGCGCGACGGTCGAACTGCTGCGGCGTGGCGACGATTGGCTGCTGCTGCGCTACCGGACCTCGACTCCGAACCTGCTCCGACTGGCCATGCCGATCTACCCCGGCTGGCACGCCGACCAGGACGGCCGGGAGCTGACCACGGTGCCGGTCGACCATGCGTTTCTGGGTGTCGTTGTGCCGCCCGGCCAGGGCGACATTCGCGTGTGGTACGCGCCGCGCTACTTCTGGCTCGGCGCGGCCGTGAGCATGGTCGCGCTCATCGGTACGCTGCTCGGGTTGACCAGGAGGTCCGGACTGACCAGATAACGCCGGCCAGTAAGGGTCTCGACCAGCAGCCGAGTGCGGCGCAGCGCGAGCACAGTGACTAATGCGCCAGCCAGCCGGCCGCGCGTCGTGGAGACGACAGCCCGCGCACCCGCCTGCCAGGTCTGCACAGCGGCTCGATTCGCGCGCGTCCTGGTATGGCGCGCCTGTCGGGCTTGCCGGGCGACGATGCTGGCGGCTGAGGTGGCCAGCTTTTCGTCGCCCCGCCCGCGTTCGGCGGGGTCCCGGTCGCCCGGATCGTAGATACCCAGATGAACGGCGCGGTCCACCAGCCGCCGATGCAGCGCCCAGAAGCGTGGGCCATGGCTGCGGTAGCGCAAGTGCGCCAGCTCGTGCAGCAGTGTGCCGACGATCGCACCTGTGCGTCGCCAGGCGGCGCGATCGCCGTCAGCGGTGCAGCGCACCGTGATCTCGGCCTGGTCAGCTTTCCAGGTACATCGGCCATAGGCCCTGGTCAGGCGAGTCCCAGGCTTGAGCACAAAGCTAGCCGGCAAGCGTTCACTGGCGATCAACGGCTCAATCTTGCTGCGCAGTTGGTTCAGCACAGCGGTCTGCTCGGCGGTAGTCGGCACGACGCTACGGACGGTAGACGAAACCACGCTACGCATGCGATGCCATCCCCGCCGGTTTGCTCGCGATGTGATGTCCCAAACCACCCCGGCGCGGGGGCGGAGAGCAGCAGTACATTCGCCAATGGCACCCCTGCCAGGGGCTCGTATCGGAATTCCGTGGGCGGTCCGAAACGTCCGGCGCGCGGCCGAGAGCAGGCATGCGGGTGCAGCACCTCGCCAATGGCCCCCCGCCAGGGCTCGTATCGGAATGCCTCGGGCGGTCCGAATCTCCCGGCCGCGGAGCCGGGACAGTGGCGGCCAAGGTGCGGCTCATGGGGCGGCTGGCAACATGAAGCGCATGATCGTCGACATCCACGGGCATTACACGACCTACCCGCCGGGCGTGGAGGCGTACCGTGGCGCGCAAATCGCGCAGCTGGGTGCCCCGACCAAAGGCAAGATGAATGTCACCGACGACGAGATCCGCAAGAGCATCGAGGATGGACAGCTCAAGCTCCAGCGCGAACGCGGCACCGACCTCACCTTGTTCTCGCCACGAGCGAGCTGGATGGGCCACCACTTCGGCAGCGAGCTGATCAGTCGCTACTGGACCGAGCACTCGAACGACCTGATCTATCGCGTGACCAAGCTCTTCCCGAAGAACTTCATCGGCGTGTGCCAGCTGCCCCAATCACCCGGCGTGCCACCGGCAAAGTCCATCCCCGAGCTTGAACGCTGCGTCAACGACCTGGGGTTTGTCGGCTGCAACTTGAACCCCGACACGTCGGGCGGCTACTGGCAGGATCCACCGCTCACCGATCGAGCCTGGTATCCGCTGTACGAGAAGCTGGTCGAGTTGGACGTGCCGGCCATGGTCCACGTCAGCGCCACGTGCAATCCGGCCTTCCACGTGACCGGGTCGCACTACATGAATGCCGACACCACCGCGTTCATGCAGTTCGTTCAGAACCCCTCGTTGTTCAAGGACTTTCCGACGCTGCGCTTCATCATTCCGCATGGCGGCGGCGCCGTCCCCTACCACTGGGGTCGCTACCGCGGCATGAACCTCGACATGGGACGGCCCGAGCTCGACGAGCTAGTGATGGGCAATGTCTTCTTCGACACCTGCGTATACCACCAACCGGGGATCGACCTGCTGTTCAAGGTCATCAAGACCGACAACATCCTGTTCGCGTCGGAGATGATCGGCGCGGTGCGAGGCCAGGACCCACGAACCGGCCAGTACTTCGACGACACCAAGCGCTATGTCGACGCCCTCGAGCTCAGTGACACCGAGCGCGCCAAGGTCTTCGAGGGCAATGCCAGGAAAGTGTTTCCGCGGCTTGCCGCCCGTTTGTCATCCTGAGCCTGCGAAGGATCCGCTTGCTCAGACGTTATCGGCAAGCGGATCCTTCGGCTGCGGCCTCAGGATGACAACCGGGCCGGTGGCGGTTCGGGCGGGCGCGTCAGCCGCAAGTAGCTGACCGTCCAGAAGTGCCACAACAGCGTGTTCAGCGCGGCGCCGCCGACCAGCGCCGCGACGAGCACCGTCAGGCCAATCATGATGAAAAACGGAACCGCGCCGGGCCCGCCGGTGGCATTGACAATGAGCGCCAGCACGCCGCCCACGATGAGGCCCGGGATGGCCGCGATGATCAGGCCGATGACCAGCGCGATACCACCGCCGATGCTCAGCGCGAGCCCGACCAACCACAGGATGACACTGACGCCCAGGTGAGCCCGAGCGATGCTGAAGCCACTGCTCAGGCCGTCGATCGGCCCGCGACCGTCGAGCACGATGGCCCGCTGCGCGAATGCGATCACCACGCTCAACACGCTGGCGATGATTCCCAGCAGGGCGATCAAGCTGAACAGCCCGAACAGGACCGACAGGCCCGCGCCACCACCACTGGCCAGGACTGAGATCGCGTACGCCGCGATGATGACCACGATCACCAGCCACAACACGAGCCACAGCAAATCCAGCGCGGCGAGGCGACCAAATGACCGCATGCCGCTTGACCAGGCGCGGCCGAGCGTGACGTTAGCGCCCGCGGCTGCCTCGCGGCCACCGGCGATAACCGCGCTCTGACAGGCGACCGAGAGCAGCCAGAAGGCCAGGTAGATCACCAGGACGATGACACCTACGGCGATCACCACTGGCAGGACTTGTGGCAGTTGTGCCAGTACCTCCCTGAGCTGGCTGGAGCTCATGCCCGGCATGGTGTCGCCAAGGCCTTCCGTGCCGCCAGGTGGGCCGCCCGAATTGAAAAATGTGCCGCCCGAGCCGCTGGCGCTGCCGGCGAAGAGCCCCACGAGCCACAATCCGCGGTAACGCCAGGTCATGCGCCAGGCGGTGCTGATCAGCTGCCCGTAGTCCACAACGACCGATCGTACTGCTCACGCCCACCGACACATGCGCAGCCGCGCAGCCGTTCTGTTTCGCACACGACCAGGCCCGCCCGCTGCTCCGCCGCGACACGCGCCAGACGCAGTCATTCGGCCACCTGGATGATCGGAGGCGGCATACCGCCCGTGCCTTACCTATCGACCGCCAGGGCCGGCCTGCGTGAGCCTCTCGTCCATGCGCCGGACGGCAGCGCGCGTAGCGCCGCTGAGGATGGCGCAGCGGCCCCCACAGACCAAAGGTGGCGGCGGAGTCTGCGCTACCATCAGCAGCGTCATCGGATCAGGAATCCGCGCAGCCCGCGCACGCAGCGTTGCCGTCGACGAGCTCGTGGCGTCGCTTATCGCGGCGTTGGGCGGTGAGGGGCGCGCCGCCGCCGTAGCGCTGGGCAGTTACGGCCGCCAGCAGCTCACACCGGCCTCCGAGATCGAGCTGCTCGTACTGCACGACGGCGGGTTGACTTCGCAGCAGGTCACCGAGGCAGTCTGGTACCCACTGTTCGAGCGCAAGCTGCAACTCGAGCCCGCCTTGCGCAGCGTCGCCGAGTACACCAGGGAAGTCCAGCACTCAACAGTGGGCCTCCTGAGTTTGCTCGATGCGCGCCTGATCGCCGGCGAAAGGTCATTGTTCGACGAGCTTGCGCAGAACACGACCGCTCCACTGCGCCACGACCGAGTTGGTCTGCGCCGTCGTGTTGCGCCGCTGGTGCAACGCCGTCACGCCGGCCATCCGGCCGTCACAGTGTCGGCTGTGCCGGACGTCTTGAACGGCCGCGGCGGCTTGCGCGACCTCCAGGCACTGCATTGGCTCGATCCATCACCTGATCAACGCATCGAACGCGCCACTGACTTTCTGCTCACCCTGGTATCGACAGCCGAAGAGCAGCTCGGTCACGCACACCACAGGCTTACCCCGCGTGTTCAGGACCGCGTGGCGCCCACGATGGGCTATGCCAGCGCGGACGCCCTGATGGCTGACGTGTACAGTCATGCGCGCTGGATCGCCTTCGCGCTGGACGGCGCGCTCAGCCAGCCCCACGCCGACCGCTCATTCGGCCTCAGCCTGAGCATCCGTCGTGGCCAGCTCATCGGCGAGCGCCTGCCACCACTCGAGCGGGTGCCAACCCTCGGCCTGCGCGTCGCGCACCTGATCGGCTTTGCGCCGCCGGCCAGGGCAATCCTCGATTGGGCGGTGCAGCCGGGTCCGCCCGTGAGCTGGGATGAGGCCACGCGCCACCAGTTCTGGCTCCTGCTGCGCGCCGCCGACTGGCGCTCCTGGACGTTCCTCGACACCACCGGCCTGCTCGGCCGCTACGTGCCCGAGTGGTCGTCCATCGCCCGCCGCCGGAGTGGCACCGGCGCGCGCGACTTTGCACTCGACACGCACAGCTTCCTGGCCTTGCGTCGGCTGCACGAATGGCTGGACACCGGCGACGCGTTTGCCAAGCGACTGTGGGCCACCTTGCGCCACCGCGACTGGGTCTACCTTGCCGTTCTGTTGCATGAGTGCAGTCCGCCTGCTGGCGCCGATATCGCTATACGCTGCGGACTCCTCGAAGATGGTGTGGCCACGGTCGAGGCGCTCGTCGCCGACCACCACCTACTGGCTGATGTCGCCACACAGCGCGACCTGCACGATGAGGACTTGCTGTTGGACATCGCGGCCCGCATTGGCAGCCAACAACGCCTACGGATGCTGTTCCTGGTGTCGATCGCACATGCGCTCGCCGCCGGTGGCGACGCAAGCAGTCCGTGGCGGCTGGCCCTGCTGCGTCGCCTGTTCGGTCTGCTCGATACTGCTTCGCGCTCGCCAGGTGAGGTCGGGGCGCGCCGCCAACGGTCCGTCGAGCAGCACCGCGAGCGGCTCGTCGACGCGCTGACGCGACGTTCGCTGCCCGAGATGGTGCCTATGGTTGGCCGGCTGCCGCGCCGCTATCTGCTGGCTCACTCAGCTGCGTTCGTCGCGCGCCACCTCAAGCTCGCCGCGGGCGAACCGGTCCGCGAGGGTGAAGTGCGCTTGCGCGCCGAACGGCATCGGCGAGCCGCCGAGTGGGACCTGCTCGTCGTTGCGCGCGATCGTCCGGGCTTGCTGGCGACCATGGCCGGCGTGCTCGCGCTGCGCGGCGCAACGGTTCTCGCGGCCGACGCAGCGACGTCGGCGGATGGCCTCGTGCTCGACGTGTTCACCGTTGGCAGCGCTTATGGCGCGCCGCTCGACGCCGAGCTGTGGCCGCGACTCGAGCACGACCTGCACGCCGCGCTCGACGAGCGCCTGCCACTCGACGCGCTGCTGGCGAGTGTGCCCAATGGCGGCGCGGACGATGGTCCGGTCAGTGTCAACGTCGACAACGCGGCCTCACAAGTGTTCACCGTCGTCGAGGTGCGTGCCCCCGATCGGGTGGGCTTGCTGTACCGCATCACGCGCGCACTGCACGATCTCGGGTTAGACATCCACCACGCCAAGGTGGCTACCTACCCAGACGGCGCCCTCGACGTGTTCTACGTGTGGGACCTCTCGGGCAACAAACTCGACCCCGATCGGGCCTGCGCAGTAACCCGCGCGCTGAGCCAGCGGCTGCGTGGTTGAGTTCTGGCTGGGCACGTTTCCCATCGCCGGGCAGACGCGAGCGCTGGCCGAGATGGCCGAGTGCGACGGCTGGGACGGGCTGGCCTTCACCGACTCGCAGAGCCTGAGCGGCGACACGTTCGCCGCACTGGCCATCGCGGCGCATGCGACGACGACACTCAAGCTCGCCACCGGCGCAACGAATCCGGCTACCCGCCATGCAGCCGTGATTGCATCCGCGATCGCGACGATCCAGGCCGAGTCGGACGGCCGCGCCGTGCTGGGCATTGCGCGAGGTGATTCGGCGCTGGCCTATCTCGGTCGGCCGCCGATGCCGGTGCACGACTTCGGCTTGGCCCTGGAGCACATTCAGTCGTACTTGCGCGGCCAGGACGTGGACCTGGATGGCTACGCCAGCCGCATCCACTGGCTACGTGGGCAGCCCAAAGTGCCCATGAGCGTCGCCGCCACAGGACCGAGGGTCATACGTCTCGCCGCCAGACTTGCCGAACGGGTAACGTTTTCAGTCGGCGCCGAGACCGGCCGCCTACAAGCCGCTATCGCCGTCGCGCGCGCCGCGCCCCGCGACCCCGCCTTGCCGCCGCTGTCATTGGGCGCCTACGTCAACGCCGTTGCTCATCCCGACGTCACCGTGGCCCGCGCGCTGGTTCGCGGTCGCATGGGCGTCTACGCCCGCTTCTCGTCGATGGACCGTGCTGTGCTGCAATCCCTGTCGGCGGCGGACCGCGGCGTCACCGAGCAATTGGCGGCAACCTACGACATGCACGGTCACGCTGCGAGTGGCGCGCGCCACGAAGCCGCCCTGACCGACGAGTTCGTCGACCGCTTCGGCATCGTCGGACCTGCCGACCTCGTTGCGCGGAGGCTGCGTGGGCTGGCTGCGCTTGGCCTGGACCATTTCGTCATCGTCGGCCACGGACGGGACACACCGCCCGACGTGTTGCGCGACTCGAGTGCGCGGTTTGCCCGCGATGTCATTCCGAGCGTGCGAGGAATCTCGCCTGTCTGATGCATCCCGAGGAACGAGTGGCACACCGCGGCCATCGAGCGCCTCGGCATACCGGCGCTGCGCCTCACCGACGGTCCGAGCGGTGCGCGCGGCGAACGCTGGTCGAGCGGGACCTCAGCGTGTTTGCCGAGTGGCTCGGCACTTGGCGCAACGTGGAACCGCGACCTCGTGCGGCGCGTTGGTCGAGTACTGGCGGATGAGGCACCTGCCAAAGGCGCGCACGTGCTGCTCGCCCCGAACAAGAGCTGAAGCAGTTTGCCAAAGTCAGCCTCATGCCCGGTGAGACCAGGCGCGTGCACCTCAATCTGGATGAGCGCGCGTTTGCGTTCTGGGATGTGTCAGCTCATCAGTGGCGCGTCGAGCCAGGCGAGTTCAAGATCCGCGTTGGCTCCTCGTCACGCGACATTCGGCTCACGGCTCGTACCGTTCGAACAGATGGCGCTCGCGGCGCGTGACGCTCGAGGCGATGCGTTCGCGCCAGGGGGTGCTGGTCGCCTTGCGGTACGGCTCGGTCTCGAATACCCCGGGCGATTCCAGCTCGTGCAGGGCCATGTAGTGCGGCCCTGAGCCGTCGACCTGTTCGAAGACACGGATGCGCCGCCAGCCGGGTACGTCGAGCAGCATCGGGATGTGCTCGTCGGCGTACCACGCCAGGTAGTCGTGCTCGCCACCGACGGCTGGCTCCATGGCCACGCTGAGCTGGAATGGCGGGCTGGCCGTCCACTCCTCAGTGCCCTGGACGAGCTCGTAGATGCGCCGGTCGACCATCGGGGTGCGCGCGATCTGCGCCTTTTCGCGCTCTGACCGCTCTGCGCCGAGCTTCTTGTACTCAGGGGTTTGCAGGACGTCTGTGTTGGTCAGGTCGTAGACGGCCATGTAGCGCGGGCTGGTGTCCCAGACCGCGCTGTAGCGGCGGCCGGTGAGGATGCCCGGCGTGGCCAGGCGGTTGGGCACGTGCTCCTCGTCATACCAGGCGTTCCAACTTGCCAGGTCGTCGGCTGGCGGGTTCATGAACACTAGCAGCAAAGCGGCGCGGCTCATGGCCGCAGTCTAATGGGTCGGTATGGCTGAACAGACTGCTGCCCCGCCGCTGGTCCTCGACCTGACCACCTTCGCCGACGTCGTCGATAACGCGCTCGCGAATCAGACGCCGATGCTCATTGCCACCAGCAACGACGATCGGCCCGATCTGGCCTTCAAAGGCAGCTTCATGGTCTGGGACCAGGATCACCTGGCGTACTGGGAGCGCGGACTCAACGAAACCCTGGCCGGCATCCGCGGCAATCCCAACGTCGCGGTCCTGGTCCGGCCCAAAGGCGCATCCGCGGTGCGCTTCTACGGCCAGGCGCGCATCGTCGAGGATCCCGCTGAACGCGAAGCGGTGTGGCAGCGCGTCATCCCCGAAGAGCAGGGCCGCGACCTCGACAAGAAAGGCTTCGCCGTCCTGATCAGAGTCGACCGCATCCGCCGCGGCCCCCAATCCGTCAGCCGCTGACGCGCATTGCTCCGCCTTTTCGCTCATGGAAGACTCGGACGGTTTGGGACGTCCCAATGCCTTCGGGCACGAGCCCCTGGCGGGGTGCCACTGCCGATGTGCCTGCCCGCCGATCGTCTTCCCGCCCCGCGTCGGACGTTTCGGGAGGTCCAATGCGTCCCGGCACGAGCCCCTGGCGGGTCCCCTCGGCGATGTGCCTGCCCGCCATCCTCTTTTCCGCCCCGCGTCGGACGTTTCGGGATGTCCAATGCGTCCCGGCACGAGCCCCTGGCGGGTCCCCTCGGCGATGTGCCTGCCCGCCGAGCGTCTTCCCGCCCCGCGTCGGACGTTTCGGGAGGTCCAATGCGTCCCGGCACGAGCCCCTGGCGGGGTGCCACTGCCGATGTGCCTGCCCGCCGATCGTCTTCGCGCCCGGCGTCGGACGGTTTGGGATGTCCGAAAGCGATCCAGCACGAAGCAGTGGCGGAGACAGGCAGTCGACGAGTGCGCGAGTAGGCCGCCGGGCTGAGGGGGTCCGGGGGCAGGCGCCCCCTCAGCCTGGCATAGGCAGCGTGGCGACCAGGACCATTCCGCCAGTCGGCGGAAACGCGGCATCCAAGCTGCCACCATGCAGCTCGACGAGCCTGCGGCTGAGGTGCAGGCCCAGCCCGGCCCCGGCGCCAGCGCCACCGGGTGTTGCACGGTAATAGCGCTCGAACAAGCGCTCGCGCCGACCCGGCGCGACACCGACGCCATGGTCGCGCACGCTGATCTCAACTTGTGTCCGACGCGGTCGGCGTATGCACACCTCGATCAGACAGCCGTCAGGATTGTGCGTCATTGCGTTATCGAGCAGATTGTCGACCACCTCGGCCATACGCACCGGGTCACACCTGGTCATGACACACGAGGCACCGCGCATCACCAGGCGATGCCCGCGCATCCGATCGCGGGCTGCCGCCGCGGTCTGGCGGACTACGAGCGCCAGGTCGGTCTCCTCGAGGTGCAGCGCCAACTGCCCAGCATCGATCAGTTTGAGATCGACGAGCGCCCGAGCGAAGCGCTCGAGCTTCTCGTAGCCGTGTTCAGCCGCCACACCAGCCAGAAAGTCGTCGCGCGCCGCAATGGCCGCCTCGGCTTCACTCCGAGCGTTATGCACGCGGGCCAGCTCGAACTGCATCAGTTCGACGCGTTTGCGGTCGGTTACATCGCGCATGACGCCGAGCACGAACCTGCCAGGGCGCTCAGCTGCGAGCGGGCTCAGCGTCAACTCGACGCGTATGTCCTGGCCCGCCCTGCTCATGGCCGGTACTTCGACCGGCTTACCCGCGTCGATGATCAGGCCACGTCCGGTCTGCCGGTACCGGTCCAGCCCGGCGTGGTGCACGGCACCGATGCCTTCGTCCATCAGGATCTCGATCGGTTGGCCGATCGCCTCCACGGCTGAATAGCCGAACAGACGCTCCGCGGCCGGGTTCCAGAGCACGATGCAGCCGCTGTCCAGGTCAGCTACCACAACGGCATCGAGGCCACGTTCGAAGAGCACCCCCAGGTGAAAATCAGCAGGTCCGACGCCTCCACCCGCCAGCGCCGTGCTGGGCAAGCTCGTCGCCTCGTCTTCATAGACCGGTGTGGCAACCACCATCCCGACCTAGTCTGGTCCGGCCTGCGCAACACCGCATCGTGGGTTCTCCCGATTTTTTCGCGCGTCGCCGATATCGGGGGAAACACATTGGTCGCGTGAACGATTGCCAGGGAACAGTTACGTTTCTCACGCAAACTGAGTCGGAAGACTCAACATAAGTGGCCAAAGTAGGGCACATAGGTTGCACCCTTTGTTTGCACCTATAGAGGCAACCCGCAACCAAGGGGAGTTCCGTCCGATGCGCTTCTTTGAGAGTTGGTGGGAACGTGCGCCGTGGTATATCCGCCTCGGCGTCACCATGGTGTCAATGGTCGCCATGGTGCTCGGTGGTTCCGCCGATCACTATTGGCAGTAATTCGTGGCCGGTCTGCTGGCGCCAGCGGCGGTGGCCGCCCTGCTGGCGCTGGCATTCCCGCGCCGCGTGCCGCGCCAGCCGTTCCACATCCATTGGTGGCCAGCGGCACTAGCCGCGTTCGCCATCGAGCTCGTCCTGTACAACCCGCCCATTGAGGAGCAGGCCTGGGCCATCGTGGCTGGGCCATGGATCTGGGTGGTGACCAAGCTCGTCATGATCGTCGTCGTCGTGCGCAACCTGCGCGCGAGCGGACGTTTCGTAGCAGCATGGCTCGTGGCGTTGCTTGGTCTGGTCTTGAACACGCTGGTCATCGCCGCCAACGACGGCTACATGCCACAGTCGGTCGAGGCCGCAACTGAGGTTTGGGGCGCCGCGCGGCCCGTGCACCGGCTCGAAACACGGCTCCAAAACACTCGTCCGATGACGACCGACACGCAGCTGCCCTGGCTCGCCGACATGTTCGCCCAACCGCCCTGGCTGCCACGGCCGAATGTCATCAGCATTGGTGATCTGCTTCTGTCACTGGGCATCGCCGGGTGGACCTTCCAGGTGGTCGGTCCGAGGCGCATCGATCCGGTGGGCGGCGGTATAGTTGGTGTGCCGATCGGTGGCATCCCGATCCATGCACCCGCACGAGGATTCGCTCGGCGCCCGGCGCGACGCCAAACCTCGGCTCCACCTACTCCCGGCCAGCTCAACCCCGCTTTTTGGGCGCGACACGGACCTTGGCACGATTAGCCGCCTGCTGACCAGCGAGCAGGTCCGTTTGCTCAGTCTGACCGGCTTCGGGGGAACCGGTAAGACCCGTTTGGCCTGCGCGGCCGCCAGTCAGGTGGCGAACGCATTCAGCGACACGATCTACTTCGTCGACCTGTCAGCCGTCGAAGACCCGGCGGTGGTTCCAGCGAGCGTGGCACAAGCGGTCGGCATCCAGGACTCGGGCAGCGAGCCGTTGCACCTCATTCTGGCCGACGTGCTCGGCGAACGTCCGGTCCTGTTGATCCTGGACAACTTCGAACAGGTGCTCGACGCGGCGGAGCTGGTGTCGGACCTGCTGCAGCGCTGCCCGGAGCTCGCAGTGCTAGTCACGACGCGCGAGCCGCTGCACTTGCGTGCCGAGTACGTGTACGCCGTGGCGCCGCTGCCCGTACCCGAGACGTGCCCTGACGATCCGCTCCAGGCGGCGGCCAACCCGGCGATCGCGCTGTTCCTGGATCGTGCCCGAGCGTGCCGGCCGTCGTTTTCGCTGAGTCCGGACAACTTGCCGGCCGTGGCCGAGATCTGCACGCGGCTGGACGGCTTGCCGTTGGCGATCGAGCTTGCCGCCGCCCAGATCCGCGTGCTGTCGCCGGCGGCCATCCTCGAGCGCCTGCAAGCGCGCGCACCATTTCCGCTCGGCGCCGCGCGCGATGCCCCGGCGCGTCACCGCACCCTGCGCGCAGCCGTGGCCTCGTCATATGACCTGCTGGCGCCGCTCGAGCAGAGTGTCTTTCGCTGGTGTTCGGTCTTCGCGGGCGGGTTCACGGCCTCCGCGGCGGCTGCCGTGTGTGCGCCGATTCCGCCGTCCGTCGACATCCTGGGGGTGCTGGCCAGTCTGGCCGACAAGAGCCTGATCCTTGCAGGCGAGGAGCCAAACGGCGAGCCGCGCTTCCGCTGGCTCGAAACGATCCGCAGCGAGGCGCTTGACCGGCTCGCCGAGCATGCCGAGCTCGGCGAGGCGCGACAGCGCCACGCCGTGCACTGCTTGTCGCTGGCCGAGCAAGCCGATGCCGCGTCGATCGGACGCAGCATGGGCGACACCTACGACCTGCTCGAGCGTGAGTACGACAACTTCCGCGCGGCGTTCCACTGGTCGCTGGAGGGCGGAGACCTGGGTGTCGGCGTGGCTCTGGCCGGCTCGCTGTATCGCTTCTGGATGCAGCGCGGTCACTTGAGCGAGGCACGCCAATGGCTCAGCCGTGCTTTGCCGCGCAGCGCTGACGTGCCGGCGGCCATGCGAGCACGGGCATTGAACGCCGCGGGTGTGCTGGCCGGCATGCAGGACGACAACACCGCCTCCGAGGCGTACCTGCTCGACAGTCTGGCCCTGTGGCGGGAAGTGGGCGACAACATGCGCATGGCCGCGGTAGTCGGCAATCTTGGGCTCGTTGCACAGAACCGACACGACATCGATCGAGCACTGACCTGCTTCGAGGAATCCGAGGCGTTGTACGAAGCGGCCGGCGATCAGCGCGGCATCGCCATTTCGATCGGCTGCCGGGCGCGGCTGGCGCGCCAGCGCGGCGAGCATCTCGAGGCGCGCGCGCTCTTCGAACAAACGGTCGGACTCTTCCGCGCACTGGGTGAAGATCTGTATCTGGCCAATTCGCTGGCCAACCTGGGGCACACTGCGCTCGCGCTGGGCAACCTCGACGAAGCGGGCACCTCGTTTCGCGAGTCGCTCGAGATTCGCCACGCCCTGGGCAACACGCTCAACATGGCCGAGTGCCTGGAAGGCTTCGCCGCGGTCGCCGGCGCTGCGGGTCACCCGCGCCGGGCGGCGCGTCTCTACGGCGCCGCCGATGCGCTGCGCGAGGTTACCGGCGCCCCTGTATCAACCACCGATCGCGCTGAGCATGAGGAGCTACTGGGCCGCATTCGTGGTCGGCTCGGCGACCATAGCTTTCAATCCGAGTGGGCGGCTGGTCGGGCGCTCGACCTCGACGAGGCGGTGCGTCTGGCGATGCAGTCACGCACGACGGGTGACCTGGCTGACGCGGCCGCCCCGAGCGGGCTGGCCATTCTGACCCGTCGCGAACGCGAAGTTGCCGCGCACGTCGCGGGCGGGCTCACCAATCGCGAGATTGCGCGCGAGCTGATGGTCGCCGAGCGTACCGTCGAGACGCACCTCGAGCACATCTTCGACAAGCTCGGCGCGCAGACGCGTGCCGAGGTCGCGGTGTGGGTCACTCGCCAGGGGATGGAGCCGGCTCAGCCTTCTTCGGCGGTGGCGTCGCGCGAGTCGGGGCGCTTGGGCACCAGCCTGTAACCGCGCCCGCGCACCGTCACGATGGTCGGCCCATTAGGGCTGGCACTGCGCAGCTTCACGCGCAAGCGACCGATGTGCACGTCGATCAAGTGCCCAGACCCGAGGTCCTGGTAGCCCCACACGATCTGGCCGAGCGCTTCGCGCGTCAGCAGCGTTTCGGGTCGTGAGGCAAGCGCGACCAGCAAGCGGTACTCGGTCGGGGTCAAGTGCAGCGGTCGCGAGCCCACACGTACCGTCGCGCGAGACGGCGCGATCAGCAGGTCGCCGACGATGAGCTCATCGGATGTGGACGCTGCTTCGCGTGAGCGTGCGACGCGGCGCAGGATGGCTTCGATGCGCGCTTCGAGCTCGTCCAGGTCGAACGGCTTGGCAACAAAGTCCGCCGCGCCGAGCTTCAAGCCCAGCACACGATCGACCTGCTCCTGGCGCGCGCTACAAATCAGAATCGCCGAGTCAGTCAGCGCTTTGAAGGATGTGGTCAAGACCAGTCCGTCAGTGTCCGGCAGCATCAGGTCCAGGATGATCAGGTCCGGTTGGACTTCCTGGAGCAACGCGCGCGCTTCGGCCCCCGTGCCAGCGACCACGACGCGGTAACCGCTGGTTTCCAGCGCCCTGGAAATCGTGCGCTCGGTGGCCACGTCATCTTCCACCAGCATGATGGTCGCCGGGATCGGGGGTATGTTCGCGACGACTTGTGGTGGAGCCGGGGTGTTGAGCACACGATCCTCCTGGAGCCAAATGGAGGGTTCGCCCGCCGCAAACCTTCCCTCCGCGTCACGGGCAACTGCCGCGCCGGCAACGCGCTCTACAACGACTCAGTCTTGTTACGAATCTCACGATTCGCGCTCAATTACTGGCGCCAGCGTGAGACACTGCGCACGAGGCCTATGGACCAGCCTACACCAGACGCGAACGAACGCGAAGTCGTCAATTTTGTGCCAGATGAGGTGTGCGTCGTAGTTGCCGCTGACGGTATCGCGGATGGGGCCGCCTTCTACGAGCACGTTCGCACCCGCCTGAACAGCCGCATCGTCCAGCTCGTACGTGCTGCGTACCAGCCGCCCGGCCGCGGCAAGCAGACACCTGCCAGCGCGTTCGAGCTGGATCTCACGCCGCGGCTGCTTGCGCAGCGCTTCGCCCAGACCGAGGAACCACTACAGCCGCTTGTGCGGCCCGGCGTTGAGCCACGTGATCTGTCGCCGTTTCTTGCCTTGCGCCGCGAATCGCCCGCCAGGACATCGTGGCACCTGTACTACCAGCTCGGTTCGGATCGAATCAGTCTGGATAGCAAGTTCCTGGCCCAGCGCCGCGTGCGCATCGATTGCATTCGCGAGCTCACGCTATTGCTGAATGTGCGTTTACGGGGCGTTCAGGTGGACCGTTTCCGCAGGCAGGCGTGGACCGTGGTCGCGACGACGCCAAACTGGCTGACCGCCGCGCTGCCATTTTCATGTGGCTCGCCGGCGGGATTGCCAATTGCAGCCACGCCCAAACCGCCTCCTACATTCACGTTCCCGGACCAGCTACTCGCGGCCGCGCTGAACGCACCGCAGCGCGGCAAAGTCATTGTCGCAGTGCTTGATACGTGCCCGCGGCAAGACGACGTGGACAAAGCGGCGGCACGCTTTGCCAGCAACCCGCTGCTGCGAGAAGTGCAGCAGAGCGTGCGCATGAATCAGCCAGCCCTGGTGCCCGATCAGCACTTTGTCGCGCTCGAGCCGAGTCAGCCGCGCCTCCAGTGGGACATGGCGAACGCCCCGCATGTCAACGTAGCTGACCACGGCCTGTTCGCGGCGGGCATCGTCTACAGCATCGTGCCGCGCGGCACGCCGGTGTTTCTGATACGTGTGCTGAACGACTTCGGGATCGGCGATTCGCTGGCCATTGGCCACGCGCTAGCGGCACTGCCACGCGCTTTATTGGGCACCGATCAGCCTGGTGCGCGTCAGCCACGGCTGGTCGTCAATCTCAGCCTCGGCATCGACATCCCCATCCCGTCGAGATTGTTCGACCGCTGGTTGCCCGAAACGTCCCGAACCGGATCGGACGTGGCGGGCCGCCTGCCCGAGCTGTGCGCGCTGTTCGACCACCTCCACGCCAATATCTCGGATGTCGTTGGCTGGCTCACTGAACGCGGCGTACTGGTCGTGGCGGCGGCAGGCAACGATGCGTTGCGGCGCGACGTGGTGGCGGGTGAGCCACCTCCGCCGCGCTACCCAGCGCGCTATGACGAGGTGCTGGGTGTCGCCGCCGTGCGGCGCGACTTGCATATGCCGGCCATGTACTCCAATCGAGGCGATGTGGTGCTCCAGACCGGCTCGGGTCACGTGGCCACGTTCGGCGGCAACGTCGTCCCGGCGGCCAACGATCAAAGTTCGGCGACGACCTCGCCCAACGATTCCGTTGTGGGCATCTTCAGCGGCACGCTGCCTGGTGGCACCGCCAATGGCACCGGCTGGGCGCGCTGGTCGGGCACCTCGTTCTCGACACCCATCGTCGCCGGCCTCGCGGCGCGGTTGTGGGGCACCGACCGTAGTCGGACACCTGTTGCGTTAGCGCAGTACGTGCGAAGCTTCGCGCACAATCTACACCCCGGCACCGACCCGTTCTCGCCGCTCGAGGTTCCCGTCCTGCACGTTGCGCAGACCTGACCTGCGCGTAGCGGCCTGGGCCGGGGTGCTCTTGGCCCTGCTGCTCGGCGCCCCGACCGCCGCCGCCCAGGGTTCGCCAACCTGGCTGCGTACGGTCCGTGAAACTCCGCTGTGGTCTGGCCCGACCGATCCCGCCGAGCAGTTCACCATCCTGCCGGCGGGATCGTCTGTGCTGCTCGAGAGTCCTTCGGCAGGGGCCCGCGTGCTCGTTTACTACCCTGGCGACGGCCGCTCGGGCCTACCTGGACCAGCCTGGCTTGCCAGCGGCGACCTCATGCCCAGCGGGCCGCCGGCCTGGATTACCGATGCCGATCTCACTGTCCCGGATGCGCCACGGCGCGCGGCCTACATCGCTCCACCAGACGTGTCGGCTCCCGAGGTGGTAGTCCTCGACGACGCCAGCGGCGCGCTGCTCTACGGTCGCGCCGCCCATGCGCGCCAATCGCCGGCCAGCACGACCAAGATCGTCACGGCCATGGTCGCCCTGGACATGGCGCCGCAGCTCGACGCGCGCCTGCCCATCACCGTGGATGGTTGGGCGATGGCCGTGGCTGACGGGTCGTCGATCATGGGCCTCGCGCCAGGCACCAGGCTGAGCATCCGCACGTTGCTGTTCGGCTTGCTCCTGCCCAGTGGCAACGATGCGGCCGAGCAGCTCGCCAGCGGCCTGGGCGAATCACGGGCTCTATTTGTTCAGGCGATGAACGACCGAGTTGCCGCGCTCGGGTTGCGCGATACGCACTTCGTCAATCCCAGTGGATTGGACGCCCCAAGCCACTACGCCAGCGCGTATGACCTGGCCCAGCTGGCGCGCGCCGCGATGGCTGATGACACGTTCCGCGAGATCGTCTCCACGCCGTCGTACTCCGCCGAAGGATTCGCGCTGCGCGGACACAACCCGTTGCTCGGCGTTTATCCAGGGACCGACGGAGTGAAGACTGGCACGACCGACCAGGCCGGTAGGGCCATGGTCGCCTCGGTCGTGCGGGATGGGCATCGCGTATTGGTCGTGGTCATGCACAGTGACGACCTGGTGGCCGATTGCAGTGCGCTGTTCGACTGGGTGTGGGCGACCTTTCGCTGGGACCCCTTGTCATCCTGAGGCCGCGGCCGAAGGATCCGCTTGCTGGCAGGCAGCCGGTCGACAAGCGGATCCTTCGCAAGCTCAGGATGACGTATGCGTTAGCGGCGACCAATCCGTCGGAAGGCGAGCCCAGCGCCTGCCAGGCCACCCAGGAGACCACACAGTGCGAGCATGCCCGGTCCGCCGGTGCTTGGCAGGATGTTGGCGGTAATCGTCGCCAGCGCATTTGCGCCGGGCGCCGCCTGCACGCCCGCGACCTCGAGCTCGTCCGGCGCACCGGCGACCCGCGACGTCGACGAGTCCGCGGTTTCCAACCCCGCGGCGCCTGGGCCGCCTGCACCTGGCACGGTCACGCCAGCCACGGCGATGTCTTCGGCACCAGGCGCGGCACTAGCAACTGCACCCGCGGCGGCACCAGCTGCTGTTGGCCCACCGGCCGGGCCGCCAGGGCTGACCTCGCCCCCGGGCCCGGTCACCCCTGGAATGCCGACGTCCGGGGTCGCTCCCGGCCCGCCGATCGTTGGCGCTGGGCCGGCCCCTGGTCCAGTGATCGCGCCCGGTGCGCACGTGCCTGTCACCGTGCTCGCGCCCGGTCCGACCGCTAGGCCGGTCGGCGCTGCCGCGCACGGATTGGTCGTGCCGCCACCCGTCAAGTCGGCCGGTCCGCCCGACGGCGTGGCCACGGTCACATCCGTCGACGGCGTTCCGCTGGCAGTACCGGTGCAACCGCCACTGGCCGAGGTCGATGCCGCACCGAGGCCGCCGGCTGCCCCGATCGGCGCCGACGCGCACGGACTGGTGCTACCGCTGCCGCCGAGGGCGGTGTCGACCGGATCGGTCGTGCCGCCAGTCAGGACGGCGTCGGTTGGGGCCGTGCCACCCGGGACGGTCGTCACGACGCCACCCGGACCCGTGATCAAGCCGGTCGTGGTGCCCGCCGGCGCGCCACCTTCGCCGGCCGCGCAGCTGCCGCTCGTGCTGCTCGACGCCGGACCGCCGATGCCGACACCGGCGCCCACCGGCGCCGAGGCGCACGGATTCGCCGCCCCCTCCACGCTGCCCGCGATGTTCGCCGGATCCCCAGCGTTGGCAACCAGGCCGGCCATAGTGGGCCACTCGAACGTTGGCGTGCCGCTGGCGGTAATTCCGCCATCGGTCGGGCTGGTCGGGTCGGTGGCCTCGGCGGTGGCCGACCCACCGGCATGCTCGGCTACACCGCCGGTGCCGCATGCGCCGCTCGCGCTGCTCGTCGACGCGCCGCCGCTCGCGGCGGCACCTGAAATCGGCGCGACCGCGCACGGATCGGTGCCTGCGCTCGCCGAGCTCGAGCTCGACGGTGAATCGCTGGTGACCGGCGGAGCCGTGCTGCTGGCCACGCTTGCCAGTGTTGGCGCGCGGCCAATGGGCGCGCTCGTGGTGGCGCCGGTTGCGCCGGGCAGTGTCGCCTGATCGGCGGCCGAGGTTGCCCCGGCTGTACCGCACGAGCCATCGGCCGCTGCACTCGCGCCACCACCGAGCGACGCGCCAGCGCTGCTGGGCGCGTTCACACATGGGTCGCTGGCGACGGCGCCGGTCGCAGCGATGTTGTCGACGGCAATGTCGCCGTCGGCATCCACGCTCGTTGGCACGACGGCGGACGGATCACTCGCGGCGGCGCCGGCCTCGGAAGGAACAGTGATGTCCTCGCCAAGCACCGGGTCTTCGGCGGCGCCGACCGGGCTGGACACGTCGGGCGTGGCATCAGCGTGCGCGTCCGCGCTGACCTCGGACTCGGTCAGGTCGTCGGTCGGCGTGCTGACGTCGGCGTTGGCCGACTCATTCGCCGGCGCCATGGCGGCCGGAACGGCGTCGACTGCACCTGAAATAGTGCCCGGCTCGGTCGGTGCCGCGGTCGCGGTGGCGCCATCAGGACCAGCGCTTGCGCTGGTCGTCGGCGCGTCGCCGACGGCTACGTTGACCGTCGTCGGTGCGGTAACGCCGGTCGGCAGAGTGGCGCTGGTGCTCACACTCGACGTCGACGTGCTGGCGCTGACGCTCGGCGACGAGGTGCCACCAGTGGTCGGTGCGCTCACCTGTGGGTTCGATACGACGGACACGCTGGGTGGCGTTGGCACGCTCACCTGCGCGCTCGCAAAAGGCGCAACGACCAGCGACGTCGTCAAAACCGTCGCCAGGGCGGCCGTTCGGAATAGCTGACTCATACGATTTCTGACCTCCACAACGCGGCGCCGCCGATGACGGCCACCACCTGTGGGTCAGAAGTGGGGCACGCGCCACGCCGCCCGGGCTCACGTCCGCACGACGATGCTGGTGCCGAGCGCACACGTTGCGTTACGGGTCTCGAACCAGCTGATAGCCCAGCCCGCGTACGTGCAGAAACTGCGGTGTTCCTGGTCCGCGTAGTTTGTTGCGCAACCGCCGGATATAGGCGTCAATCGTCCGCGACGCGCTCATGGTTCGAGTTCCCCACACGTCATCGGCGAGCTGATCGCGACTCACGATCGCGCCAGCACAGCTGGCCATGTAGCTCAGCAGCTTGAACTCGGTCGGCGTCAGGTGGACCTCGCGCTCCGCGACACGCACACGCCAGCCGGGCAAGTCGATCGATAGCGCCCCAAGCCCGCCGCTGGCCACCGCACTGTCCTGTCTGGCCGTTGGCGATGTTGTGCGCGAGCGTCGGCGCAGCGCCACGGCGACGCGCGCTTGTAGCTCGTCGAGGTCATACGGCTTGGACACGACGTCTTCGGCGCCCAGGCGGAAGGCCAGCAGTCGATCGCGCCGATCGGTTTCAGCGCTGCAGACGATGATCGGTGTGTCGGCGGCCTCGGCATGCAGCCGCGGACACAGCACCAGGCCGTCGACGTCGGGCAAGCTCAGGTCGAGCAGAATCGCGTCAGGCACGGCACTCTTGAGCATGGCCCGCGCGTCGGCGCCCGACTCGGCGTGCCAGACCGTGCAGCCGCTGGCGACGAAGGCCGCCGCGGTTGGCTCGGCGAGGTCGGCTTCATCTTCGACCAGCAAGAGCGTCGACCCGGCCAGGTCGTGGATCAATTCAGGTGGCGCGGCCAACACAGGCAACCACGTGCCTCCTCAGGCAACGTAACGCCTGAACGACGGGTCGGACCATCGCCCACCGGGGGGTTTTCTCAGCGCCGAATGGGGATTACCGTCAGTGCGGACAGGTCGAGCGACGCTTCGAGCGCGTCCGCCAATCGATCGTACGGGTCGCCTGCGTATCCCGGTCCATCTGCTGTGGTGAAGCCGCGCCGCTCTCCCGCGGCCTGATCAAACTCAGCGCCGCGCGATCAGGCATAGTGCCGCCGCCACAAACATCGCTTGCCGCGCCAGGCGCCGCGCGCGATGAATGTCATTGGGTGTTGGATCCGCGGCGCCGTCGTGTAGCACGTAGTGACCCGATTTCTCAAGTCGCAGGCCCAAACCGCCAGCCGCCGCCGCCATACTTTGGCCCGCATTCGGACTCTGGGTGCGTGCCGCGTCTGTCCACCACACACGGACCGCCCCGCGCCGATCGGGCGCCACCAGCACCAGCAGCAGCGCGCCAAGCCGCGCCGGCACGAAGTTGAGCACATCGTCCAGCCGGGCAGCCGCTTTGCCCAAGTACTCATGACGTGTGGTGTGGTAGCCCCACATAGCGTCTGCCGTATTCGCCGCCCGATACGCGTACGCCCACGGCAACCCACCCAGCGCATACATCGCCAGCGGCGCAAGCCAGGAATCCACAAAGTTCTCCGCCAACGATTCGATCGCCGCCGCACTTACCTGTGACGCATCGAGGTCTGTCGTCGGTCGACTCACCAACGCTCGTAATCCGGTCCGCGCCTCTGCGAGTCGTCCGCGCTGGAGCGCCACCTCCACGTCCCGTCCCGCGTCCAGCAACGCGCGCCCCGCGAAGGCAGGCTTCAACACCAGCGCCTGCACCACCCAGGGCAGCCGATGCTCCAGCACTCCCGCCACCCACCCCCACACCAGTGGCACCCCAATAGCAACGCCCGCTCCGTACACCAACCGCCCTCGACGGCCGGCCGGTGCCAACTTCTCCAACGAGGTCAATACACAGCCCATCCCAGCTACGGGATGCGCCCACGACGGCACCTCTCCGAACAGCGCGTCAATCGCCAGGGCGAGCACCAGAACCCGCCGCCCGCCAGTCAAAACTCGATCCCTCGCTACTAGCTGGCTTCGAGGTCGATCTCCAGGCCGACCAGGAAGCGCGAAACCATGTTGTAGTAGGCGATCGTGGCCACGAGCTCGACGACCTGGCGCGCGGGCAGCGCCTCGCGCACGGCGCTGAACGTGGCGTCGTCGACCTTGACCGTCCGTGTCAGCGCGTCGGCCAGCCCAAGCACGGCCCGTTGGCGAGCGTCAAACGCCTCAGACGTCCGCCACTCGAGAATCGCATCGAGCGCCCCTTCGGTGAAGCCTTCGCCGACGGCGATACGTCGATGCGCCCGCCACTCGTAGTCGGCGCCTGTGATGCGTGCCACCAGGCAGATCGCCAGCTCGCGTGTCGGCGCATCGAGCTCGCTCTTGAAGCGCACCGCCGAGCCCAGGTCGAGCCACGCCGTGGCGATATCGGGATTGTGCAGCTGCATCTTGAACAGGTTGAGCAAGCGCCCGCCGCGCTGGTCCTTGATCCGTTCGGCTGCCGTGAGGACAGCCTGATTGGCGGTCCCGAGATCCGGATAGTCCAGTCGAGCCATGCGGCTCACGATACTCGGCAACAACGCCGCACTGCCCTCGTTCATTAGTCTTTAGGCTCGCCGACCGGTATGACCACGCTAAGTACGCGCATCCTGCTGGCCCTGGCGGTGGTATGGCTCGGCGGCTGCCAGTCGGCTCCGGCACCTCCGCCATCGACGCCTGAGCCGCCCACACCCGTGCTCAGCCCCGCCCCGGTGTTACCCACGGTCCGACCACCCGCGCCGACCCCCACACCGCCGCCGAGGGTGCCGACACCGCCGCCGCTCGAGCCGACGCCGGTCGGCGCCGCGCTCGACGCACGCTTCGGCGTGGCCGAAGGCTTCCGTAACCCGGCCGTCATGGCTGACATCGGCGCCGGTTGGGAGCGCGTCGTCCTGTCGTGGGCCGATATCCAGCCCGACGGTCCCGCTGACTTCAGTTGGCTCGGCAGGACGCTGCCACCACAGGCCCTGTCAGGCGAGTTGCGGCGCGGCGTGCGCATGGCCGGCTTGCTCCAGTTCACGCCCGATTGGGCCGCGACCAACGCCAAGGATCCCGGCCGATCGGTGCCACGCAATCTTGACCTGCCCGACGACGACCCGAACAACTATTGGGCGCGCTTCGTCTACGAGACGGTCAAGTACTACGCCGGGCGCATCGACGAGTGGATCGTCTGGAACGAGCCAGAGTTCAAACCCGACGACGTGGCGGGCGGCGGCACGTTCACCTGGCTTGGCTCGGACCAGCAGTTCGCGCGGCTGATGCAGGTGGCCTATGTGGCGGCCAAGCGCGCCAACCCGCGCGCGATCGTCGCCTTCCCGGGCACCTCCTACTGGGTCGACCAGAACGCGGCACGACCGCAGTTCTACGAACGCTTCCTGCGCCTGGTCAGCACCGACGAACGCGCTCGCGCGAACAACCTGTACCACGACGCAGTGCCGCTCAACCTGTACCGCGCCCCGGACGACCTGGTGCGGCTGCAGGCAACGTTCAAGGACATTCAGCGCCGCTACAGCGCGGACACCCCGCTCTGGCTGCTCGAGCTGAATGCCATGCCGACCGACGATCGTGCAATTCCGTGCGCCGATCGTCATGCATTCAACCCGATCCAGACCACCCAAACTGAGCAGGCGGCGTACGCGGTGCAGGCTCTGGCGTTGGCGGCGGCCGTCGACTATCAGCGCATCGGCTTCTATCAGATGGTCGACGACAACCCGTGTGTCCAGTCAGCGGTGTGGGGTATCACCCGCGATGACGGCACCGTTCGCCCGGTCGCCCAGACGCTGCACACCGCGGTTCAGTCGCTCGCCGGTTTCACGCGCGCCCAATATGCTCCACTGGTCCGCGCCCAGGCGCGCTGGTCTGCCTGGCCAACAGACCCGAATTCCTTTTTGCCGAACTGGCAGGCCTACCTCGTTGCCTTCGATCAGCCCGCGCGCAAGCGGGTCACCGTGCTGTGGAATGGCGACGGCAGCGCCCTGCGTGTGCGCCTAACGCGTCGAGGTAGATCCGCTCGTGTGCTCGATATGCGCGGGCAAGCGAGTGCCGCCACCGCGGCTGGGCAAGATTGGCTGGTGACCCTGCCCGCGGCCACGGCGCACTTTGGGGGCGATCCAACCGGCTACTACTTCATCGGCGGCGAGCCGCGCTTGCTGATCGAGGACGACGTTCCCGCTGGCGCACCGGTTAGCCCGCCCCGGCTTGCCTAGCGCGGGCACGCAGCGTGCTGCTCCAGGCTGTCAGTCGCGTTGCGCGCACGATTGCCGACTCTTCTGACGACGCTCCGCGCCAAGCTGCTCTTCGGCTACGGTTTGGTGCTCTTGTTGTTGGTCGGCGATTGCAGCCTCGCCTACTACAACGCGCTGAGCAACGAGCAAGCCGCTCAGCGAGTCGCCCACAGTGAGAGCGCGTTGCGCGTCGCGAACGAGGCACGCCAGACGGTCGACGACGTCGAACAGCGCTATCTGCAGTACCTGGCGACGGGTTCGCCCGACGTGTTGGCCGCCTATGAAGCCGATTGGCGGCGCTTCCCCAGCCAGATCGACGTCCTCTTGGACCTCAGCATCGACGACCCAGAGCAGCTCAGGCTGTGGCGGGCGATTCGCAGCGATCTCGAGCAAATTCGCCGGGACGTGCTCGATCCAGGCATCGCCGTGCGCGGTCGCCTCTTCAGCGGTGCTGCGAGGCAGTCGGACGTCGACCGACTGAGTGCCGCAACCGTCGAACAAGATCCGTTTGCGGGCATCCGCGCCGAATTTGCGATCGGCGTCGAGTACGAGCGCCAGGAGATGTTGCAACACACGCTCGCCGTCGACGACGCGAATGAGACGCTCAAGAACGTCCTGCTGTGGGGCACGGCCATCGCTGTGATGGTCACGATCGTGGTCGCCTGGGTCCTTGCCTCGAACATTGCGCGGGCCGTTGAGCGTCTGGCCGGCAGCGCCCAGGCCATCGCCGCCGGCAAGCTCCATCAACGCGTCAACCTGCACCGCGACGACGAGATCGGCCACGCCGCGGCCGCGTTCGATCTCATGGCGGCGGCGCTCGAACGCGATGTAGCTGCGCTCGAGCACAGCGAAGCGCGCTACCGCGAGCTGGTCAGCCGCGCTGGCGACCTCGTCTATCAAGCCGATGCCGAGGGCCGGTTCACCTGGGTCAATCCGGTCGCCACCAGCATCCTCGGCTATGACCAGGACGCGCTCGTCGGTCGCCACTATACCGAGCTCATCCACCCCGAAGACCGCGATTCAATTCGACGCGCGTACGGCTTGCAATTCGCGCGCAAGACACCCAACAAATACACGGAGTTTCGCGCGATCAAACATGATGGATCCGCAGTTTGGCTCGGCCAAAACGTGCAGCTTGTGACGAGCCCCGATGGCGACTTTACGTTCCAAGCCATCGCACGCGACATTACCGATCGCAAACGTGCCGAAAATGCGCTCAACTCGCTGCAACACCAGACCGAGACCATCCTCAACTCCACCGCCGAAGGCATCTACGGCGTCACTACCGACGGGCGGTGCTCGATCGTCAATCCGACCACGGCTCGATTGACCGGCTACGAGATCGACGAGTTGCGCGGGTCACGCATTCACGACCTGGTGCACCACACGCGTGCCGACGGCACGCCCTACCGTCTCGCCGACTGCCCAGCCATTCAAGCTATGCGCACGGGCGAGCCGTGCGACGTGCGCAACGAGGTGTTCTGGCGCAAGGACGGCACGAGCTTCCCGGTCGAGTACTCGGTTGTGCCCATCCGCGAGGGCGGCGCGATCACCGGCGCGGTGTTCAGCTTCCGCGATATCACCGAGCGACGCGCGATCGAGCGCCTGAAAGACGAGTTCATCTCGGTCGTATCCCACGAGCTGCGCACGCCGCTGACCAGCATTCGTGGCTCACTCGGCCTGCTCTCAGCAGGCTTGCTCGGGCCGATCTCCGACCGCGCGACGCGCATGGTCGAAGTTGCCGTCAGCAACACCGATCGACTTATCCGCTTGATCAACGACATCCTGGATATCGAGCGTATCGAGAGCGGCCGGGTGACCATGGATAAGCACTGGACCGATGCGCGCGACCTCGTGCTGCGCTCGATCGAGTCGATCCGCGCCGTAGCCGACGCTGCGCGCGTCGAGGTCGAAGCCGACGTCGAGCCGATTCTGCTCCGTGCCGACCCGGACCGTGTGCAACAGACGCTGACCAACCTGATCGGCAACTCGATCAAATTTTCGCCCGCCGGTTCGACGATCGCCGTACGCGGACGACGCGCCGCCGACCACGTCTTGCTCAGCGTCGAGGATCAGGGACGTGGTATTCCAGCCGATAAGCTCGAGCGTATCTTCGGCCGGTTCGAGCAAGTCGATGCCTCGGATGCACGTGAGAAGGGCGGCTCAGGCCTCGGCCTGGCCATCGCCCGCAGCATCGTCGAGCAGCACGGCGGTCGTATCTGGGCCGAGAGCACGCCCGGCCAGGGCAGCACCTTCTACTTCACAATTCCCCTGTCGTCGACGGCGCTGGGCGGTGCCGAGCGCAGCAGCGACGGCACCACCCCGACCATTCTGATCTGTGACGACGATCCCGACATCGTCGAAGTGGTTGGCGAGATGCTCGCCCGTAATGGCTTCCGCCCAATCGGTGCCTTCAGTGGCGAAGAAGCGCTCCACAAGGCTGCCCAGGAACAGCCCTCGGCCATCCTGCTGGACCTGGCCATGCCCGGCATGACCGGTTGGGAAACGCTGCTCTTGCTGAAAGAAGACGCCGAGACGCGCGACATTCCGGTGGTCATCCTGTCAGGCCTCGAGCGCGCGCCGAACGAGCCCGCGGGCGGGCACGAAGAATGGATAACCAAGCCCGTCTCAGCCGACTCGCTACGCACCATGCTCGATCGCGTGCTGGCGCGGCGAGCTGGGCCTGCACGCATCCTGGTCGTCGAGGACGACGTGGATCTAGCCGGCGTGCTGTCGGAGACGTTCCGTCACTATGGCATCGAGACCCACCACGCGACGACTGGCGAGGAGGCCATTACGATCAGCCAGACCGTCAATCCCGATCTGCTGTTGCTCGACCTGGCGCTGCCGTCGGGGAGCGGCTTCGACGTCGTCGATTGGTTCCGTCAGCACGATCGCCTGCGCCGCGTCGCGGTTGTTGCCTACACCGCGCGCGATCTGAACCTGGACGAACGGCGCAACCTCGAGCTCGGTCCGACCGAGTTCTTGACCAAGGGCCGCATGACCCCTGACGAGGTACGCCGCCGAGTGTTGACGCTCTTGGAACGCGTCGTGCCAGCTGCGTGAGCTCAGTGAGCTCAGCGAGAAGGCGGGTATGACCCAGAAACGCATCCTGATCGTCGACGACGAGGACGACATCCGCGAGGTGGCCCAGGTCAGCCTGGAGCTGGTCGGCCAGTGGGAGGTGCTGACCGCGGCCTCCGGGCGCGACGGCATCGAGCGCGCCCGCGGCGGTCAGCCGGACGCGATCCTGCTCGACGTCATGATGCCGGACATGGATGGGCCGACTACCCTCAGCAAGCTGCAAGCGGACCCGGTGACGCGCGATATCCCGGTTGTGTTTCTGACTGCCAAAGCGCAGTCGGCGGATCGCACCAGACTCGCTCAGTTAGGCGCCGCGGGCATCCTGACCAAACCCTTCGACCCCCTCCGCCTGGCCGCCGATCTCGCCGCCGCGCTGCACTGGAACTGAGCCAGGCTCCCCGAGTGGACCTATCTGAGCTGTGTCACTGTGACGGAGGAATACCCATCCAATTCACGCCGACCGCGGCGCGCCACTCTTCCAAGAGCGTCCCAACTTGGCCTTTCTGATCCCATCCAGGGCCGGGCGGCGCGCGTAGCGCGAGGATGTTTGAAGCGCCCCTCGCCATCTTGAGAGCGGGCCAGCGGGCGTTTCATTCGGTGCTCTTGTTAGCTGGCATTCGCACACCTTGTTCGGAGGAAGCGACCCCTATGGTTGGTGTGAGCGGTGACCGCCAGGAGATGACCATCCCAACCGCCCGTTCAACTAAGCAACAACAGCCAGGCGCGGTGTGAGGACGGTCACACCGCGCCAGTGATTCGATTCACAGCATCGCGGCGCAAGCCGCGCGTAGAGTGGGCGCCAATCGGAGGACATGACCAATGCCCGTTTGGCCCGCCCAACCACCTGAATCCACTGCCTATCCGTTCAACCGCGAGGAACGCGCTCGCTTGACGATCTACCGCGCTGCCATCGCAGCCGGCTTCTACAGCGACACCGCCGAGGCGACGCGCCATGCGCCCAGCGCCCCGCGGCTCATCGTCGGGCGGTCGCGCGGCTAGCTCAGCTCGCCTCCCATTGGGCGAGTCGGCGCATCCCCAACTGCGCAGCGAGCACCAGCGCACCAAGCGCGAACAACGCCAGCGCGGTCACCACCCAATCCAGCACAGGCGCCAGGCCAACCAATGGTCGTGGGATACCGCCCAGCGCCCGTAGCAACAGCCAGACCAGCAAGCCGGTGTTCGTGGCGAAGAACAACGCCGACAACCCGGATGTGAGCAGCGTGCCCAGGCAGCCAACGCGCCGCTGCGGATTGTCCGTCTCGAAGTCAGCCGTAAGCGCCGCGCCGATGAGGCCGGCGGATGTACCGCCGATGGCCAGCCACGCCGCCACGGTCAGCGCTGCGAAAAGCTCGAATGTCGTTGCGTCATGGCGCAGCGCAAGCACGAGCGTAGCCAGCCACGTGATGCCCAGCACGAGGCCCAGGCTGCCCGCCAGCTTTGCCAGGAGCAGTCGAGCGAAGCCAATCGGCGCCGCCCGCAGTAGAGCCAGATTGCGTCCTTCGTAGGCCAGCGTTGCCGCGCCATGCTGGCTCCCGGCGACGTATGCCAGGTAGGGCACCGGGAACAGTCCGATCCAGAAGCGCGCTTCGTGCGACAGTCGCGCACCAGGATCGCTGCCCGCCGAGAACAGCAGCATGGGCACCCCCAGCGCAGCCACGCCGACCAACAGACTCGTTCGCCAGCGCGGATCGCGCAGCAGCGTGCGGAAATCCTTGAGCAGCATGCTCGTCAGCGGTCCCTGGCTGGACCAGCTCACGTGCACTGGGGAAGCAGCGCGCGGTCCCGTGAACCGTACGCGCTCCCAGGCCGATTGAAACGCGCGCTCGAACGTGGCCAGCGCCAACAGCACCACGCCCATCGCCACGGCCATCAGCAGCAGACCAGATGCAGCGGTGCTGGCATCGCCGAGCAGAACGTGCGTTGCCCACGTTGTAGGTGCCCATTCGGGTGGCGGCCCGATGTCGCGCAGCGTCGTGGCCAGCACCTGCAGGTTGTCCTGGCCGACACCCGGCAGCGCCCGACCGCGCGAGGTACCCAACGTCGGAATACCCAGCACGCCAGCCGGCAAGAACAGCAGCACTGCCAAGAGCCGCGTGATGCCCATGAGCGAGGCGCCAAAGCGCACGCGGGCCAAGAGCAGCGTCAACGTGGTGCCCGCGGTCGTCGCCACAAACGTCAGCCCCACGGCTACGACGACCGCGGTCATGTAGTACGCCCAGGGCAGCCGTAGCGCGAGACCAAAACCAATGAGCGCCGCGATCAAGAACAACACGACGTGGATGCAGTCGCGCCACGTCTCCAGCAGCATGAGCACGAACAGGTCGCGTCGCGGCACAGGCGTCGCCAGCAAGAGCTCCGCGTCCGCGGCCACGAACAGGTGATGGAAGGCCATACCCAGGCTGGTCACGAGTGCGAGCAGGGCGCCCGCGACAAGCAGGGCGGGCAGGATCGCTTGCGTCGCCGTCGCATCGATGCGCGTCAGGCGATCTACCAGCAGACTGGCATTGAGTCCCGCAATGCCGACGAAACCCAGGCCAAAGAACGTCGCCAGCACAAAGCCCAACATGCGCAGCAGTCG
>DASXRR010000467.1:0-4925 GCA_036506475.1 Chloroflexota bacterium
TCGGCCACGAAGCACGAGATGGCCACAATCGCCTCGGCCTGGCCCAGCGCCCACTTCACGGTCCGCGCCAGCCAATCGTCGTAGCCCACGTGCATGTGGATGACCGTCCGGGCACCGGTCAGCTTGCCCAGCAGTACGCCATAGAAGGCGTCGCGTGGCTTCTCCGTGGTGTGGATCACCTTGATCCGATGCCGCTTGATGTACAGCACCAACCCCGCCAGGCCAACCAGCGCCTCGGCCCCGCCGAGCACCTTCCTGAACCGCGCGCTGTGCGCTATGCCATGGATGGATGGCCCAAAGCTGGTCCGCTTGATCGTGACGTTGGGGATCGCGCTGATGCGCGCGAAAGCGCTCATGCGCGGATCGCTCGGCTCGTCCGTGGTCACCGCCACGTGGACGTCGACCGCCGAGCGATCGAAATACTTCATCAGCTCAGCATGAATCGCCGAATCCGCGCCAAAGAACGCCTGCGACTGCATGAACAGCACGCCGATCCGCGCCGAGGCCATGCCGTCAGTATCGCCGATGGGTTTCCTCGACCACCGACGCGAGGGCGTTCAGCCGCAACCGAGTGCCACCCTCACGCTCGCCGCGATCGTCGCGGCCATCGCCGGTATACGCGACGAACGCAAACTGTTCGGTGTACTTCAGGCGCGTCCCAGCATCCTGGGGGCTCAGGTCCACGGTGACCAGCGAGATCGACCGCCGGCGCCCATCCAACAGCAGCTCGTACACGTACACGATGCGCTCGTCGGCGACGATGTCGAGGAACTGTGAGCGGTACTCGACCAGCTCAGGCACCCCGGATGGCGCAAAGGTGCCCCGGCTGATCTCTCGCCCGCCGAGACGAAAGTCCAGCTCGTGCAGCGAGTCGCCCGGAATACGGAACCAGCGCTGGCGCAGGGACCGATTCGGCGAAAGCCCAGCACCAGTGCAGGAGTGCTCCCGCATCAAGGGCTGGAGTGATTACATCTGCGTGTCGACCCGCTGAGATTCTGCTTCACTACGCTGCATGGGGCTGAGTAGTCGTATCGTCAGCGGACAGGCAGGGTCGCTGGTCCAGGTCTGGACCGCGGAGTGCGACAGTCCGACCGACTTCAGCTCTCTCGCCTCGGTCAACCCAGGGATAGGGTTCGCGCGGATCGGCGGCGCATGGGCGGTGCACCTCCGCGGCCCGGCGACGAAGGCGACGACATTGTCGTGTCCGCGTGACTCGGAGTACTTCGGCGCCGATTTCCGCCTCGGGGCATACTTGCCGATGTTCCCGCCCGCCCGGCTCGTCAACCTCCAGGACGCGGTGCTGCCGACACTGCCGGACGGCCGGATTCTGCTGGATGGGCGGGCATGGGAGATGCCGAGTCCGCAGAACATCGACGTCTTCATCGACCGTCTGGAGCGTGCCGGCCTGCTGGTCTTCGATCCGCTGATCGATGAGCTGTGGCACGGCGGCGCCGTACGCATCATGCCGGAGCGAACCGCGCAAAGCCGGTTCGTGCGGGCAGTCGGCCTCTCGCGCCGCAAGCTGCACCTGATCGAGCGTGCGAAGCACGCGGTTCGACTTTTGCGCGCGGGTGCGTCGATCGCGGACGTGATCGCCGATGCGGGCTACTACGACCAGCCGCAGCTGACCCGGGAGCTACGACAGCTGATCGGCCACACCCCGGCCGAGGTGGCGCGCGGCGGCGTAGTCCTGGGCCTCTGACCGGCGTTTCGATACAAGACAAGCCGTAACGACGACCACTACGTTCTTCGCCATGAGGAAGCTGGTCGAATCGACGTATGTCTCACTCGACGGGATGGTTTCCGGCGAGAGTTTCTGGGGCGCTCAGGCGCAGTTCCGGAATGACAAGCACGTCGAGTACAACACGAAGCTGTTGGAGCCCGCTGACGCTCTCGTCCTTGGACGGGCAACCTACGAGGCTTTTGCGGCGACGTGGCCCGGCCAGACCGGCGTCTTGGCCGACAGGATCAACGCGCTACCGAAGTACGTCGCATCGCGCTCGCTGACCGACGCCGCCTGGAACGCCGTGATCCTGCAAGATGACGCCGTCGAGGCGGTCGCCAAGCTCAAGAAGTCCGGCGAGGGCACGCTGCTGAAGTACGGCACCGGCTCGTTCAGCCGGGCCCTCCTGGAAGGCGGACAACTGGACGAGCTACACCTGTGGGTGTACCCGTTCATCGCCGGATCCGGGGAGACTCTCCTGCCCGGGATCACGACCACACACCTGGACCTGGCCGACGTGGCCGAGGTCGGCAATGGCGTCGTCGTGTTGACCTACACGCCGAAGCGGTAGCCTGCGCGCGTCGGCGTGGCCTACGCACCGACAAACGGCCTGCAGCTCGACTACGAGACATACGGTTCTGGCCGTCTTCTGTGCTGCTGCACGGCGGCCTGATGACCATCGACCTCAATTTCGGGCCCGTTGCTCGAACCGCTTGTGGCGAGCAGGCAGGTGATCGCAGTGGACAGGATACGTTGCCGCGCTCCCAATCGGAACCTCCGTGAACTCGGGTGCTGTAGCGCAGTCCCTCCCTACGCTCCTATGCTCGGCTAGCCACGCGCATGATCACCGTCCAATTCGTCGGCTCGGGTGACGCTTTCGGCAGCGGTGGGCGTCTCCAGGCGTGTATCTCGCTGCGCACGGCGAGCACGCATGTGCTGCTTGACTGCGGCACGTCGTCACTGATCGGACTGACGCGATTGAGGCTTACACCCGCATCGATCGATGCTGTGCTCGTGTCGCACTTGCACGGCGACCACTTTGGCGGCATCCCATTCCTCGTCCTTCACCAGCAGTTCGCCCGCCGCGACCGACCGTTGCTGCTGGTTGGTCCCCCGGGCTTGCGCAACCGCGTCATGAATGCCATGGAGGTGCTCTTTCCTGGATCGTCTCAGGTCGAGCGCCGCTTCGAGCTGCAGACAATCGAGCTTAGCGAGCGCGTCCCCACCGCTGTGGGCGCGCTCGAGATCATGGCCTATCCGGTCGCCCACGCAAGTGGCGCCCCATCCTACGGATTACGGGTGGCCTGCGAGGACAAGATCGTCGCGTACTCGGGCGACACAGAGTGGACGGACGAGCTGATTGAGCTCGCCGACGGAGCTGACGTGTTCATCTGTGAGGCGTACGTCTTCGAAAGGTCGGTCCACTATCACCTGAGCTACGCAAAGGTGGCTGAGCAGCGCTTGCGTCTGCGATGTAAACGGCTCGTCCTGACCCACATGAGCGCCGACATGCTCAACCGACGCGGCGACGTTGAGGCGGAGCTCGCCGAAGACGGCCTTACGCTCACCATCTAGCGACGAGTAGGACGCGCTCTGCCAGGCGCGCCAACGGGCCGTGTCGGGATGGCCATTGAAAGGATGGCGCTGGACGGCAGCGCCTCGTGCGCCTCTTCGGCGAGGGCCAAAACGGCGACTGGCGGTCGACCTCCTAATCCGTGTGACCATCGCGCCAGGGCACGATCGCGCTCCGACCGACCAGCTCCAGATAACAGGCGCTACACACGGGACGGCTATCCGCGTATCGCTGAGGAAGCCGGAACAGGCTCAAGACGGCGCGCGCGCAGGTGGGCACTGCCGACGCGCATAGCCTGGGTCGCGACCGCGCAAGGCGTCCGCGCGCGGCCCTTCATACCATCGCGCGTACGGTGAACCGCGCCGCCTGGCGGAGGCATATGTGCCAGCACCTGCTGGACCTCCTGCCAGAGTGCCGTGAGCGCAAGCAGGCGTTCAACCAGCTGGGGGACGGACGACGGCGCGGTGCCACTGAGCTGTCGCTGCTGCTCACCCGTGCTCCGAGCTTCGCCATTCCCAGATGTGTCGATTCGTGCGGTCGATGATCGCCAGCGGAACTTGAAGAGCGCGCCTGCGGCCACCCTTACCCACGATTGGAATCGCAGCGAAAGGGGCGTCGCCGAGCGCATGGCTGTCGAGGATGTCAGTCACCGTGGGGCCGAGCACCTCCATCCTCCGCGCGCCCGTGGTAGCCGCCCAGTCAGCGATGAGTGCGTCGCGTGGGTCGAGGTGCGTGCGCACCCGACGCAGGTCCTCGACCGAGAGCGCCGAGGGGATCGACCGATACTCCCGTATCGTCAAATCCAACGCCCGCGCGGGGTCCCGCTGCGCGCAGATGGCCGAGCAACTGCGCGTCGATGTTGACCGGTGCGCGGACCGCTTCGTACTCGAACGGCACCGGGCCTATCAGTCCGCGGCGGCACGCCCACTTGTAGAACATGGCCAGCCGACGGAGTCGGCCGTTGATGGTTCGCGCGGAGTGGGCACGCCCCGTGACGGAAATAGGGTGGTACAGCATCTGGTTGCGGTACGCACGCAGGTGCCCTTCCTCGATCTCGTCCCACGCCCAGGCATTGGCCTGGCACGTTTGCAGCCCGTCGTAGACCGCCTCGCCGTAGCTCCGCCACGTGGCCGGGCTTCGCGTTCGCCCCCGATCCAAAGCAACGTAGAAGAGCCAGCGTTGCGGCCCCTCGGCAATCGTCATGTCGTCGTTCAGCAAAACGGGCACGCCGCGCATCGGCACGCCGTGGTGGGAGACGCCGCGCTCGTATGTGTCAGCCTCATCTGTCGGCGGCGCGCTTGCGAGCTTCGCTGGGCACGCCCCCGCGCGAGATGACCGCCCGAGCACGCCTTGTAGATCGTACGTTCTAGTGATTGCCCGCGCAACCAACCGCGGCATTGTGCTGCGCGCCCTTGCGAGCGCTCTGCAGTCTCCGCTGAACGATGATGTCCAGGTGACCCCGCCAAGCACGGGTTCTGGCTGTCCATGATGTTCGATGGCTACCTCGCGCCAAATGCGCAAGTGCGCAGACGGCTGGCGACGCCAGTTAGCCGGCGGGCGTGATGCGCAAGTAGACCCACCGTGCTTCGCCTGCTCGTGTGTCATCGCCCGACCCTCCGCCCAGGCGGC
>DASXRR010000468.1:0-16851 GCA_036506475.1 Chloroflexota bacterium
GCTCCTGGAACTGAACGGTCGCGGCGCGCAAGCCAATCACCGCCGCCGTTTGCGATTCATCAGCCGCGGCAGCGGCGAACGCGGAGCTGGCCAGCGTAACGGCAAGCGACAGGCCCGCGATGGCCAGAGGTAGTGCGGAGCGAGACATGTGCGTTGTCTCCTCGAGGTGGGTGTACCGGCGACGGTGCCGGCCGAACCTCAGTCTGTCCTCGAGCTGCCCGCTCTTCTTCGGGAGGACCGCCTAATTTGGGCCGGCGCGCTGCCTACTTTTGCCCATCTTGGGTCACATCCCACGGCTCTGACGGAGTGCCCGCGCGGCCCTTGACCCTGGTGATCTGGATGCGTAGGTAGCGTCGATCGGGAATCGGCGGCTTGATCGGTCGACCGTAACGCTGACCGAGTCGGGCGAACTGCTCGACGTCCGGATCGTCGGCGGCTTCGACCACCCGACCATAGATCTGCGCCCAGCGCCACGCATTCTGCCGATCGATCAGGAAGAAGGTGGCCCGGCCAGTACGTTCCATGCGCTGGAGCCACTGGCGCGTGCGCAGGCCGTTGAAGTAAATCGAGCCGTCGACAAACTCGTACCAGATGGGCGTCATCTCGGGCGTCCCGCGTTTGTTGAGCGTGGTCACGATCGCCAGCAGCGGCTCGTCGAAGAAGGCTTGCAAACGCGGACCGACAGTCAGGGCCATAGCTGGCCAGGCTAGCAGCCGACGGCGTGTCCTCATCGTTCATGCGCGCCCGGCGGTGTGCAGGTGCTGTCCAACGCCACGGGCCACGACGGAGCCAGCCACCCTCCGCACACCGTGAAAATCCGCCTTCCAGCCTCACCCCGGCGCGCCGGACGGTTCCGGGCACTTCCAACGCTGTGAGCCACGAGGTAGCCTGCCACCCCGCACACGGTGAAACCAGCCTTCCACCCTCACCCTTGCGCGCCGGACGGTTCCGGGCACTCCGACGCGACGGGGCCCGAAAGCTAGCCAGCCACCCCGACACACTGTGCAACGAGACTTCCAGCCTCACCTTGGCGCGCCGGACAGTTCCGGGCACTTCCCACGCCGCGGGCCCGAAAGGTAAGCCGGCCACCCAACTCACTGAGAAAACCGGCCCGCCGTGCACTGCGGGTCTCGTAGAATAGAACGCATGTCCGAGTCTTGCATGCCGGCGCCCTGTTTGCGCAGCATGTAGCCTCTCCCTTCTCAATGCCTCTGGACACGATCGAGATCCGCGGCGCCCGCCAGCACAATCTCAAAAACATCGATCTCGATATCCCGCGCGACCGCCTGGTGGTCATCACCGGCCTGTCGGGCAGCGGCAAGTCGAGCCTGGCCTTCGACACGATCTACGCCGAAGGCCAGCGCCGCTATGTCGAGAGCCTGTCGAGCTATGCGCGGCAGTTCCTCGGCCAGATGGACAAGCCAGACGTCGAGTACATCTCGGGCCTGTCGCCGGCCATCTCGATCGATCAGAAGGGTGCCAGCCACAACCCACGGTCGACCGTCGGCACGGTTACCGAGATCTACGACTATCTGCGCCTGCTGTATGCCCGCGTGGGCCGACCGCACTGCCCGAAGTGCCACCGGCCGATCCAACAGCAAACATCCGAGCAGATCATCGACGCGGTCCTGGACATGCCCGAGGGCTCGCGCATCATGGTCCTGGCGCCGCTCGTCGAGGGCCGCAAGGGTGAGTTTCAGCAAGCCTTCGAAGATATCCGCAAGGCCGGCTTTGTGCGCGTGCGCGTCGACGGCGAGGTGCGCGATCTGAGCGACAAGATCGAGCTCGAAAAGAACAAGAAGCACTCGATCGCGGTCGTTGTCGACCGGCTTGTCGTGGCCCACGCCGCGGAGGACAAGTCGCGCATTGCCGACTCGATCGAGCAAGCGCTCAAGCTCGGCTCCGGCCAGGTCATCATCAACGACCTGCAGACCGACACCCTGTACTCAGAACTCTTCGCGTGTCCGTTCGACGGCACGTCGCTCGCCGCCCTCGAGCCGCGCAGCTTCTCGTTCAATACTCCGCATGGCGCCTGTCCAACCTGCACCGGCCTCGGGACACGACTGGAAGTCGATCCGGATTTAGTTCTGGCGAACAAGGATTTGAGCCTCACTCAAGGCGCGATCAGCGCGTGGGGAAAAGCAGGCTGGAACGGCAACTCGTATTACAAGTCGCTGCTCGAATCGGTCGCGCGCTACTACGGCTTCTCGATGACCGCGCCCGTGCGCGAGCTCAGTAAAGATCACATCCAGAAGATCCTGTACGGCTCCGGCACGGAGCGCATCACCCTGCGTTATGAGAGTAAGAGCGGTCGTGCGCGCGAATATCGCGCCCACTACGAGGGTGTCATCCCGAACATCGAGCGACGTTTCCAGGAAACGGACTCCGATTTCATTCGCGAAGATTTGCAGCGCTATATGGCCCCGCGCCCATGTCCCACGTGTAAGGGCGCTCGCTTGAAGCCCGAAGCGCTCGCCGTCACCATCGCCGGTCGCAACATCCAGGAAGTCGTCGCGTACTCCGTACTCCATGCGCGCGAGTTCTTCACCGCCCTGGAGGAACGCGTTCCCTTTGAGGACAGGCGCAACGGCCAGCTCAAAAACCATCCGTACGCCGCCGAGCGCAACCTGACGCTGAGTGACCGCGAGTTTGCCATCGGTCGCCAGGTCCTGAAAGAGATCCGCGAACGACTGCGCTTCCTGGTTGACGTCGGATTGGACTACCTGACGCTTTCGCGCACGGCAGCAACACTGTCAGGCGGCGAGGCGCAGCGTATCCGGTTGGCGACGCAGATTGGCTCCGGACTGACCGGTGTGCTGTACATCCTCGACGAACCGAGTATCGGCCTGCACCAGCGTGACAACGAGCGCCTGATCCGTACTCTGAAGCGTCTGCGCGACCTGGGCAACACGTTGATCGTGGTCGAGCATGACGAGGACACGATGCGCTCGGCCGATTACATCGTCGACATGGGCCCGGGCGCCGGCGAGCACGGCGGCAAGATCGTCGCCCAGGGCTCGATCGAACGCATTATGGCCACTCCGGAGTCCGCGACCGGCCAGTTCCTGGTCGGCGTCCGAGCAGTCCCGGTGCCACGCCAGCGGCGCCAGGGCAATGGCAAGTGGGTGCGCATTGTCGGTGCGCGCGAGAACAACTTGAAGAACATCACCGTTGAGATTCCGCTTGGCCGATTGGTGTGCGTCACTGGGGTCTCCGGCTCTGGCAAGTCATCCCTGGTCAGCAATACCTTGTTCCCGGCGCTGTCGCAGCGCCTGTTCAAGGCGCGCGAGGCGGCCGGCATGCACGACCGCATCGACGGCCTCGAGGAATTGGATAAGGTCATCGAGATCGATCAGTCGCCGATTGGCCGCACGCCACGCTCCAATCCTGCCACCTATGTCGGGTTGTGGACGCCGATTCGTGATCTGTTTGCCCAGGTGCCCGAAGCGCGCGTCCGTGGCTATCAGCCCGGTCGATTCTCGTTCAACGTCAAAGGTGGCCGCTGCGAGGCGTGCGAAGGCGATGGCATCTTGAAGATCGAGATGCAGTTCCTACCGGACGTGTACGTCCCGTGCGAGGTGTGCCACGGCAAGCGCTACAACCGCGAGACGCTCGAGATCAAATACAAAGGGCACTCGGTCGCCGACATACTGGAGATGACGGCCGACGAAGCATTGGGCGTCTTCGAGAACATCCCGAACATCGCCGTCAAGCTGCGCATGCTGTGTGAGGTCGGGCTCGGCTACATCCGTCTCGGCCAGCCGGCTACGACTCTGTCTGGCGGCGAAGCCCAACGTGTCAAGCTGTCGAGTGAGTTGTCGCGCCGCGCCACGGGTCGCACCGTCTACATCCTCGACGAGCCGACCACCGGTCTCCATTTCGCCGATGTGGAGCACCTGCTGGGCGTGCTCGGTCGCCTGGTCGACACCGGCAACACTGTGGTGGTGATCGAGCACAACCTGGACGTGATCAAGACCGCCGACTGGATCATCGACCTGGGCCCCGAAGGCGGCGACGCGGGGGGCGAGGTGGTCGCCGTCGGCACACCCGAACAAGTCGCCGCCAACGAAGCCAGCTACACCGGCCAGCACCTCCAACCCCTGTTGAGTCGCCGCCGTGCCAAAAGCGCCGTCGCGTGACGGTTCCTTGGCTTCCCGTGACGGTTTGGCCGATTCTGTGACACACAAATGACGATTGCGGCGAGGTTTGTGATATTGCGCTGACGGTTTCTGGCCTTCCCGTGACGGTTCGCGTGACGGTCCATCGTTACGCTTAGCACATGCGACGGCGGGCGGGCGGCGGCGACCGCGGGGCGGTATGAAGCGGAAGCGACCGCGGCGACGAGCGACGTGGCGGACACGCGCGAAGCGGGTGTCGGTCGGGGCGGCCGTATCAGCCCGAGCCGGTGGACCAACTGCGCCGGTGCGTCAGCCCGAGAGCGTGGCGCCGCGAATGCTCTGCATATGCGTATTGGCGTGCCGCAGCGCCATGGGCAGGGCCACCTGGCTGCCGGGCCGCGGCTCGCCCATCACGATCATCATCGGGTTGTCCAACTGTTCATCGGTCAACGCGCGGACTTGCTCCACGAGCCGCCGCGCGCTGGAGCGCATGAACGTCATGGTCTGCGCGCGCGGCGCGTCGCTATGCTCCTCGAGGCAGCGCGCATTGGCCTCGTTGATCTTCGGAATGTCGACCTCGGGCACCAGCTCGACCGGCTTTCCGTCGCTGAGCGCGCGCGAAATCCAGTCGAGACTCTGCAGGTAGCCTTCACCGATATGATGCGCGACATGGCCCACCGGCCAACCCTCCGGTCCGCTGACGGCGCTGATCCAGCGCTCACTCGGGATCTCCTGGAGCTCGGTGTCGATCGCCTCAATCGCAGTTTCCAGCTCGTGCGCAAGCTCCTCAGCGCGGGTCATGCAGGTCCATCATCCGTTTCACCGATTGAAACACCGCTCCGCTGGTGCTGATGAATCCGCGATTGGCTGCGTAGTGGTCGGCATCTGGCTCCACGAACAGCTCGACTGAGGCGCCGCGCGCCTGGAGCGCGGCATGCAGCGCGTGCGCGGCCGGCTCCGCACCTGGCAGATCGCGTTCGCCGAACACGATGACCGTATGCGGCGGAACTCGTTCGATGGCTTCGGCGAGCCGTGGAACGAAACGCGGTGACTCCGGATTGACGATGTCGGACGGCTGCTGACTCAGGTCGTAAAAGCCGCTGATCAGGACGGCCCCGCGCACGAAGTCCACGGCGGATTGGCGCAGCACGACCCACGCCGCGAGCATCGCCCCGGCCGAATGACCGGACACGTAGATCCGCTCCGGATCGCCGCCGTGCTCCGCGACGTGCTCGCGCAGCCACAGCAACCCTTGCTCGACGTCCTCGACGCTGTCGGGAAAGCGCGCCTCGGGGATCAACCGGTAGCCCATCGAAACGAACAGCGCACCGTGTTCGAGGGCCGCTCGGCCCTGGTACGCATTGCGCGCCGGCGTGCCGGTGCGAAACCCGCCGCCGTGCAGAAACACGAGCACTGGCGCCGGCAGCGATACCGTGCGCGGCAACGGGTAATACACATCCAGCACCTGGCGCGGATGGTCGCCGTACGCCACGTTGAGCTGGTGCCGGACTTCGCTGCGCACAGCGTTGCTCATGCGCTCACCGTCGATCCGTCGTAATTCGGCAGCGTCCGCCGACGTGGTGGTCATCGTCCTACTCCGAATTCGCGCGCGAACTCGCGCATGCGCGCCAATCGTCCTTCGGCCGGCCCGAAGTTGATGGACAGGTGCTGCGCGCCGGCATGCTCCCAGGCGCCAACGGCCTCTCGGGCGGCGGCAAGACCGTCGTTGAACGCAAGCACGCTGCCCACTTCGACGTCCTGTCCGTGAGGCTCGGCGCGGATTTTGGCAATCGCCGTCGGGAACGCGTCGGGCGGGACCGTCGTGGTCTGCCAGATGTCGGCGTAGCGGCCGGCGCGGCGCAGCGCCGCGTCCGAGCGCCCGCCGATCAGCAGCGTGAGCTGTTCACCTTGCGGCGGCAGCGGCTCGAACACGCCGTCCTCGAACCCGTAGTAGCGGCCGCTGAACGGTTCGCGTTTGCCCGACCACAAGTGGCGGAACAGCCGGATCGACTCGTCGAGGCGGGCGCCGCGCGTACCGAAGTCAGCGTGGACATTCTTGTACTCGTCGCCATAGGAACCGACGCCGACGCCCAGGATCAACCGTCCACCGGATATCAGATCCAGTGTGGCCGCCTGCTTGGCGACGACGAACGGGCTGCGCATGGGCAGCACGATGACCGAGGTGCCTAACCGGATCCGGCTGGTGACTGCGGCGATGTGTGCGAGCACGATCAACGGCTCGAACACGCGGCTGAACTGGGGCAGGGTGCTCGGCGCGAGCAGGTGATCTGAAGTCCAGAGTGCCCTGAAGCCGAGCTCATCGGCGGTCTTGGCGGTGTCCACCAGGAGTTCCGGGGTGGCGTGCGGCCCGCCGTTGCCCAGCGAAAGGTCGAAGATCATTGCCCTGCTCAGTATTGCAGCCCATCGCCTCGCGCCGAGGGCGGCCTTGTGTCCGACGACACGATCGCGGGATGACAAGGCGGCAAAGTGGCAGCGGTCAGCCGTCAGCGTCGGCGGGTCAGCGGTCAGCCCGCCGAGTTCCTCGCGCTTCGCACGCCGCCCGGCGCGTCAACGTGCTCCAGACCCGGCAAGGGACGCAAACGGCGACGCTCGGTGATCGGCGTCAGCGGTCGGCCAGCCGAGTTCCTCGCGCTTCGCGCGCCGCACCGCGCGTCAACGAGCTCTGGACCAGCGAGGAGGCAAACGGCAACGCTCGGTGATCGGCGGTCGACGGTGCTGAGCTCCTCGCGCTTCGCACGCCGCCCGGCGCGTCAACGTGCTCCAGACCCGGCAAGGGACGCAAACGGCAACGCTCGGTGATCGGCGTCAGCGGTCGGCCCGCCGAGTTCCTCGCGCTTTGCACCCCGCACGGCGCGTCAACGAGCTCCAGACCCCGGCAAGGGACGCAAACGGCGACGCTCGGTAATCGGCGTCAGCGGTCGGCCAGCCGAGTTCCTCGCGCTTCGCGCGCCGCCCGGCGTGACAGGAGATTCAGGCTGGCGCGGGCCATGGGTGAGGCCGGGCGGAGGCGGACGGTATAACGCGCCGGAGTCTCCATCGCCGTGGCGGTCGTTGATGTAAGGCACAAAAGGAGGGGCTGCTACGCTGCGGGGCGCAATGGAGTGGCGCGACTCGGCGTTGCAACGACTTGCCGAGCGGCGCTGGCCGCTGCTGGTGGTGGGGGGCGGGATCACGGGCGCCGGGATCGCGCTCGAGGCAGCACTGCGCGGTGTGCCGTGCGCGCTCGTCGAGCGGAGCGACTTCGCCTCGGGGACCAGCCGGCGCTCGACCAAGCTGATCCACGGCGGGCTGCGCTACCTACTCCTGGGCGCCACCGAGTTCGTCGCGGAAGCATTGACCGAACGATCGTTTCTGCTCCAACACGCGCCCGAGCTGGTGCGGCCATTGCCGTTTCTCTTGCCGCTGCAAAGCACTCCTGAACCGCCGCGCCAAATCGAGCACATGCTGACTGCCTACGAGCACCTGGGCGAGCCGTGGCCGCTGCCGCGCCATCGGCTCGTCAGTCAGGCCGAGCTGCAACAACGGGCCTCGATCGTGAAGGCGACCCAGGGCGCCTATGAGTACCACGAAGCCGAGACCGACGATGCCTGGCTCACGCTGGCAGTGCTGCATGCGGCACAAGCGCGCGGCGCGGTCGCGTGCAACTGGCTGGAGCTCGCTGCGCTGGAGTCGGCCGGCAGCTCCAAAAAGGTAACGCTGCACGATCGCGCTACGCAGCAGACAATCGAAATCGAGGCGGACACGATCGTGCTGGCCGTTGGAGCATGGCTGGGCATGGTCGTGGCGAGGCTCAACGTGGACACGGAGGACGAGCTGTGCCCGGCCAAGGGCACCCACGTGGTGCTCGAACAGCCGCCAGAGCCACTCCGCAGTGGGCTCACCCTGAGGCACCCAGGAGACGGGCGTTTCGTCACACTGACGCCGTGGCACGATCGCCTGCTGCTCGGTAGCACCGACACCGAGTGCGCCATCGAGGAGCTCGACTGCCCGATGCCCACGTCTACTGAAGTCGAGTACTTGCTCGAAGCCGTGCACGACATGGACTGGCAACCCAGAGTCACGGCGGCGTGGTCGGGTGTTCGGCCGCTGCTCGGAGCGTCGGGCGCGCGCACGGCCGATCTGTCGCGTGAGGACCGGCTGCTGGACCTCGCGCCCGGAATGATCGCCATTGCCGGCGGCAAGCTGACCACGTTCCGCAGGCTCGCGCAGCGAGTGCTCGACCGCATCTGCCAGACCAACGCCGACCCCTTCCCAATGCTGACCAGGCCACTCCAGGCAGCAGATGAGGTGCAGCAGCTCGCGCAGCCCGACGCCATGGTCGTGACCCTCGACGATGCGCTGTCCCAGCGTTTGCCACTCAGCCTGCTCGATCCGGAGCAAGCCAGCGCCAAAGCCGAAGACTATGCGCGAGCGCTGGCACCTGCCCTGGGCTGGGATGCACAAGAATGTGACCGGCAGGTGATGAGCTACCGGGCCGGCCTGACGCGTTTCCACGATCCACGCCGGCATGCCGCGGTGTCGGCCAGCGACGCGAGCACACCGCGCGGTCAGGAGAGGTGACCGTGCTGACCGAGACCCTCGTCGGCGAGCTGCGCACGCTGCTCGGCGCCGACCAGGTGTTGACCGATCCCGACATTGTCCAGGCGGCGGCCGTCGATACCTGGCCACTCCGACTCGTCCAGCGCGCCGTCGGCGGCCAGCCCGGACCTGGCCCCCGCTGCGTCGTCCGACCCAACAGCCGCGCCGACGTCTCGGCGGCACTGGCCTATCTGTACGAGCGCGGCGTTGCCGTCGTACCCCGCGGCGGCGGCACAGGCGTGCTCGGCGGCGCCGAGGCGCCACGCGACAGCGTCGTCCTGGACCTCACGCGACTCGACCAGATCGTCGGTCTGGATGAGTTGAACCACAGCGTCACCGCCGAGGCCGGCGTCCGCCTCGAACGACTCGAAGCCTGGCTAAACGAGCGCGGGTACGTCTCGGGCCACTATCCGCAGTCGATTCGGACCGCGCAACTGGGCGGACTGGTCGCGACGCGCAGCAGCGGGCAACTGTCGACGCGCTACGGCAGCATCGAAGACTTGCTGCTCGGGTTCGAAGCGGTGTTGCCGGACGGTGCGCCCGTTCGTCTGACTCCGGCGCCGCGGCGCGCAGCCGGACCTGATGTGCGCCAGTTATTCATCGGTTCCGAAGGCGCCTTCGGAGTGCTCACCGAAGTCACCCTCAAAGTCTTTCCGAAGCCTGCCTCGACCTGGCGGGGCGCATTTGCTGTCGCCAACATGATCGACGGATTCAACATGCTGCGCGGCATCGTCCAGGCCGGCTGGCGGCCAGCGGCGCTGCGTCTGTACGACCCGGTCGAGACTGCGCGTAGCTTCGGCGGTGCGACCAAACGCGGCCAATGCATTCTGATCTGCGCTGCCGAGGGTCCGACCGGACTGCCTGGGATCGAAGGCGCCGCCATCGAGTCCGCGGCGCGCCGGAGTGGAGCAACGGAGCTTGGTGCGCAGCCAGTGGATGCATGGTTCGAGCACCGCAACGACGTCAGCGCGTTGCTCCAGTACGTCCAATCCGGAACCATCGTCGACATCGTCGACGTCGGTGCGGGCTGGGACGCCATCGCGCATGTTTATGCCGCCGTGCTCGATGCGCTCAACGCCGATGTGCCCGAGCTGGTCATGGCATCGGCGCACGCCTCGCATGCCTATGCGCAGGGCACGAACCTGTACTTCACTGTCGGCGCGCAGCCGCCACGCGATGCACGCGAAGTCGAGCGCGTCTACCGCGCGATGTGGTCGGCGGCGATGGACGCCGTGCTCGCCAACGGCGGCTCGATCAGCCATCACCACGGGATCGGCAAACTGCGCGCGGCCTGGTTGGAGCGGGAGCTTGGCAGCAGCTACGTAGTGTTGCGTCGACTCAAAGGCGCGTTCGATCCGCGCGGCACGATGAACCCGGGCACCCTCCTGCCGTGACTACACGTCGACCGCTGTTCGTGTTCAATCCCGCCGCTGGCGGCGGCCGCCACACCGCGCGCCTGTTACCGATGGTCCGTGCCGCCGTTGCCGCGCACGGCGGCGCAGTCGTGTGTACCGAGCGTCCAGGGCATGCGGTCGAGCTCGCCCGCGGCGCCGCGGCTCAGCGATTCGACGCCGTCGTCGGCGTGGGCGGCGACGGCACCCTGCACGAGCTCGCCAATGGCTTGCTCGACTGCGGCGTCGGCACACCGCCAGCGCTCGGCGCCGTGCCGGCCGGCACGGGCAACGACTTCGTGCGCAGCCTCGGCCTGCCGACCGATCCCTCGGCGGCAATCGATCTGGTCTGGGCCGGCGCCACCCAGATCATCGACCTCGCGCGCTGCGGCGAGCGGTTCTTCCTCAATGCGGGTGGTGTCGGGTTCGACTCGCGGGTGGCGCGCGACGCACAGCGCATTCCCAAGTCGCTGCGTATTGGAACGTTGCCGTATGTGGCCGGAGTGCTGTGGGAGGTGATCCGGAACACCTCTAACGAAGTAGTGCTCGAGCTCGACGAGCAGCGCATTCAACGTCGGTCCCTGATGGTCGCGATCGCCAACGGCGCCTTCTACGCCGGCGGCATGATGATCTGCCCGCATGCCAAGCGCGATGACGGCTTGCTCGACGTGTGCGTCGTCGGCGAGATGCCCCGCCGCGATGTCTTGCGGCTGCTGCTGTCGGTGTTCTCGGGCGGGCACGTCGGGCATCCGCTGGTCGAGTTCCATCGCACACGCCGGCTGCGCATCGAGTGCGCCGCGGGCTCGGAGATCCAGCTCGATGGCGAGCTGGTCGGCAGCCTGCCCGCGGTGTTCGAAGTGGCGCCGAATGCCCTGCGCGCGATCGTGCCGCGGACGATCGGCTAACGAAACCGGGACCGGCGGCCTCTTCAGCGCGAGGGGTCGTCGACCGCATACTGCGCCGAACTGCTGTGCCACGTCCCACGTCCGCCGATCTCGCCCTCGTCCGCTCGAATCTGCCCACGCGGCGTGTCGCGGTGCCCGTGGCGCCCAAGCCCACAACGCAATTCGTGACCGTGCTGCAGACTGCCGCGCAGTCACGATCCAGCTCGTCAGTGCCGCTGGCGTCACCACGGCCGATCGTGAACGCGACATCGACGACGGGCCCGGCACAAATGTCCCGCTCCAACATGCTGCAGAACGCGCAGCAGCTGATGAACATCCCGTATGTCTGGGGTGGCAACTCGTCGACGGGCCTCGACTGTTCGGCGTTCGTCAGTAAGGTCTGGGGCGTCTCGCGCCACACCACTGACAACCTGGCGAACGTCTCCCGTCGCATCACCAAGGACGAGCTGCAGGCAGGCGACGCGCTCAACCTGACTACCGGTCAGGATGACGATGGCGGCGGACACGTGCGCCTCTTCGACAAGTGGGCCAATCCCGAGAAGACCAAGATGTGGGTCTACGAAGAGACTCCGCCGAAGTCGGTGCACCACGTCATCAATTGGGATCCGTCATACACGCCGATGCGTCGGCTGAACGTGACCGAGGGCTGATCGAACGATGAACCCGCTGCTGCAATCCGTCCGTCAGTGCGCGTGGTGCTGTCGCGTGGTCGATATGACCGGCCGCTACGGCGTTGCGCCTGTGGGCAAGATCAAGAGCGCCACGCATGGCATCTGCCCGACGTGCAAAGAGCTGGTGCGGTCCGAGATCGACGGCCGGGTCGCGCCGACACTGCTCGCCGCCTAAGCGTCGCGCAGCACCTCGAGGAAGCGCGTCCCGTAGCGCTGCGCCTTGTGCGGGCCGATCCCTGAGACGCGCAGCAGCTCGTCTTCGGTGCGCGGAATCTTGCGCGCCATGTCGCGCAGGACGGCGTCGCTAAAGACGATGTACGCCGGGACGCCCTCGGCATCGGCGATCTGTCGCCGCAAGGTGCGCAGGCGGTCGAACAGATCGGCGTCCGGCTCGACATCGGCCTGGGTTGCCCACGACGGTTTGCCCAGACGAATCGTCGTATCGACCCGCGGTGTTTGCTTCGGCGACAGCAGTGAGGCAATGCCGATGCCCAGGCACTGATCGCAGGATGCTCCGCAGCGCGCAATCTGCTCGTCGAAGTACCCGACCAGCGCCTGGTGGCGGCAGCCCGTGCGATCCAGCATCCGGAACAGGGCGACGGTGCGGGCGCGGACCTCTGCTTGCAGCTCCGCATCTTTCGAGTCGGACGGGAAGCCGGCATAGTCGACGACGTCTTTCCACGAGTAGAAGGTGACGATGTCGCTCTGGAGTCCGTCCCGCCCGGCGCGTCCGATCTCCTGGTACCAGGCCTCGATGCTGCGCGGCATCTCGCGATGCACGACGAAGCGCACGTTGCTCTTGTCGATGCCCATGCCAAAAGCGACGGTTGCGACGATGACCTGGATCTCGTCTTTGGCGAAATAGTCCTGGTGCGCGGCACGCGTCGCGTCGTCGAGCCCGGCGTGATAGGGCAACGCGCGGATGCCCTGTTTGAGGAGCCAATTGGTGAGCTCGTCGACCGCCTTGCGGGTGGCGCAATAGATGATGCCGCTGTCGCCTTTGTGCGCTCGGATGAGGGCGAGGATGTCGTTGCGCGTGTTGCGGCCGGTGCCTTTCTTGTGCACGACGATGCGCAGATTGGGACGATAAAACGAGCCCTTGTAGCCGGCCGGCTTGCGCATGCCGAGCTGGCGGATGATGTCGTAGGCGACGCGCCTGGTTGCCGTCGCCGTCAGCGCCAGGACCGGTATATCGCCGAACTGGCTCTTGAGATCGGCCAGTTGACGGTACGCGGGCCGGAAGTCATGGCCCCAGTGCGAAATGCAGTGGGCTTCGTCGACCACGATGAGCTTGATCGGGCACTGCTCCAGCACGCGGCGCAGGCCGGAGCCGAGCGCCTCGGGCGCTACGTACAGCAGCTCGAGCACTCCGGAGCGCAGCTCGCGCAGTCGCTGCGCGCGCTCCTGCTCGCCCAATGTCGAGTTGAACACCGCCGCCCGAAAACCGAGCCGCTCCAGTCCGTCGACCTGGTCCTTCATCAACGAGATCAGGGGCGACAGCACGAGCACGGTCCCGCCCAGGAGCTTGGCCGGCACCTGAAACGTGAGCGACTTGCCGGCGCCCGTCGGCATGACGCCGATGCAGTCCCGCCCGGCCAGGATGGCGTCGATAATCTCACGCTGCCCCGCCCGAAAGTCGGCGTACCCGAAGACCGTCTCGAGAACGCTTTGCGGATCGCCCTCCGTGGGCAGCGCCACCTGCATGCGGGTCGCCCCCAACCATACCGGCCCGCCGCGCTTCCGCCCTACCTTTCCGGCGCGCGGATTATCCTGGCGCTATGGCGCTGAGTTATCCAGCCGAACGGCAGTCGATTGTCGACTCGGCGCAGCTGTTGATCAGGACGGGCGTGCTCTCGCATAGCAACCACGGCAACTCGAGCGTCCGCCTGCCCGACCAGGACGCGATGCTCATCACGGGCGTGAGCTCGCTCGTGAACCAGTCGCCTGAGTCGCTGGCGATCCTCGACCTCGACGGCAACTTGCTGGAGGGTCAGCTGGCCTCGACGTCGGCCGAGATCGTCGGTATGCATGCCGTCGTGTACAAGCTCAGGCCAGAAGTGCACGCGGTCATCCACACCCACTCGCCGAGCGTCACGACCTACGCCATGGCCCACAAGCCGCTGCCGATCCACTACGAGGGCCTGCTGCGTTTGGGCGTCAGCGAGGACATCCCGGTGGCATCCTGGGGTCCGCGTGGCTCGCGCGAATCCATCACGCACATCGAAGACGCGCTGATCGAACACCCCGACGCCCAGGCCGTGCTGCTGGCCAATCATGGTCTGCTGGCCTTCGGCAAAGATCAACCCGCGGCGGCGCACCTGATCGTCTCGATGGAGGAAGCGGCCGAGATGATGCTGTGGGCCGAGCGCATCGGCGGCTCGCAGCCATTTCCGCCCGGCGCGCTCGAGCAGGTGCGGGCTCGGCTACGCGCCTTCGCGTAGCGCCTCGACGAGCCGATCAACCTCGTCCGAAGTATTGAAGAACGCACACGAGGCACGCAGCGCGCGCGATTGCGGTATCCAGCGCATCGTCACGCCACGCTCGTGCAGCCGCGCGACCCAATCCTCGCCAGGAAGGCGGAAACACACCAGGCCGGCCATTGCCTCGGCGGGTGTGAGTAGCTCCAGCCCGTTGACGCTCGCCAGCTGCGAATGGCAGTACTGGGCGAGCTCAGCAGTACGTCCGAAGACGGTTTCGAAGCCGATGTCATCGGCCAGCCAGCGCAGCGTCGCGTTCAACCCGTGCATCGCCGGGCGGAAGAGGGACCCGATCTCGTAGCGCGTCGCGGTTTCGGACAACGTCAAGTTGTGTGGGTCACGTTCCCCTGGGCCGCTCGAGCGCAAGCTGCGAATGCCTACGAACGTGGCATCCAGCTCGATGCCGCGGCGTACGTACAGGCCGCCCATGCCCTCGGGACCGCATAGCCACTTCTGGCTTGGAAAGGCGTAGAAATCGACGTCGAGCGCATGGACGTCCACGGGCAGGGCGCCCACCGCCTGCGCGCCGTCAACCAGGACTAGCGCGCCGGTCTCGCGTGCGGCTTGGGCGACTTCGGCCACGGGCAGGCGCGCGCCAGTGCTGAACGACACGTGCGAGACGGCGACCATGCGCGTGTGATCGGTGATCGCATACGGCAGCGCCTCAGGCGCCACGGTGCGCAGACTGACGCCGGTGCGTTGGGCGAGGTAATGCAGCGGTACCAGGATGCCGGGATGCTCCACCGTCGAGGTCAGCACCTCGTCGTCGTGACGCCAGCGCTGGCCCCAGACCGCGACGTTGATGCCGTAGGTGGTGCTGTCCGTAAACGCGATCTCTTCTGGATCGGCGCCGATCAGCGCTGCCAGTCGCTGCCGCGTCTCGCGCGCGATTGGCGCGTAGCCGGGCAGTCCGGCGGGCGACGCCCGACCAAGCTCGACCTCACGCCGCACAGCATCCTGGATGGCCTCGGCGACACATTGGGCTAGCGGTCCGGCGGTCCCGGTATTCAGGTAGGCCGTGCTTTTGGTGACAGGTAGCTGGGAGCGAATCGCCTCAATGGAACGCAGGGATGACTTCCTTGCCGAACAGCTCGACCGAGCTTGCGACGAGCTCGCGCGGCATGCGTCCGATCTGGTGATTGGTACACAGCACGTCGTAGCCGAGCCTTTGGCGACGCAACTCGATCTCGCGGATCACGGTCTCGGGGCTGCCGACGATGGCCAGACCTTGCTCGATATTGAATTCGTAACTCCGTGCGGCCTCGGCGATGGTTGCGCCGCGGGTCTTGTTGTCGGGCCGCTCACTCTCCGCGCCCATGCCCCGCGCGTGCGTACCCCAGCCGATCCTGGTACGTGCGATCGGACTGCCGTCGAAGCGTCCGCTGCCGGTGCCGAGGTAGGGCCGTGCCTCGTCGTGTGCCTGCCTGGTCGTCGGCGCGACGTGGACCGAGCGCATCAAGAAGATGCGTGGCCGTGGCCCGCCGTGATTGCTCTCGCGCCAGACTCTTCGGTACAGGTCGAATTTGCGTTCGACGACGTCGTCGGTATCGAGGTTCTTGGCGACGTTGTAGTTCGCCCGCGCAGCTTCTTCGAAGGATGAGTCGCTGTGGACGGCGGCCCAGATGGGCGGGTGCGGCTGCTGAAACGGCTTCGGCCTTGGCAAGGCTTCGTCGAACTGGAAGTACTTGCCGGCGAAGGTGACCTCGTCCTGGGTCCAGGCCATTTTGACGATGTCCAGGACTTCGTTGCGCATCGCCGCGCGCTGATAGAAGTCGACGCCCCAGCGGATGAACTCGTGCTCGTGGACGCCGATGCCGGTGCCGAACTCGACCCTGCCTTTCGAGAGCTGGTCCAGCAGCGCCACCTCCTGGGCCAGCCTGAGCGGGTGATAGAACGGCAATTGCCAGATCATGGCGCCCAGGCGCAGATGCGTTGTCTCTCTGGCGACGGCGGTCAGATAGACGGTTGGTGCCGTGACACCCTGCGGCGCGTTCTGGTGCTCGATGGTGAAGTACATCGACCAGCCCAGCGCCTCGATGCGCTGCGCGAGCCTGATATGCGCCTCATACGTTTCTGCTGTTGCACTGCCGTCCTCGTCGGCCAGCGCATCCCAGAAGGCGAAATCCAGTCGGGCCATCGCCTAGACATTGTGCCGTGACGGTTCGCGTGACGCTGTTCACGGCTCCCGTGACGGTTCGCGTGACGCTTCTTACGTTGACTCCGAGCCCGTGGCGATCCGCCCGGCCGCCAGACAGCACGCCAGCCAGGCGGTCGGCAGAGTTGCGCCCATGTGGTACGAGGCGGTCGGCACCGGGCGGCAGACGGCGATCGGCGGGCGGGCGGTCGGGGCTAGGTCTTGGCGACGATCGTGTGGCGCAGCGTGCCGATTTGGGGCGAAGTGACCTCGACCTGGTCGTTGGCCTTCAGAAATAGGTCCAGGGGCGTTTGGCCGTCGGCGCCGGGGCGGCTGGCGTCCATGGCGGTGCCGGCGCCGGTGCCACCGGCCAGGAGGTCGCCGGGCTGGAACGTGAAGTCGCGCGACAGGTGCTCGAGGAACTCGCCGAAGCTGAAGGTCATCTCGCGCGTGTTGTAGTGCTGGCGGACCTGGCCGTTCACGCGCAGCTCGACGTCCACATCGGCCGGGTCGACCTCGTCGGCGGTCACGATGCAGGGCCCCAGCGACACTGACG
>DASXRR010000469.1:0-7337 GCA_036506475.1 Chloroflexota bacterium
GCATGCGACTGCCCAGGGAGACGAATGGCATGATGCCCTCGAGCGCGCGAAAGCACCGCATTTTTGGCGTCGTCGTCGGTGCGGGACTCCTGTTCGCGCTGCTGGCGCCGCTGCAGGCAGCCTTCGGCCAGGCCGCCACGCCACCAAATCAGACGACAGGCAGGATCACCCGCATCGGGGCGCGTGTTACCAGCGCCCCGACCGCGCGCGCCGTAGCAGGTGTGGTCGTCGCACTCGATGCCAACGGGCAGGCTGTGCCAGATCTCGATTCGAAAGCGCTCCAAGTAACCCTCGACGGGCGCCCGACTGACCTGAACCTGGTCTCGGGTCGGCCGCCCATCGCGCTCGCCGCGGCGTTCCTGCTCGATTCCTCGGCCTCACCTCAGGCGCGCGATGCCGTGGCCAACGCCCTGGCCGAGGGTGTCCAGCGCATCGACGTCAACCGAGATACGGTCAGCATTCTGAGTACGTCGGACAGCAAGCCGTGGGAGCAGGCAGTCTTTTCGACCTCAGCAGACGAGCTCAGGAAAGCGCTGAATCAGGTTATCCAGGCTGAGCCGAACGATGCGATGGCATCGCTGGACCAGGTCTCGGGCGTGCTGCGCGCCTTGAGTGCGCAACCGAAAGACTCGCGCGTGCTGTTGTTGTTTACCAACAAGCCGCTGGTCAGCATCGCCACTGCCAACGCCGCTCTAGGGACCATTCGCAACTTCGCGATCGAGAACAATATTCAGATCAGCATCGTGGCGCTGCCGGGCGCGGGCGGGCAGGGCACCGCTGAAGCGCTGGCTGATGCAACGCCAGGCGGTCGCGTCGAATACGCCCTGAATGCGACCAACAAGGACGACATCAGCCGCCGCATCGGACCCTTGCTGGCGCCTGCCTTTGGCGCCCGTCGGTTCGAATTACCCGCGCCGAATGAAGGCAACCACACCCTCATCATCGGCGCACCGGGCGTCACGTTGCAGGCGACCGTCAACTTCGCGGTCAGTGGTCGCCCCGTGCCGATCGATGCACTGGAGACCAGCGCAGGCGTCCTCAAGGCCGGTAGCGAAGTCAAAGAAGCAACGTGGGTCCAGGCCCGCCCGTCCGAGAACGTGGCCATCGACAGCATCGAGTGGAGCGTCGATGGCCGGGTTACGCAGGTCACGGCCGATCCGTGGGCGCTGCTGCTCGATCCGGAGCAGATCGGCGATGGTCGCCATGACGTGACCGCGCGCATCATTTCGCAGGGCCGCGCTGGGCCATTCCTGACGACCAACGTGTATGTGCCTGGCGACTTCTTCAGGGCCGTGCGCGGCGCGGTGCGTGCCTGGGGGTTGATCGTGCTGCTGGTGGTGGCTAACGCGATCGTCCTGGTGCTGTACTTCCGGACTGGCGGACGCTCCGGCTCGCGCACAGCGGGCGGTGTGGTCAGCGAGTTCCCGCCCGCCTTGCGTCTCAAACAACAGGGCACCAACTTCATTGCGCCAGACGTGATCGCCTTCCCGGCGCGCGGCAAGCTGCGCATCGGCTACCACCCGCCGTACGTGGATAAGGACGTCGGCAGTCGCGACTTCGCGCGCCTGCCCCACCAGGACATCCGTGGTGCCGACGACGCGATTGAAGATCTGAGCCGACACGTCGCCTGTATCTGGCGCGACGACAAGACCAACGACTGTTACATCCAGCTCGGTTGGCCAGGTCCAGGTCGCAAGATCCAACCCCGACCGCAGAGTGCGGTCTACCACTTCAATCGCTTCAATAAACCCGAGGAGGCGACCGCGACACCCTATCGGCTAGTACACAACGACGTCGTGCGCCTCGGGACCGGTATCGAGTTTGTCTTCACCCAGGTCGGGCTGCGCGATAGGCCGACTCAGGATTCGAAGAAGCTCAGTCCTTTCGAGCGAACGGTATCGACGGTAAACGGTGCGGGTGCCTCATCGCGCCGCCAAACGGTGCCTCAGGAGTCGATGGCGGAGGAAGGGTAGGTCGTGGTCATCGACGCTACGGTCGGGGCCGATCAGCTCGATCGGCTCGCCATACTCCTCGTGCCCGGCTTCCGTCTCGGCGAGCTCACGCTGGACGCACTGCTGGCGCAAACTTCAACTGCGCTGGTGTACATCGCGCGCGGTGGTGTCTTTGGCGATCGAGAAGGCATCGTCAAGTTAACCGGACCTGAGTACGCGCCCTGCGTCCACCGCGAGCTGACCTTGCTCAATGGCTGCGCGGACGCAGAAGTCCATGGTGTCGTGCGCCCGCTTCGACGCGAAGCACTGCAGGTTGAAGTCGCGAGCTTCAAGGACGGTCCAGTCACTGCCTTGTTGCTGCCGTTCTTGGACGGCGGTGACCTCGTGCAGTGGATTGGTCAACACGCCACACGTACCGGGCAGCTGGGACCTGGCGCTGCGCTCCAGGTTGGCGAACACGTCGCGGTCATCCTGCGCAACCTGCTGCGTTTGCCGCGGCCGCTGGTTCACCAGGACGTCAAACCGCAAAACGTTCTCTTCCCATACCCGGATGCCCCGGTGCGCGAGGTAACGTTGATCGACCTGGATGCGTCGGTGACGCTGGACGTTCCGTTGGCCGAGTTTGCGACCGCGCCTCGAGAGATCGGCGAATTGCTCGTGGATGACGTGCGTGGTTTCGGCGAGCTGCTGTTCATGCTCGCAACGGGCCGCGAGCCACCGTCCGAGGGGGTACCCAATCCGGACACGGGCAACACGACATTCGATTTGCTGGTTGTGACGTGCATGACCTCGGTCGCGGACGAGCGAGGGTACGTGTGTCTGGCCGACCCCGGCCTGTGGCAGCAGTTGTACCGCGCCGGCGAAGTCGAAAAGGTGCGCCAGCAGAAGCAGCGCGGCGTGTCCGGGCCGATGCGCTACGTCATGAATCGGCGCTCGCTGGCGGGCATCTTTGCGATCCTGTTGCTGAGCCTGGTTGTAGCGGTTGCGTCGAAGCTGGTTGTGGGGTGACAACAACCGCCGATGCACCTGGCGCGCGGCACACCTCGCACCCCGCGAGCGACGGCCAGGTTTTCACCATCGAGACGCCGTTCGGTCAGCCGGTGCAGTGGGCCGAAGTGTCCATGGTCACCGATATTGGCGATCACCCGCTGAACGACGACCGCTGCCTGGTGATCACGTGCACTGACTTGAGTGAGCGTGCCCCCGAGCCGTGGCGCGACTTCATGCTGTGCCTGCTCGCGGACGGTGCAAGCGACAGCACATTCGGCCCGGCGGCGCCAAGCTTTGCAGGGGAGCGGGGGCGGCAGGCAGGCTGGCGGGCCAGCCAGCTCGCCCAGGCGGCATTTGTCGAGAGCTTTCTGAGCGGGCTCGATCCGGGCCAGGACGTCCAGAAGCGGCTCAAGGTTGCGCTGTGCGCCGCGGACGCTGCACTGTGCGAGGCACACGAAGGATCGCTCCAGACGACCCTGGTCGCGCTCTTTCTGGGCGCAAATGGAACCGCCTACGGAGCGTCGATCGGCGACTCGGTTCTGCTGGTGTTTCCGCCGAAGCGTAAGACACGCGACGACCACACGCTGAAGAAGCTGGGCTATTACGACAGTACCGCCGTCGGGAGCGGGGATACAGCGGACGCGGAAGGTCAAGCGCAGGCAATTGAGTACTGGTACCCGAATCCGGAGAGTGGCGAGACAACGGTCGCGCGGGGCACATTCCTGGTGTTGCTGAGCGACGGTGTTTCGGACAATCTTTCCTCCGAAGCCATCGAAAAGCTCTTGCATCGGCACACGCTCGAGCGCGCAACCGCCGCCCTCACGGTCGACACTCGAGTTGGCCGCGCGACGATCCAGCACCGCAGCGGTGCGTCCACGCGCGAGCTCGGTCTGGACAACATGAGCGCAATTGTTGTGCGCTATGGCGGGTACCGCGGAGCTGGTCGCAAGTTATCGCAGCGCATCGAGGACGCAACGTTGTACACCGTTCAGGGTACGCACGGCGGGCCGCGAGCCGACGCAGGCGGCAGATTCGCCATGGTTTGCCTGGCCAGTCAGTCGCGACGCGCGACCGCGGTGCCGGCTGTACTGCGGCATTTCATGGAGACCGAGCATCCGCTCGAAACGGCTCCCGACCAGCCGCTTGATGTGCCGTCACGGCTCGCCCGGGCGTACCTTGACGCGCGGCCAGGCCGCGGCCAGACGCGAATGGCCGTCCTGGTGGTCGACGAGCAGGGCGCCCATCACGTGCTGGCCAATGATGGCGCGCGCATCGCAGCCGCTGGCTGAGACGAGGCAGTGGACACGATCTGGTCGCCCGAGCCGGGCCAACCGCTGGTTCTGAGCCTGGACGCGCAGTCTGACGGAATCCGGGTTCGCATTGTCAGCCGCCAGGTCGCACCCGCGCACGAGACACCGCTGCAGAAGTTCCTGTACACACCGCTGCTGTGGGCCTCGACGGTCGCCGGTGTGGCCGTGATCGTGCTGCTCAGCAGCGCGTTCGCCAGCGGCGCCATCCGTCCCGCGCCGCCACCCGCGCCCACCGCCCGGCCCGGCGAGCCTACCTCCACGCCGGATGCGCGCCCGGCGATCTCGGTCGGAGGTATGCAACTGGTCGCGCCAATCCTGCCCACAGATGTGCCACCCACGGCCACACCAGTGCCTGGTCCCGCGCAACTCCAGTTGGCTGTGGCTGAAGCGACGCCCGAACCAACCCCTGCGCCGCCGCAACAATCGTGCGCATTCCTGGTGTTCGGCTGCAATCCGCAGCCCGCACCCAAGCCCCAGCCGGTCCGCCCGCAACCACAACCACAACAAAGTGAGCCAGCTCAAGCTGAGCCGCCTGCGCCGCAAGAGCCGCAGCCGTCGCTAGAGCAGCCACTTGCGCCGCTGACTCCAGAACAGCGGGTGCTTCCTGTTGCATCACCAGCGGCGCGACGCAGCGAGCAATCCGATTTCGCTTCACGAGACACGGGGCCTCGGCCTGGGACAAACCTTGACATGGCGCTGCGCATCGCGAGTATTGCCAGTGACACCTTCAATCGATCGTTGCAAGAAGATACGGAGGGATCTGGTCAGTCCCCATCCGTGTCCGACCCATCGTCCTCCGAAGGCCCGAGCAGAGAGAAACGCTGAATCGAGCCGTGACGCCCATGGACGTGCAGTCGTTTCTACTTGCCGCACCAGCAGATACACGCGCCCAGGTTGAGGATGAGCATGCGTGGCCATCACGCACCCGTCCGACGTCGGCGGGCGCGGGCAATTCGCACACCATGCTCGTGCGGCTTGCAGCGGTGCTGAGCCTGGCGATCGTCATCGGCGCAGTTGCGATTGCGGTGTTTGCTCACCCCGTCGTTGGCACATTCGAGCTCCAAAGGCGAGATCGCTTGCCCCTGCCACAGCGGTTTGTGGAATACGCCCATCGCTATCTGCTTGGCCGACCGCCCGATGCAGGCCGTGCCGCGACTGATATCACTCTGTACGAGACTGACGGACCGGTCGCCGTGGCCGAGCGCATCATCTCGTCGGCTGAGTATGCGGGTGCCCATCCGCGTCAGGATGCAGATGCTGGCGTATCGGCGTTCGAGTTCGTCCGAAGGTACGAGACAGGTGCGCTCGGCCGAGCGGAAGCACAGGATGGCCCTGGGCGCATTGGATTTGTACTGTTGATTGTCGCCAGTCTGTCTGCCATCTGGGCGCTCGATAGGAACGAGCGCCGCCGCGCGCGGGTGCACTCCGAAATCCGCATTCCTGGTCGCTTCGTGGTCGCTCTGTTTGGCGTGTTCTCGGCTCTCTGGCTGGTCTACGACCACCTGGTGCTCGACGCGTTCTCGCGTGGCAGGTTCGGCTACCTCGAGTGGTTAACGCAGGTCACAAGGGTGTCGCTTGCAAACGGCATCTGGAACGTCTGGACTCCGTACCCGCAGGGTACCCAGGAGTTGATACTCGGACTACAAGCTGCTGCCAGCTCGCTCGGCTCTGCGACGGGTTCCGACGTGTGGACCGGTTACACCCTGTTCAGACTCGGATTCCAGCTTGTTTTCCTCGTCGCACCGTCCGTCGTGGTGCTGTGGCTGACGTCGGTAATTGCTCGCCGGTTTGGACGCGACACCGAGGCGATCGCGACCCTGACCCTGGCGCTATCGTTTGCCGTTACGTACTACGGCGCTGCTTCTACCTATGTCACTGATCCGTTGGCGGTGGCTCTGTTGATGGCCGCGCTCCTCGCTGTCATTCGAACGCGGCCCGCCCTCGCCGGTGTGGCAATCGGTGCCGGCGCAGCGCTCAAGCTCTTTCCAATCCTGCTCATTCCAGCTGTCATCTTCCTGATTACGCGCCGCGCGGCGGTTCGACTCGTGACGGCGGCCGCGGGCGTTGTGGCCATTACGTTCACACCCGGACTCGTAAACAATCGCGACATATTCATGAGTCCATTCCGGTGGCAATCGAGCCGTCCGCCATGGGAAACGTGGTACGCCTTCGCGAACTGGTTGACGGACGCGCCGCACGAGTACCTGGCACCGTACTTCCAGGATGCTTCGGCTGGGTCGTCGTTTGGCTGGGTATTTACAGGTATCACACCCGTGGCGTCAGTCCTGCAAGTGCCAGTCCCCGCCGGGCTTGTGCGCTGGGAAGATGTCGTCAGCCTGATTGGCTCGCTCGCCATCTTTACGATGTGCCTGAGCGCGCGCTCTAGTACGCCGCGTGCAATCGTTCGCTGGTGCCTGTTCGTGCTGGCAGGTTTCTTGAGTTTCGCGATTGGATGGAGTCCTCAGTACGAGCTGTACTTGATCCCACTGATTTTGCTGGCGTTTGAGAATCCGTTTGTTGGCGCCGGGGCGGCGACATTCCTGCAGGTAGTTACGTTCCTCGACTACCCCGTTCTTCTCCCGTGGGCGTACTTCTACGGAGGTTCCGCGGTTTGGCTCGAGTGGGCGGCGGTGCTGGCCCGGTACCTGGTGCTGGGATGGATTTGCTTGTTCGTGCTGCGCTCGGAGGCCAGTTACTCCGCGTTCGCGACGCGTGTTGGCTCGTGGTTGCGCCCGTCTATGTGGCAGACGCGGACGCCTTTGACAGAGGGGAGACCGTAATGCGATTCATCATGCACGCTGGCGTGTGGAGAAGTGCTGGGATTCTCCTTGTCAGCGGTATTGTGGCGAGTTGTTCTCCCGCGGTCCCACCCGCCGCCGCTCCAGCGACGGCCGTCCCACTGGTCGCGGCTAAGCCGACGGTAGCGGCTCAGACGTCGACAGGAGCGACTTCGACCGTCGCCGCCAGTGCGAATCCGACCGCGGCGTCGACCGCCGATCCTGGCAGTGCTTGTGGGCCGACGAAAGGCGTGAATGCACAGCAGTCGGCTGGGACAACGGCCCCGGATGACTGGGCCTTGAGTAGT
>DASXRR010000470.1:0-4148 GCA_036506475.1 Chloroflexota bacterium
GAAACGCCAGGCATGAGTGGCGGCTTCGCCGAAGGTGACACGCCACCCGCCGCGACACCGAAAATCACGGTCACGTCGGACAACGTGCAACAGGTATTGACCGATATCTCGCAAGAACTGCGACTCGCAAAGCCGATCACCGACCTGTCGAATGAAGAGGAGGAGGTGCGCCTGGTCACCGCCGCCCGCACGGAAATCGCGCGCGGTCGGCAGCAGCTGCTCGCGTCGATGGTCATGCTCGGCATCAACCGCATCGTGGTCACGGACGGTCTGATCCATGCCAAGGTTGTCTTCGATATGCGCGCATCTGACCTCGCTCGCCGGCGTGCAAGCGCGTCCATGTACGACAAGGCCGAGGAAAAGGCGTCGACCAAGTACGAAACTGGCTACGGCGCCTGGTTTTCACCGGTCAGCGCGAGCTTTTCCGCAGGCGCCAGCACCGAGCACATGGCGACGGTCGAATCGTCAGTGGACGAATCATCGGAGTCCAAAGCGGAGGTCAAGGCCAAGCTTACTGGCGAAGTCCGCGTCAACTTCAAGAGCGACTATTTGCCAATGGAGCGCATGGCCAGCCCGGCCACAATTGCCGCCATTCAGGGCCGCGCTGTCCCGCCCGACAAGCCCGTCTCCGGTACCTGACGAGGATCGCCTGCTGTGCTGGTAGTCGAAGGACGCAGTGCGCGTCAGACACTGAACGACGTCGCGGACCTCGAGTCTGTAGTCGGCCACGGCGAACGGTTGGTCACTGCCCTGGAGGCGCTGGCCAGCCAGTTCGGCCTGTCCGACGACGTCCCAATCGACATCCCGAATTTGCCACCGGCCATCAGTGGATCCGACGCCGACCAGGCCCATGTCCGAGCTGCTGCGCCGTTATATCTGGCAGCGGAGCTGGACGCGGCCGGACTTGTCCCGACCTGCGAGCTGCTCGCGGGTCTGTTCGCGAGCGGTGCGCTCGCGAATGATCTCGGACTAGCGGCGGCCGAGCTCGCCAGGTTCTGGCATGAGCGCAATCAGCGCTTCTCGTCAGCCGAGCGCCAGGCCATGTTCGCGCGCCTGTTCGGCGAATCGACCGGCTCGACGCTGGCGACTGAACATGAACGCAACAGCGCGTTCGAGCCACTGATGATCGACGTGACCGAGGCATTGTATCGGCTCGATCCGAGTGGGCAACCACTGGTCGGCGCCTGGCCGCCGTCGGAGATCCCGCTGCTCATGGCAGCCCGTGAACTGGCCGGCAACCTGGTGCCGCGCAGTGGAGGGATCGCCATTTTCGCGGCGCGCGAGATGCTGGCCACGATACGCATCGCGCTCCGGATTCTCGGCACATCGGCACTCCAGGCCGCGTTCGGTGCGCGATCGGCGTGGGGCGTCGTGCGCACCGTGCAACAGCGCTATGGCCACTCCGGCGTGGAGTCGCATGTCAGCTTACGCGTCGACCGTGGGAAATCGGGCCTGGCCGTGCTGGCCTGGCTCGCCGACAACGTGCCGCGCCTCGACACGTCCGGCGGACAGACCTCACTCGGAACGGGGCACGACGTGATCCGTGCAGCGGGCACGTGGCTGCAGTCGTCGCTCGCGCTGCACGAGCGCGAGCAGTCCGGCGTGAGCCTTCGGGAGCGCTGAGTGGTCCGCGCCGCCCCACCCGACGCCACGCCAGGGACGTCGCAAGACGAGCCGCTGCCGGTGGTGCGGCGCGCGGTGCGCGCGCTACTACTAGCCTCGCCGGCGTTCCAGGAGCTCGAGCCTGAACGCCGCCTGGCGCTCGCCGAGGCGATGGTGCGCGTCTGTCACACCGCGGCCGCGCTGGTTCTCGACGAGCAGGACAGTAAGCAGCGCGCTCAGGCCGCGCTGCCGGCACCGGGTCCGCTGGCGATGGCCCAGAATGCGGGCACCGACTTCAGCGGCGTGGCCGCGCAGCGCATTGCCGGCACCACCCAGGCAGTACTGAACGCAGTCTCCTTCCCGCGGTTTGTGACCGACCTGATCAACGGCGTGTTCAAGGCGATGCTCGACTCGAGCATGCAACAGATGAATGCGTATGTGGAGCTACTAAACAACGTGGCAACGTCCACCGAGGGGTTCGCCGCGGCCAACTTCGGTCAGGTCCGCGCGCGAGCGTGGTTGGTCGAACGATATCCGGGCTCATTCGAGCTGTCCGGTGGCCCGACGGAGCCCGCCGAGGACGGCGAAGACGCCACGGAATCCACGCTACGCCTGCGGTCTGGCGCAAACATGCCGCCGGCTGACGTCCTGCGGGCAGACCTGGGCATGGGCGAAAACGAGCCCGTGCCAAGCGGCGATCCGGAACGGGCGCTCGTGCCACTCGCTCAGGCGCGTCTGGCCAAGTCGCGCCAGGAAATGCTGGCCACGATGGTCATGCTCGGGATGCAGCGCATCGTCATCGAGAGCGGCAGCATCCACGCCTCGATGCGCTTTCACATCGACACCCGGAGCGCCGCTCAGGCAGACCAGGGATCGACGCTCGACGTGCGCAACCAGATCAATGCCTCGGGTAGTTATGGCGCAGGCCTGTGGGGCGTCAGCGCCGCCATCTCGAACACCATCGGCTACGTGTCGACCCAGCGCTCGCAGACGACCGAGGAAATGAACACCGATCTCGATCTCAATTCGTCGGTCGACATCAACTTCAAGACCGACTATCTGCCGTTGGATCGCATGGCCGGGCCAGGGCAGGCACGGAAAATCATTGCGAGCAGCCGCAATCCAGAAGCCGAAGAGGCCAAAGCCGCGGACGCCGCGCGGAAGAGTCGTGCCGATCGAGCCGCGGCAAGTGACACCGCGCGGCGTGACTCGCTCGATAAGCGCCTGACGCCGACAGGGCCGGTCGCGCCGCCGCCGGCGGGTGCCCCGGGCACGATCGAAGATGCCGAAAAAGCGCGCCAGCGCGCGGCTGCAAGCGAACGCGGTGGTGGCACGGGTGCGCAGACGAAGCCACCCGCTGGGGGAACGGTGACCACGACGCCGGGCGGGACGGCCACCGCGCCACCGGGCGGCACTGCTGTGACACCACCAGGCGGGACGGCCACGGCGCCACCCAGCTTCTCGGGCGGGCAGAATCGGCCCAACCCATAGGTCACACGCCCCAGGTGAAGCCAAATGACGTGGCCAGCCACGTGCGCAGCACCGATAGACCGGCCAGCTCGAGCAGGCCCAGGCCCGCCGAGGCAACCACCAGGCCGCTGACGTCAGCAAAGCGGACTGCCTGGCGCGCACGACTGCTTGCCAGCACGAGCACGTACAGGTTGGCCACGCCGAACGCGACCAGCACGCCAAACAGCATCGCTACGGCGATCGGCCACAGCAGTGGTGCGACCCCGGCCAGGATCAGCGCTGCCAGGAGCGCCACGGCGGCGACGCCGGCGCCGAGCTCGACGGGGTCTTCGAGCGCGGCCTCGTCGTGCGGTCGCTGCCAGATCGAGCTGGCGACGACCGGCACGGCCAGCAGGCCGAGGCCAAGGCCGGCGCCCAGACCGGTCGCTAGCCTGAGCAGGCTGTTCGGGGCGTGGAGGTGGAAGAGGCCACCGTCATACAGGAAAGCGTTGAGCCCGTCGAGCCCGGTCAGCGCGACCAGCGCCCAACACGCGAGACCCAGCCAGCCCTCGGGCGGCTTCGCGGCACGCAGCCGTCCGAGGAACGCCAGGAGTGCGAGCGCGCACAGGAACCCGAGGAAGATCCCGCCCATGCGCGCCTCCAACGGAAGCTGCTGACCACCCACGAACACTGAGTGGGACGGCCGCTGCGCGGAGACGCCATAGAGCAGAGCCCGCAGAAGGTCGATACGAGGGTTATAGACCGCCAGTCAGCCAGAAGGGCAGGACCTTCTTGGTCTCGCGGCGATCGAGCGCGGCGCTCTGGCTCTGGCCAGCGTCGACGCACAGCTCGCGCAGGGCGGAACTCTCGTCCGAGGTCAGCTCATACTCGGCGAGCGCCTGATCGGGTTCGGTGAACAGTCGGGAACGGAAGGTGGCATCTGTGACAGTGCGCTCGAGCACTGCCTGGACTGCTTCGGTGGACACTGTGGGTATAGGCCTCCAGCCAGATCGAGTATCGGTCGCCTCCGGCGAGCCAACAACCGTACCTTCGGGTCACCCCCGGTGCGGGGGGTGATTACCTGCCGACACCCGGGA
>DASXRR010000471.1:0-16363 GCA_036506475.1 Chloroflexota bacterium
AGGACGCACACTGGCCTCGGAGCTCATGGTGTTCATGAGTGTGCGCAAAGTCGCTGCCCGGCACCGTTAGTGGCCGGTTGAGACACGGTTGAGGGCTCGAGCTTTCGAGCGAACGCCGCCGTCCCTGCACGCGCTCGCCGCGAGACATGGATTTTTCTCTTCCGGAAGGGGCTAATGGGTTGCTCTTTTCCAGGAGGCTTGGCGAGAACGGTCGTGTGCCTATTGGAGAACGAAGTTGTCGAAGTTGGTATCCCAGCCGTTGCTGCTGCCGACGGTGACTGCGCTGCAGGCGGCTGTCCAACCCGTTGGAATGGTGACGGTCTCGCGGGCGGCGACCGTTCTGGTGACGGTGGGCTGCCCGGCGCAGCTCAGCGTGACGGTGCTGGCGGAGCCCGCGCCGTTGTAGGCGTCGACGCTGGCCAGTCTCCGCGGGCCCATCACCGTTAGCACGGCCGAGGTCGGGCCGGCACCGTTGAAGCCGACGCTATTGGTGCGGAACGCGCCGTACGGGCCCGACAGGTACCAGCGGTTGCTGCCCCAGTCAACAACGCCGGTCGGGTACTGGCCGTTCAACACCCGGTTCGGGTTAGCCAACCCATTGAAGTCGATAGTCGTGGCGCCCGAAACCGGCGTGTTCGTCGGCACAGCAGTCGGTGTCGACGTAGGCGTAGGCGTCGGTGTCGACGTAGGCGTAGGCGTCGAAGTCGGCTGGCCCGACGTGGCGCCACTGGTGACGACAAAGTTATCGAGGTTGGTGTCCCAGCCGTTGCTGCTCGATACGGTCACCGGCGAGCACGACGTCGACCATCCAGTCTGCAGGGTCAGCAATTGGCCGGCGGCAACGACGGTGGAGACGGACGAAGCACCAGGACAGGCGAATGAGACCGTGCTCGAGCCAGAGCCGCCGTTGTACGCGTCGACTTGCGCAAGTCGCCACGGCGCGGCAACGGCAACCGTCGCGCTCGTCAAGGCACCGCCGTTGAAGCCAACACTGTTCGAGCGGAACAGACCCCACGGTCCCGACAGATACCAGCGGTTGGTCCCCCAGTCCAGCACACCACTTGGATACCCGCCGTTGAGCACTCGATTCGGATTCGCGAGGTCATCAAATGCCACCGTCTGCGTCAACGCCGAGCTACTGCCCACGGCGCGCGCCGCATTCAGCCGACCATAGGTCCACAGCAGACCAGTTCCGGGTACCGCATCAGCGGTCGACTGGAGCTGATCGCGCACCGCGTTCGGACTCGTGCCAAACGAGCTCGACCACACCAGCGCCGCGACACCCGCGACATGCGGCGAGGCCATCGAGGTGCCAGTGAACGGCTCGTAGAGAAAGCCGCCGTTCAGGTCCGGGTTGACCGTCGAGTAAATGCTGATGCCGGGCGCAGCGATGTCCACTTCAGGGCCGGCGTTGGAGGTCAAGACGCGGACATCCGCGGCGTCGGTGCCGGCGACGCCGATCACGTTCGCGCAGTTGGCGGGCGCGCCCGCGCCGGTCGTCAGACTGCTGTTTCCGGCAGCTGCGATCACGACCGCGCCGTGCGCCCAGGCGTAGTTCGCGGCGGTTTGTGTCCCGGAGGGACAGGCGATATCCGCCCCGAGACTCATATTGATCACACGCGCCCCGTTGTCTGCCGCCCACTGCATGGCGCGATCGATGTCCGAGAAGAAGCCGTAACCGGAGTCGTCCAGGACTTTGCCACTCATGATGCGCGCGCCGGGTGCGACGCCCGCGACTCCGGTGGCATTGTTCGTCACCGCCGCGACCGTGCCGGCCACATGCGTTCCGTGATTACACAGATCGTCGCTCGACGTCATTCCCGTGAAGTTCTGCTCCAGGATGACTTTGCCAGCGAGGTCCGGATGTGCGCCGTGGACTCCGCAGTCAAGCACCGCCACGTTTACGCCGGCGCCCTGCGCCACGTCCCACGCTGAGCCGGCCTGGATCTTCGAGAGGCCCCACTGGTTGCCGAGCATCGGATCGTTGACCGCCATCGTCGCGTGCGCGGTGTAGTCCGCATAGGCATCGCGTACACCTGGCAATGCGCGCAGTCGCTGCGCAACAGCGGCGGCGTTGCCGGTGGACACGCGCAGCACGTCGCGCTGCAGCGCTCGACTGGCGTGCAACACCTGCGCCGCGCCAGCCTGTCGGACCTGGAGTCGCTCCGGAGCATTGGTATCCAACGGCTGGTCATACACGACGACGACACGATCGAGCGAAATCCCGCCATTACTGCGCGCACGCTGCAGATCGACCAGTTTCTGGGCGGGCGCATCGCGATCGATGACCTGATCGCCGGGTTGGGCGGCCTGCGCAAAGAGCGGCAGCGCACTCGACGCACCCAACGAAAGCGCAAGAACTGCCAGGACCGCCGCAAGCGCGCCGCGCATCGCTAGCCCACCCCTTCCCCTCGCCAGGTCGAGCTGGCTTGAAGGCGCGCTATTGTAGTGGCGGACAGCGCAAGATCAAAGGGGCGCGCCGGTGGAGTTACTGTGGAGGATCGATACTCCCACCTGTCCAAAACACGACTCCGTCTGGCGTCAGGCCCCAGTGGTTCCACCCATCGGTGAAGGTGGGTGTGTTGGTGCTGACGCGGTAGAACGCGAGCCCCGTCGTGGTCGCCTGGAGTACGTCACCGCTGCCTTGCGGATCGCCATACTCGCAGCTGAGCGCGGCGCCCATCGGGTCGCCGATCGTGGTGCGTAGCGTGGCGAAGCCGAACGAGAAGTCTGGACCGGCACCCGGGGCACAGAACGCGCCGAAATCGGGCGCGCCTGGTGGCGGTGCTGGTGCTGGAGCTGGCGGCGGTGCGGGCGCCGGAGCTGGGGCGGGCGCTGGTGCGGGGACCTGGCCCGATGCATAGAACTGGCCGATGGTGGCGCCGATTGGACCCTTGGCGCTGTCCTGCAGGTGGCCAGTCGTGTCGGCATAGTCGGCGCACGATCTGACCGTCGCCTCGAAGCCTGGCACGACGTTGCCACCGGCGACGCGATTGATTGCCTCCCAGATGTATGGATGATTGAACGACGCGCGCACGTCCTGGCCGCCGATCTGGCACGTGGCCCCGCCGGGGCCGCCGACCACTGGCTCGAGCATGATCACTCGCGCGCTCGGATAGCGGTTGCGGATGATGCCCAGCACGGTATTGATCTGGCCGACCCACCAGCCGGCGTCGGCGTGGAAGTCATCGCTCACGTCGAGCACGACGCGATCGGGTCGTTCAGAGTTCTGACTGCAGGCGTTGACCCGGCCACCTGCTGACCAGCCCGCGTAGCCAGTATCGGCCCACAGGTCGATCGAGCCGCCGCCCTGCCAGCGCAGCTGCGAGCGCCCGCGGCCGAGCTGTTCCTGCGCTCCGCCGAAGTACCACTGCATCGTCTGGCTGTAGCCGATGAACTCGGTACACGAGAAGTCCTGGGCGCTGACGACCGCCGGACCAACAAGACTGCTCGCCAGCGCGAGCACCAGACCGACCAGGGCGAAGCGAGGCATAGATAAGGATAGCGCGCAAGGCTTGTCATCCTGAGCCGCAGCCGAAGGATCCGCGAGCATGGGCGTTGCGGCAAGCGGATTCCTTCGCTGCGCTCCAGGACAGGCTCTTCGCTCCGCTCAGGATGACAAACCTGGCTGGGGGCGCTCGTTACTGGCCGAGTGGCGCCTCAATGGCGAGCGGTCGTGGTTCGGGCGCCAGGGCGTTGAGCGGCCAGAGACCAGCTTCTTTGGCCAGGTCCCCGGCGTTGCCGACAACAACGCTTCCGGCGGCCGCCCATGGGCGATCAACCAGCCACAACTGCAGGGTCGCGCGTTGCAGGCGAACACTGATGAACGTGCCGTAATCCTTCACCGCCAGTGGCAGACCGTAGGAGTTCAGCGCCTGCGGATCGTTTAGATAGACCTCGTGCAAGGCAGGGTACGCATCGAGCAACGCCAGATGCCGCGAGACGACATCGTCCCAGGGCAAGCCCAGGTCTTCGACCGCGCTGTCGCCCAGTGGCACCTGCCGAGTTCGCTCCAGCCATACGTCAGTGCCGCGTTGGCTCAGCTCGTCCAGCACATTGACTGGGAGTGCCTCTTCGGTATCAGGCCGCCACTGCAACGCGAGCTTCTGGAACGCCTGGGTCATGAATCCGCGATACACGAACCGACCCGACACGGGATAGCCGAGCGCTTCGGTACCGCCTAGACGCTGGAACTCGCTCCACATGTTGGCCTCGGCATCGTCGACCACCGCGAAACCCGTTCCACCGGCGCCGCTGAAGCCATTGGTCTGGCTGTAGAAATGGCCGTTGGCCAGATCGCCTTCCAGAGGCTGGTTTTCGCCAGACGCGACGAGCACCGCGAACATACTGAAGTGACTGGTCTCGCACACCAGTCGCGCGCCGTCCGCAAGCGAGCATGGCAGCGGAGTCCACCCCGTGCCCGACCACAAGGCGAGGTCAATCTGGTTGCCCCCGCCGAGCAGCCCGAAGTCAGCCGCGCTGAGCTGGAACCGCAGCTGAATCGGCGCGACAAACTCATTCAACTGCGAACCATCGTCGGTATTGAGCTTCAGGTCGAAGGCGTCTGACCCAAGCCTGAACCCAGCCATCGCCGGTGGCAGGCTCGCGCGATCGAGTCGCTGCGCGCTGACGGTGACGGCCCGACCGTTCAACGCTTCGCCCGGCACGCCGAGCACCAGGTTCAAGCTGTCGATGACCAGCTCGCCGCCTTGCGCGGGTAGGCCCATACCAGGTGCGGCGGGCGCGCGTGCCGTGACAGGCGACGCGATCAGCTGCGCGGCCGGTGGCGACGGCGGGAATGCCAGGAACCCTGGGCCGCCACCGCCCCCACCCTCGCCGTATTGCGGCGGCTCAGACGGAAGGTTTCCCCCACTGGGTGGACGACTACCGCCGTTGCCAGGACCGCCCGAGGTGGTCGACGTCGGTGGCGCGGGTGGTATTGCCGTCGGGGTCGCGGTCGCTTGACTGCGGTTATTGCCGCTGGCGACGGGCGTTGGCGTCGGGGTGCTTGTCGGCGCGCCAGGCACATTGCTTGGCGTAGGCGTCAACGTGGGCCCGGGCTGCTGTACGACCGGGGTCTGGGTGGGGATGATGACTTGTGGGCCAGGCGCCCAGATCGAGATATCCTGGACTCCCCACATGACGGTGCCCTGGCGCGTGCCGCGCAGCATCACGCTGCGCGTGCCAGCTGGAATCGGGCTCCAGAAGTTGTCGCCCATCGAGGCGTTAGTGGCCGGCGACTCGGGCGGTTGGACGTGCGCGGTTACCCAGGTCCGGCCCCCGTCGACACTGAAGTCGATGGGTTTCCCGACACCCGCGAAGCGCAGACTGGCGTTGTTCGGCGCAGCCGCCGGAAAGGTGACCGTTGCTGGTGTCGTCGCATCGACGAAGCGTCGGTCACCTCGCAGCAGGGTGAACTGCGCGGCCGGCGACACGCTCACATTGTCCCAATGCCAGGTATTCGGTCCGCACGTGCCATCAAAGTCGCACGCTTTGTTCGGGTTATAGGAACGCTGGTTGAGCTGGACAACGCCCTGGCTCCAGGTCAGGGGTGCAATGTCGGTGTCGATCCAGGTCACGTTGTACGCCGGCATGCGAAAGCGCATATGGGTGCGCGAAAGCGTCAGCTCGAACGTGTCGCGGCGAACCGCGCTCGCGGTGAGCCCGAAGTTGGCGAAGATCATGTCCCAGGTGTGGAACGTGTCGGCGGACACGCGCTCCTCGACGCCGTTGCGGTAGATGGTCGGCGAAAAGACGCCGTTACCGCCGGCCAGCTCGAGGTGCACCGCGTTCGGCGGAAAGTGCACGTCCTGGAAGTTGATTTGCAGGTTCTCGGCGTACGGCATAACGACGATATCGACCCAATCGCGCGACGAATTGCGCGCCGTCGACATGTCCCACTTCAGCACGGCCGCGCCCTGTGAGAAGTCCAGCAACTGATTGGGCGTCAGGTAAATCGCGCCATAGCCGTTGTTCATTGCCGTCATCACGTGATCGCGACAGATGAACACGGTTTGTTCGATCTGGGTGATGAGGTGCGTATTGGGCGGCGCGGAGCAATCAGCACCGTGATCGGCCTGCATGGGCTCGATCGAGTTCATATCGTGGCCGAGGATAGTGACGTCCCAGTCCACCGGACGCCAGAACAAAGGCGCGGCCGGCGAGCCGTCGAAGGTCTGCAAATAGCCCGCTGCCTGGGCGAACAGGTCCCCTGCATAGGAGCCCGGTGACAGCACCACCAGTATGGCAAGCAGAGCTGTCACAACAGGCAGGAGTGGGCCAACGACACGGCGCATTCAACAACTCCTGCGTATTAAGTTGGGCCACCCCAAGCGCAATGCAACGCAAAGCTTGCGCACGTCGTTATGCGTCAAGTGACGCCGGTGCATCGCCAATGCTGGTCAGTCCTTGACTTTGAACTGACCAGCGGGTGGCTAAGAGCGCAGCCACAATAGCAGACCCGAGCTGTGCATGTGTTAAATGCGCGCCGGCCGGCGCGGGTCGTCAGTGCACTACAGCAGGGGACGATGCGTTGCGCAGCAGCATGCGCGGTGGCTCGGTGCCGTCGACCGACGTCACCCAGACGTGGGTGGCCAGCGTGGCCGGCGGACCCTCATCGGGCAGCGCGTACAGCACGTGGTTGTCGTCCAGCCACTCGATCTGATCATCGACGTTCCGTGTTTCCGAAGCGATGGGCTGATCGGTCAGCGTCGCCAGGTCCATCACCGCCATATGCCACGTGCGTGTCGTCGTCGCCGAGACGAGCTGCTTGAACGCCAAACGCGTACCGTCCGGCGACAGCGAGGGGCACTCGACGCCTTCGCGCAGCACCTTCATCCGGCGGGCGGCCACGTCGCCTTCGACGAGGTACGTTTTGCCGGCACTGCCGAGCGTGGCGTAAAAGCGATTGCCATCGCGCGCAAAAGTCACGCCCCAGAAGTTGAAGTCCGGTGCCTGCAACGGCGTGTCATCACGCACCACCGTGAACTGTTCGAGGTTGGCCAGGGTGTCGCCAGAGCGCATGTCGACCAGCGTCGTGGCCGTCGAAAACGCTCCGTCGGCATACGAATGGCCCGCCACGAACAACGTCATCGAGCCGACCTCACCGCCTGGCGCCACGCGGACTCGAGACGGGATGCCCGCTTGCTGGAATGTAAAGCCGGGCTCGAACGTGGCGTTGAACGTGTACGCGTTGTAAGAAGACGTGATTCCGCCGACGTAGTTGTTGCCCAGGCACAGGCCCTGGTCACCGGCCGCGTATAGTCGCTGGCACTGCAGCGGCGTCAGGTAGTGCTGGTCCGGTGCATCCAGCGGCGCGAGTGCGACACGCCGATACTGATCGCCGGTCGGCGAGAACAGGTAGACGATGTGTGGTTTCGCCATGACCGAGGCAAGCTGCTCGGGACTCGCCGGCAAATCGGAGGCGACCGCTGTCTGTTGTTGCTGCTGGACGCGCCGACCGGCATACACGGCGTAGCCGCCCGCGGCCAGCACACATAGCGCGACCAGCGCGATAAACTGCTGAATGCGCTTCATGCCGTTGCGACCGCCAGGCGATGGCGACTGAACAACACGAGCGTCACCAGGAGCGCTGCGACCAGACCGACAAGGTAGAGCGCGACCGCGGCCTCGATGCCCCACCATGTCCACAGTGCGCCAAATGCCACTGATGCGACCAGCCGCGTCAGGCTCGTGGCAGTCGTGAGCAGCGCCATGCCGCTCGTGCGCAGATGCACGGGCAGGATTGGACTGGCCAGCGCCATCAGCACGCCGTCTGTAGCCGCGTAGTACGCGCCGAACAGAACCAGGCACACCAGCAGCTCGGGCAGTCCGACCGATGGCAGCAGCAACATCGCGTACACCACGATCAGCAGCGCGTAACCGGCAAAGAACACCCGGCCGCGGCCAACGCGGTCCGCCAGCCTCCCGAAGGGCACCGCCAGTGCGAAATAGATCAGTGAGGTCACCACGTACAGCAGCGGCAGCAACCCGGAGCTGAACGACAGGCGCTGCTGGAGTCCTAGATACAGGAAGGCATCGCTGATCGTGGCCACGCCGAGGACGCTGCCGGCAATGATAAGTACCCGCAACTGGCTCAGGTTGAGCAGGCTGTACGCTGCGCGCAGCGATGGTTTCGGCTGACCCTCTATGGCGATTGGCCGGTTCTCGACGAACAGACCCAGGACGCCGAGTCCAATCAGCGCAAACGACAGACTGGCGACGAAGACGGCGTCAAACGCATTGGGCAGTAGTGACAGCAGACCGAAGGCGATCAGCGGACCGATCATCGCGCCGAGCGTGTCGAGTGCTCTGTGCACGCCAAACGCCAGGCCCAACTGCGACTTCTCGGAGCTCAAGGAGATCAGCGCGTCGCGCGGTGCGGTGCGAATGCCTTTACCCGTGCGATCGGCGATGACCACGGCCGCGAGCAGGCCCCACGCGGAGCCCAGGGCGAGCAAGCCGATTTTGCAAACTGCCGACAGCGCATAGCCCAGGAACGCCACCTCCTTGTGGCGCGCCAGGCGATCGGCGGCGAAGCCGAAGCCGAGCTTGACCACGGCGCCCACGCCCTGATACAGGCCGTCGACGAGCCCGAACTGCAGCGGACTCAGCCGCAGGAACAGCACCAGGTACATCGGCAGCACCGCGCTCACCATCTCTGAAGAGATATCCGTGAACAGACTGGTGAAGCCCAGGCCGACCACGTTGCGGCTGACGCCGAAACCGCGCTTGAGGCTGACGCCCTGGAATGTCTCGCGAGTTACGTACATGTGGCCATGGCGGTTGGCACCGTCGGTCGCTCTAGCGCTTGGAATGACCGCGGCGAAGCCTGTCGCGGCGCAAGCCCATCCGACGCCCGTCCTACAGATAACCCCTCTGGAAGAGATATGTTGTGGACTGAAGACAAGAGGTCGGGCATGCGCAGAAGAGAAAGTCCTTGGGCAACAAAATCGCCGGCGCTAGCGGCCGGCGACTCTGCTGCGGGATTGGAGAAGGTCAGAGTTTCGAGGACTTAGCCGCGGGACAGCGAGTAGCCCACGCCAAGCACAGCCTTGATGCCGCGCTTGCCACTCGGCGACAGCGCCAGCTTCTTGCGAATGTGGCAGATGTGCGTCTTGAGCAGATTCGAGTTGCCCTCGTCGTAGTAGCCCCACGCGTATTCGATCAAACGGCTGTAAGGAATGATCCGCCCCTCGTTCAAGGCGAGCATGTACAGGATGCGGAACTCGAGCCGCGTCAACTGGACCGGCTTGCCGGCCTTGGTCACTTCGTGCGACTGCAGATCCAGGACCAGGTCGCCCACACGCACCTCAGAGGCCGGCTGGCGATAGGGGTCAGTCTGGCAGCGGCGCATGACAGCCTTCATGCGCGCAGCAAGCTGCTTGGCGCTGAACGGCTTGGTCATGTAGTCGTCGGCACCGATCTGCAGGCCGCGCAGGATGTCCTCTTCTTCGTCGCGCGCCGTGAGCATGATGATCGGCGTCTTCGACTCGTGGCGAATGCGGCGACAGACTTCGAAACCATCGATCTTGGGCAGATTGCCGTCGAGCAGGACGATGTCCGGGTTTTCGCTCTCCCAACGCTGCAGCGCTTGCTGGCCATCCACGGCGGCCAGGACGTTGTAGCCCTCGCGGCGCAGCGCGTACGTCATCAAATCCAACAGATCCACATCGTCGTCGACGACTAGAACTTTCATCGGTACCAACCTTCTCCGTTACGGGGTGACTAAGAAACGATGCTCAGGTGCGATTTGCCGGAGTTGCCACCGACAGCTGGAAGCTCAAACCAGAATCGGGCGCCGCCACCAGCGCGACGCTCGACACCAACGCGACCAGCATGCGCCTCGACGATCGACTTCACGATCGACAGGCCCAGGCCGACGCCATCCTTGCCGCTGCCAGCGGTGGCTGGTGCGCGGTAATAAGGCTCGAACAGGTGCACCGCCTGCTCGGCCGGAACGCCAGGTCCGCGGTCAGACACCGCGACACGGATGTCCGTGCCGTGCACCGAAACTGTCACGTCGATCGACGTGTTGGCCGGGCCGAACTTGCTGGCGTTCAAGATCAGGTTGACGAGCACCTGGCCGAGTCGACGGCTATCCGCCAGGACTTCGGGCAGGCGCTGGGGAACGCGGACGCGCAAGCGCTGGCCGCGCTGCGCGAGCAGCGGCCCGACGACTGCGTGGACGTCGGCGAGCAGGTCGCTGACGCTCAAGGATTGCCGATATAGCTGCAGCCGACCCTCGCGGATCGTGGCTGCACACAGCAGGTTTTCGACGAGCCCCTGCAGCCACAGCGTGCGGCGATGGATCGCCGCGAGCATGCCCTTCACCTGCTCTGGGTCGAGGTGCTGAAAGTCCTCGGCCAGTAGCTCCGATGAGGTGGCGAGCGCGGTCAGCGGCCCGCGCAGCTCGTGCGCGACGGTCGCCAGAACCGTGAGCTCATGTGGTGGCGTGGGCACGCTAGTAGCTCCTCCAACGCGGCGGTCCAAGTGCGGTTGGTCCAAAGCGTCAGCAGAGCTCGGTGCGAGCGCTAGCAGGGGGCTGTGTGCGGAAACTCCCATATCGCTCGTAGACCTCCTTTTCCGCCGTCCCGTGTTCAGCGGGCTCATCATAGTTCTCGCGAGCGTAAAGATCCGTTACAGAGGCCGTAACAGTGCCGTACAGTTGGCCAGCCCGTGTTACAGCCGCGTTACAAGCTCGACTTTGACGTTGCGGCCGTGTTGACTGAGCGCGCTGCTTGGCCATGGCGCACAGAGTAGGTGCATCTGCGCGAAAGCGCTGTGAGGTGCTTCACAGCCGCAAGGGTCGGGGACCACGGCGGTCAGCTATCAGCTATCAGCACTCAGCTGTCAGCAGCTTTCTGGTTGAGCCCTGCCTGTTACGGAGCTGTACGCGCCTCAACCTGGTTCAACGCAGCCGCAACCTGTCTCAACTGAGCCGTTACGATTGCAACGCGTCGTCTGCTGAGGGCTGACGGCTGACGGCTGACGGCTCGTCGGCTTTCAGAAGCACGCCGACCCCAGGAATCGTGTGCAGCAGACTCGGCCGGGTCGGATCCTCCTCGAGCTTGCGCCGCAGACGATGGACCGTGACGCGCACCACGTCCGAGCCGCCAGGATCGTGATAGCCCCACACCTGTTTGAGCAACGTGCCGGTCGGCACGACGGCGCCCGCGTTCGACATCAGGCAGTGCAGCAAGCGGAACTCGGTGACCGTCAAGGAGACCTGTTGGCCGGCTTTTGTTACGGAATGTTCCGCCAGGTCGAGCGTGATGCTGCCGACCTGGAGCCGCGTTTCGGGCGTCCGCCGCGCGGGCTGCCATTCCTGGCCACTCCGCCGCAGCTGGGCGCGAATACGCGCGATCAGCTCACGATGGCTGAACGGCTTGGTCAGATAGTCGTCCGCGCCCAGCTCAAGCCCGCGCACCTTGTCTTCTTCGGAGTCGAGGGCAGTGAGCATGATGACCGGCAGTTGGCCGCGCCGCCGCAGCTCCTTCAAGACGTCGAGGCCACTCGATGCGCCCAGGTTGATGTCGAGCACTACCAGGTCAGGCGATCGCTCTTCGTACAGACGCAGCGCCGCGCCGGCATCGTGCGCTGCAACAGGCTCCAGGCCCGCGCGCTTGAGCGCGAAGGCCAGCAGGTCGATCAGCTCGCGATCGTCATCGACGAGCAGGATCCGCACTACTTCTCCTGGCCGCGGGCAAGGTGAACCACACCCGCGTGCCTGTGCCGACGTCGGTTTCGATGCCGATGCTGCCACCGTGCGCTTCGACGATGCCTTTGGCAATGGCCAGACCGAGGCCGACGCCCGGGGCATCGGTATCGGCGCGCACACGGTAGAAACGTTCGAACAGACCAGCTTGTTGCTCGGGTGCGATGCCCGGTCCCTGGTCCTCTACAGCGATGCGCATCATGTTACCCGTCGGCTTAGCGATAACGCGGATCACTGACTCTTCGGGACTGTACTTCGACGCGTTGACCAGCAGGTTGGACAGCACCTGGCGCGCGTAGCGTCGATCGGCCAGTACGGTCCGCCCCGACGCGGGCAGACTGAGCTTGAGCGACTGTTGGCGCGCCTCGATCGATGGCCGCGCGATCTCGACCGCATCGTCGACGATTGCTTTCAGAACGGTCGGCCGCGGCGCTACAACGAAGTGCCCGGATTGGATGCTGCCCGCGCTGAGCAGGTCCTCCATCAGCGTCCGAATGCGGCTCGAGGTGCGGCGGGCACTGCCCAGCACCTGGACGAATTCCTGGGCCGTTAGCGCCTCGTACTCGGTGTCCAGGATCTCGAGCGCGTTGTCGAGCACCATCAACGGCCCGCGCAGCTCGTGGGCGACGTTGTACAGCAGCTGCTCGCGCAGACGATTGACCTCGGCATGCCGCGAAATATCGTGGACGACATAGACGGCTGAGCCGCGCTCGGGGCTGTCGTGCAGCAGCGTGCGGCTGACCTCGAGGTCGACGGTGCGCCCGGTGGCGTCGGCGAGCCGGCCGAGCATCTCGGCGCCACTCGGGTCACGAGGATCGTGCGCGAACGGCAGCACTTCACGGATGGGTCGGCCATAGAGTCGAGCCGGGCTGCCGAGCAGCGCGACGGCGGCGCCGTTGAAGCCGGTGATGCGCCCGTCCAGGGTGGTCGAGACAATCGGCGTGCGGATCGCAGCCAGCAGTGCGCGGTGGCGGGCTTCCTCGGAGGCCAGCGCTTCCGCGGCCACGCCGCTGCCGAAGCCGTCCACCAGCGCGGCATCCTCGACCCAGGACTGCCTGGGCAGAGCGAAACCGGAACCGGCGACCAACCCTGCCGCGGGTGCGGGCTCGTCCGGCACGTTTGGTCTCCTCTACCTATATATATGCTGCGATTTGCAGCAGCCTACCGGAATGTTGGCGGCAGGAAGATAAGAGCGTTCGGGCCGCTCGTCAAGGGCAGGCCAGGCGCACCCAGAACTCACCCGAATCCCAATCAATCCTCAACCACCGAAGGACCCCTGCCATGTGATGGTTACCGCGCCCGTGGCCGGCGCACCGCGCGCCTCTGGAGGAGGTTCTAGGAGTCGGGGTGAACAAGAATCGAAACAGCGTTCGAACAGGCCCGATCCAACGGGCTCTGTTCACGCGCCAGCGTTTGCGCAACGGATCGCTGCCGTCATGTCACCAGCGACGCGGCACCCTGACATCACTGCGGAGCATGTCGCGTCTACCATGGCGTGGTCACTCCTGCACGAGAGGACCACAGCCACACCGTGGCTAAGAACACGCCCATGCTCGACTCTGGCGCCGAATTGCGGCTGCGGGCCACGATCCTCCTGGTCGAGGACGACGCGGCAATCGCCTACATGCTGTCCGATGTGCTCGAGTCGGCGGGTTACGTGGTGCGTGAGGCGTCGACTGGCGCGGTCGCGCGCGCGCTGACCGAGCAGATCCAACCCAACCTGATCATCCTCGACCTGGTGCTGCCCGACGAGGACGGCCTGGTCTTATGCAGCGTTTTGAAGCAGTTGGTGGAGTGTCCGATTCTCGTCTGCAGCGGCACGCAACGGCGGCGCGATGAATTCCTGTCGTTGAAGCTGGGCGCGGACGACTTCATCGCCAAGCCCTTCGACGTGTACGACCTGCTGGCGCGCGTCGAAGTGCTCTTGCGTCGCGCGGCCGTTCACCGCGCCGGCGACCCCGCCCCGCAGCGACAGCCGATTCGCATCGGCGAGCTGTTCATCGATCCCTCGCCGCATCAGGTCACGCTCGCCGGCCAGTTGCTACAGCTCACGCCGACCGAATACCGCCTGCTGTCTGTGCTCGCTGCGCGCCCCGATCAGGTGGTCCCGCGCGACACACTGGCCAAGTTGGTGTGGGGCGACCCCGATACGGGTACCAGCCGCACCATCGACGTGCACATCGGTCGCTTGCGGGTCAAGCTCAGCCAGGCCAGTCCGCTTGCGCCGCAGATCGTCTCGGTCAGAGGCTTCGGCTACAAGATCGTCTCGGCGCCAAGCGTCCCCGCCGAAACCGCCCGCCTGGGCAATCCCACACATGCCACTTCCTTTTAGTGGTTAGTGGTTAGTGGTTAGTGACTAGTGGTCAGTGATTAGTGGTTAGCGACTAGCGGTCAGTGATCACGAGTCACGTCGGCTTCGGCCGCTTTGGCGCGTGCGGTGACGGCAGCGGAGCCTCTCTGGCGAATCGCCCCACTAACCACTAACCACTACCCACTCGTCCGTAGTACTCTGGTCACTCTTGAGATGGTGGAGGTGCACTGACCGATGAGGCCACTGCATGCGGGGGGCAGCCGGCTGTGGCGCACCGTGCACGGTATCGGCAACTGGACGCTGATTCTTGCCGTGCTGGCCGCGCTGGTCGTCGGCAGCGTCCTGACACACTCGAGCATGGTCACCGCCCAGGGCCTGGGCCAGGGCCTCGCCACCGGCCAGAACCAGGGTGGTCAGGGCGGCCAAACCCTCGGCCAGGACCCGAGCTTCTTCCCAGCGACCGGCTACCGCATTGCGTCGCCAGCAATGCTGGCGTACTTCCAACGCTACGGCGGCGTGCGCACGATGGGCTTCCCGGTCTCGAACGATTTCCCACTGCTCGGCCATCGCGTCCAGATCTTCCAGCGCCAGGTGCTCGAGCTGAAAGAGGACGGCTCGGTCGGCGCAGTCACCTTCCTCGATCCGACGACCCTGCCGATCACGCGCATGGACGGCCTGAGTCTGCCGCCGGACGACCCGGAGCTGCGCGCCGCGGCGCCTCAGAAGACCAGCCCGGACTACGTTAACGAAGCGCTCGGCTTCACCAGCGCGTACGTCCCCGACGAGTGGAACGGCCAGCCGGTCAACTTCCAGACGACGTTCCTCGAATCGGTCAAGTGCTCCGACACCTTTGCCAACGAGCCGTGCGATCCGTCCGTGATCGCCGCCATGGCGCTCGACCTGTGGGGTTTGCCGACGAGCCTACCCACACAGGACCCGCTGAACAACGACTTCGTCTACCAGCGCTTCGAGCGCGGCATCATGCACTTCTCGCGCGCGACCGGCCTGACGCAAGGGCTGCTCGTAGGTGACTGGTTCAAGCGCATCATGGTCGGCCTCAACCTGGCGCCCGATCTCGGCCCAGAGGTGCTGGGGTCGCCGTTCTACGCCCAGTTCATGCCCAGCCGGCCACTCGGCTTGGCGCGGCCGAACGAGCTGCCCGATACCTCGCTCGCCCAGGCTTTCCGCGCGGACACGCTGAATGTGGCCGGCCAGGCAATGCCCAATCCAACGCTGCCGCCCGGCGTCGCCGAAACGGCCACCGCGGTCGCCAACACGGCAACGGCCATCACCGCGACGCAGATCGCGCTACAGGGCACCCAGATCGCGATGACCCAGACCGCCGTGGCCGCGACGTCCACGGTACAAGCGGGCGTGCCCACGCCTACGACGGCCGTCGCGCCGTCGGTTAGTGACATCCCAGTCACCAACGAAGGCTGCCTGGGCGACGAGCAAATGTGGTTCATCCCGCGGCGGCCCAACCTCGGCACCCACGTCGAACTGGCCGTGACCTCGCGCCGCCATCACGACGTGCGCTTCATTCGTCTGGTCGGACCGCTCGACGCGGGCCAGCCGACGGAGCGCCTGGGCCCGCTTGGCTTCGTCTGGACGTGGACCGTCGTGCCGGCCGTGGAGGCCTTCCACCAGTGGACCTTCTATGCCGATGGGCTCAGGCCATGTATTACGAGCGGCTTCAATACTTTTGCGCCTTTGGGCGCGACGCCCACGCCCACGGCAACGCCGATCCCAACGAACACTCCGGGTACGGCAACTGCTACCGCAACGCCGACGCCCATTCCATTGCCGACCGTGTCGAGTGTCGTCCCAGATAACAATCTCTCGTGTGGTCAGGTGGTCACGATCAACGGTAGTAATTTCGGATCGCCACCAAGCTCCTTTGCCACACAGGCGTGGGTTACGAGCACGAACTCAGGCACCGGCACCACGCGCACGACGCCGCTCTCGCAGGTCGGCACCGGGTCGGATCGACAGATTCGGGTGACGATGCCCGCGGTGAACTCGGGCGCCATCGTCAGCACGACCAACAACACGGTCTTCGTGAGCAACAACGGCGGCGACTCGAATCTGGTGCCCGTGACGTTCGCCGCGGGCGCCTCCTGCTAGGCACAGCGTAGACCCGAAGCAAATAGAAAGTCGGGCTTGACATTCTCAAGCCCGACTTTTATTTTGGCAATGCCGGCATGAAACCATAGGCAGTCATGCCGGGGTGCAACCAAAGCACGCCAGGGGCCGTCTAAGCCTCGACACAGCGGCGTCCAACTGTCAGGCAGCGTCGCCCGGCGGTGTTAACGAGTCCGCACGGACTCTTGTCAACC
>DASXRR010000472.1:0-16770 GCA_036506475.1 Chloroflexota bacterium
AGCCGAAGGATCCGCTTGCCGGAACGTGTGTGCTCGCGGATCCTTCGCAAGCTCAGGATGACAATCGGCTCGCGGATCCTTCGCAAGCTCAGGATGACAATCGGCTCGCGGATCCTTCGCAAGCTCAGGATGACAATCGGCTCGCGGATCCTTCGCAAGCTCAGGATGACAACCGGCAGAGTTGCGCCCCGTGGTACTAGGGGGCCAGGCAGAGATCCATTCCGCTCTCGTCGAACAGGCAGTGCCCGGCTGACGTGAGCACGATCACCCGCGTGATGCCTGGAAACTGCATCACGGTGGCGTTAATCTCGTTTTGAGCGCGGGCGTCCTGGCCGATGCCCGCGGACGACGTTGCGCGGCATAGCTGCAAGGTGACCGTTCCGCCCGCACGGATCAGGGTGAAGTCCTGCGCTTTGCAGGTTGAGGCGCCAACCTGGATGGCGCTGAAATCGCTGAAGTAGCCCATTGCTTGCTCTGCCGGCGTCGGGCCAGCGATCAAGGCGGCCACGGTCTGCTCGATCAGATCCGGCCCGCCCAACACGAAGCGCTCGATCGGAAACACGGCGGCGAAGTCGTTCAACGACTCGGGGTTGCGCGAGAAGAACACCTGCACCAGGTCAGGCTCGCTGCGCGGCGCCGCGCTCGCCCCAGGCACCATCACCAACCCGAGCACCACAAGAGCCAGTACTGAGAGTCGCACTCGCCCTCCTTGAAGCTAGCGATTGGACCACACGCGTGCCGCACTCCGCCATTGCCGGGTGCCGCGAGCCCGCGGTGCGACGCGGTTTGGGGCTAAACCGCTAAGGTCTTGGGACGATGTCGGCTCGGCGGTTGGTCACTATTGCGCTGTTCGTATCGACGTTTCTGGTGAGCCTCGATACGGCGGTCATTTCGACCGCCATGCCCACGGTGATCGGTCAGATCGGCGGCATTCATCTGTATGCGTGGGTGTTCAGCGCCTACCTCTTAACGAGCACGGTCACGGTGCCGATCTACGGCAAGCTGGCCGATCTGTACGGGCGCAAGCCCGTCTTCCTCGTGGCGACCACCCTCTTCATGCTGGCCAGCATGTTGTGCGGCCAAGCGCAATCCATGGAGCAGCTCATTGCCTTCAGGCTGCTGCAAGGCGTCGGCGCGGGCGGCATGCTGCCGATTACCCAGACTATCCTCGGCGACGTCTACGCACTCGAAGAGCGTGCCCGCATCACCGGCCTGTTCAGCACCGTGTGGGGTGTCTCGGGCCTGCTCGGCCCAGCAATTGGTGGCTTCTTCACCGAGCACGCCAGCTGGCGCTGGGTGTTCTACGTCAACACCCCACTGTGCATTCTGACCATCGCGCTGCTCGCGAGCTTCCTGCACGAGCACATCGAACACAAGCGTCATCGCATCGACTTCGCCGGCGCACTGCTCCTGTCGGGCGCCGTGGTCGCCCTGTTGGTCGGCCTGCAAAACCAGCTCGTCATCCTGTACGCCGTGGCGGCGCTGCTCCTGCCCGCGTTTGTGTGGCAGGAGCGCCGAGCACCAGAGCCGCTCGTGCCCCTGCATCTGTTCACGCAGCGCGTGATCGGCTTCAGCACGCTCGGCGGACTGCTGCTGGGCTGCCTGCTGTTTGGCCAGAGCACATTCGTGCCGCCGTTTGTCCAGGGGGTGATGGGCGCCACGCCGACCATCGCCGGCTTCGTTATGGCGGGAGCCTCGATCGGCTGGCCGTTGACCTCGGCTCTCAGCGGCCGCCTCATCCTCAGGTGGGGCTGGCGGACGCCGTGCATCGTCGGCGCCGTGCTGCTGGTGCTCGGCTTCGCGATGCTGTGGCAGATGCCCGCCGATGCCGGGCTGTGGTACCCGACGGTCGTCCAGTTCGTGACCGGCGCGGGCTTCGGATTCTCTTCGCTGGTGTTCATCATCGCCGCGCAGAACGCGGTCGGCTGGGATCAGCGCGGCGTGGTGACATCGGCCAATCAGTTCGCGCGGAGCATCGGTGGTACGATCGGCGTCTCGGTCGCCGGCGCGATTTTCTCGGCGGGCGTGGCCAGCGCAGCCGGGGCCGGCGTGAACCCGAACGATGTGCTGTCGCCAAGCGTTCGCGCCACGCTGCAGCCTGCCCAGCTCGAGGTGCTCCAGGGCGCATTGATCGGCGCCTTGCACTCGGTCTATGTCCTGTTCGCGCTCGTCGCTGCGCTGAGCGTGGTGATCGCCGCGTTGCTACCCGGCGGCAAGCCAGAACAAACGGCACCACCCGACGAACGCCCGAGCGCCCCGCGCGCCGAAGCGCCCGTCGCTGCCTAGAGTGCGGCAGCGAGTGCGCTCGAGGCCTTTTCGGCCGAACGCCTAGTACCACAGGGCGCAACTCTGCCGATTGTCATCCTGAGCTTGCGAAGGATCCGCGAGCACACACGTTCCGGCAAGCGGATTCCTTCGCTCCGCTCAGGACAGGCTCTTCGGCTGCGACCTCAGGATGACAATCGAACGGGAGACCCGCGCCCGCCGGCACTAGAGGTTGTAGGCGACCGGGTGGCGCGGCTGGTACAGCCCGAGTTCCCCGCCGCCTGGCACGCGCAAGCTCGTCAGCAAGCCCCAGCCCTGGTCGCTGACGTCGGCCGTAAACTCCACGCCCTTCGCTTTCAGCTCGGCCACGGTGGCATTGACGTCATCGCACATCAAGTACAGCTCGTGTCGCCCGCCGGTCTCCTCGGGATGGCTCGCCAGCTCGCCGGGCGGCAGTTTGAAGATGAGCCAGCCGTCACCAACATCGACCGACGGAAAGTTGAGGACGTCCTTGAAAAACGCGCGTGTGCGCTCCGCGTCCTGCGAGTAGATGATCGAGTGGGCACCGGTAATCGTCACATCTGAGATCGTAGCCCAGAGCGTATGGAACCATCGAAGGACGAGCGGTGTAGCTGAGTCTATGCGTCGTCTGTTGTGGCTGCTGCCCGCCCTGATCGTCGTAGCCTGCGTCCGCCCGTTGACTCAGCCAATTGCTGGCTCCCAGGAGCGCCTGCTGCTGGCAACCGACACCGGCCTGCAGGTGGTCGATCCCGCCGCGAGGCGCGTGCTGTTCACTGCCCGCTCAGCGGTCCCGTCGACGGACCTCGCCCGACTGTTTGCGGTCCGCGACCACACCGTGGCGGTGCTCGATGCGGCGTCCGGCGGCCCGATTGCGGTGCTCCCGCTGCCGGACGGCCTTGCGCCGGCAGTGGTCTCCACCTCGGGCCTGCGCCTGGCGCTCGCCGAGCCACGCGACGGAGGCGCCAATCCGTGGCTGCCCGCCGCCCGAGCTCGCACGCGCATCACTATTGCCGACCCCTCCGGAGTGGTCGCGCCACGAGAGCTCGACCTCGATGGCAATTTCGAGCCGGAAGCCTTCTCGAGCGACGATCGCAGTCTGTTCGTCCTCGAATACCTGCCGCCGCTGGCACCCGATCGCTACCGTGTCCGCCAGGTCGAGTTGACCTCAGGCGCGGTTGTGCCGCTGGTCGATCGCTTCAAGAGGGTGCCGATCCCAAACGAGGAGACTATGCGCGGCCAGGGACGGCAGCAGGTCGCCGCGCCAGATGCAAGTCGGCTGTACACCCTGTACACCCATCAGCCTGACCACCTGCACGGACGTGACCTGGCAGCCGGCCTGGGCACGGCGCGCGGCGATGTGCACGCCTTCGTCCACGTTCTCTCACTCAACGAAGGCTGGGCGTACTGCGTCGACCTGCCGCTGCCGTTTGGCGTCGGTCCGGCGTCAGCGCAAGCGCTTGCGATCTCACCCGATGGCGCGCGCGTGACGGTGGTCGACCGCACCAGTGGCGCGCTGGCAGCTATCTCCACGAACACCCTGGACGTCACCCTGAACGTGCCCGGCACGCCCGATGCGTGGGCTGACCGCGGCCTGGCCTCGGCTCACTACAGCCCGGATGGTTCGACACTGTACGTCGCTGGCGGCTCGGAGCTGCTTGCCCTGGATGGCGCGTCGCTGGCGGTGCGCAGCCGCTGGCCGGTGGCTGCCTCCATGAATGGTCTCGCCGTGAGCCCCGACGGTCAGCGCCTGTATCTCGGACTCGAGGGTCGCGTGAGCGTCCTGGACGCCACGACCGGCCGCGAGCTGCGCTCCATCGCGGTCCCCGAGCTGCGCGCACTGAAGTCCGTGGCCTCTGCCGCGCCTCGTACCTGAGTCGAGCTCGCCCGAGCCGTGATTGGAGGCGGACGCTCCAGTGGAGGAACTGGTCATGCCGGGCTGGCCGCGGGGCTCTCTTTGGTTTTCAGGAGTTTCTGCCAGAGCGGATCGAAGGGTGCGGTCCGGATCTGCCCGGCAAACCACACCCCGAATTGTTGAATCGCGATGCTCCGCGAAGGCCCAGTCTGCGCGCGGGACACCTCCATGTCGGCTGCCCACTTGCCATCTGGACTGAGCGCTACGTTCTGCGGTGCAAATGCGTAGACCGAGTCGTACTTGAGCCAGGACAGGAGCTCCGACTGCGTGTCGTCTGGCAACCACAGTTCCACACGCGAGCCACGCGCCGCGGCGATGCGTGGTACGCCTCCAGGCCCTTGTTGCAGTCCAAGCAACGTCCACTTCTCCGTCTTGTCCAGGAGTGGCGACCACGATGCGTATTCGCCGTTTTCGTACGTCCAGCGCTTCACGTGATAGGTGCGCTTCTTGTCGCTGATGCAGTCGTAGACACCGATAACAAATCCGTTGCGCTCGTGGAAGTCCACTCGGCGCGGCATGCAGCTGGTGCCGCCCGGCACATCCGGTTGATCTACGCCTGGCGGTGGCATTCGTCTCGGTGACGGTGGCGGCCCGTTGTTGACGAGCTGCACAATCTCGACAAACCCGCCAGCCTGTTGGGGCACGACCACGGTCGAGCAGGCGTACGCGATCGCCAGCAACCCTGCCTGCTCGAGGGGCGCCCAATCCTGCGGCACGCAGTCCAGATCTTTGTCCTTATTGGAGCTTGGGCCGAGCTGATACTCCTGTTTGACTTGCGTGCCACCGAGTGGCCAAGTCCAGATCGTCGCCTGGCGATAATCGCCTTCGGTCAGGCGGGTGACAATCAGTTGTGGTGGATTGGAGCGCAACATGAGTCGATCGTTCGAAACTCCGGTCCAATCGTCGAGTTGCCATTCTTGCTTCGAGGCGAGTGCCCGAACCCGCAGTCCGTAGTTGAACTCCGCGGCCATGAGCGTGCCATCGGCATCGAACGCGATGTGTTGCAGCGTTGGCTTTTCCCCGAGCACGAGCTGGTCCACGGCTCGTGCTTCGTACGTGGACCGGTATGCACCGGCGCCGAGCCCGAGGGTGATGACGATGAGTGCCAGGCCAGCCTTCCACGAATGTCGGCGGACCGTGCGCATGACGGGTAAGAAGAAGACTGCCAGCACCATGACGTCGATGAACCCGAGAAAGAGCATCACCAGCGCCGCGAACCTGAACTCCTCCGTTTCCGCCTCCCCAGCGAAGCCCAACGCGGCAGCTACGCCGCTGACCTGCAGAACGACGAACGAGATGGCGCCGTACACCTCGCCCAGTTCTTTCGCACGCTGCACAAACCTGTTCGACGTGAGATTGCTCATGGCACGCTCAACTCAACGTTCCGAGACATAGCGGGGACCAAAATCCGGGTGGACGACGATGGTGATCGTCCCGTGTTCGGCGGTGGTCACCACTTCCGCGCCGACGCTCTGCAGGTCGTCGACGACTCGTCGGTCGACATCGATCGATCCGGGTACGTTGCCATTGGTGACCACCGCATACTTCGACATGAGCGGAACGCCGGTTGCGAAGACTGCCTTCAGGAAGTCGCTGCTCGATCCAGTTCGGGAGCCATGGTCCGCGACTTTGAGGACCTGGATTGCCGCTTGACTCCAGCCCAGCCATGGCTTGACCTGGTCCTCACCCCGACCGTGGATGTCCCCGCCGTACAGGATGCCCCAGCGTGCATAGTCGATCTCGAGCGCCAGGCTTTTGTCTGGATCGGGTCGCCAGTCGTTGAACAGCGGCGGATTCAGAACAACCGCCTGGACATTGTCGCCCCAGTACAGGACGTCCGGTTGAGCCATTCGGACCAGCTCCCACTTCTGCGCAGTGAACAGGGCGTCCAGGGCATCCCACGCTGCCGTTTCACCGCGCTGGCCCGTCCAGCGGATTTCGCGAATCGGTATTTGTTGCAGCAGGTCAGCGCATCCGCCGATCAATTCATCGCCAGCGCCGCTCAGAATCAAGCTGTCGATACGGGTCACTTTCGCCGTCTGTAGTTGCAGCGCGAGTCGACCGCCGAAACCTGGCGGTCCGCAGTTGATGAGAATGGTCGCGCGCCGCTCCGGATCGATATTCGGCGTTGTGATCCACACCGCTTCGCCGTACGCGGCATCCAGAAAGCGCACGACCAGACTCGAATCGAGGATGTCCTGGCGCTGAGCGAGACCTGTCTCCGCCTTGGCCGCGCACAGCCCAAGGGCAACCACAATGACAACGATGCGTAGCCACATTCCCCCACCTCGGGCTGCATGCCCATTTCCCCAACCCACGCATCAACCCCTGCTGCGCGAGCCAGCCTCTAGCCTACGCCTTTTTGCCCACCGGTCAAGTGGTCTGCCGCCGGCGGTCGCGCGGACGCCAGAGGCGCCTTCTCGCGTTGGCTGTCAGTCCAGGTGCGATCGGTCGTGGTGCGCTACGGCGGCGTGCGAGTCGCCTCCGTCGTGCTCGCACGGGTCGACGTGCACCGTCACGCTGGTCAGCTTGGGCACCGCGTGCAGCATGCGGTGCCGAGCGTCCTCGGCAATCTCATGCGCGTCGCGCAAGCTGACCTCGCAGTCGGCGACGATGAGCGCCTCGGCATGAATGGTGTGTCCGATCCATCGTGCGCGCACCTCGCTCACGCGCTGAACGCCGGCCGCGCCCGCCGCCGCCGCCGCGGCGCGCCGCGTCAGGTCCGGGTCGACCGCGTCCATCAGGCGACGCCACATCTGCAGCGTGGCGTCCTTGAGCACGAACAGGATGGCCAGCGTGATCAGCAAGCCGACGATCGGGTCAGCGCGCGGGAAGCCAACCCACACGCCGCCGGCGCCAAGCAGCACGGCGAGCGAGGTGAGCCCATCGGTACGCGCGTGATGGCCGTCGGCGACGAGCGCTGCGCTGCCGATGCGCTGACCGGTGCGGATGCGGTACTGGGCAACGACCTCGTTGCCGAGGAAGCCGAGTAGTCCCGCGGCGGCGACCCAGCCCAGATGCTCGATCGGCGTCGGGTCGAGCAGCTTCTGCACTGACTCGTACGCCGCGACGACGGCCGAGCCGACGATCATCAGCAGCACGAAGACGCCGGCGAGATCCTCGGCGCGTCCGTAGCCGTAGGTGTAGCGAGGGTTGGGCGAGCGACGGCTGACCCAGAACGCCAGCCACAACGGGATGGCCGTGGAGGCGTCGGCGAAGTTGTGGATCGTGTCGGCCAGGACCGCCACCGAGCCGCTGGCCATGGCCACGAACAATTGCAGGATCGCCGTCGCGCCGAGTCCGAGCAAGGACCAGCGCACTGCTTTGATCCCCTCGTTAGAGCCAGCGAGGGCGTCATCGACGCTGTCGGCGGCGTCGTGACTGTGCGGCGCAAACAGATGCTGCAGCTTTTGCCACATTCCGTCGCCGTGCTCGTGCTCGTGCTCGTGCTCGTGCACATGCTCGTGGTCATGGTCGTGGCCGTGAACGGCCAGCTCAGGCGATGGTGGTTGGGACTCGACCACGCCCGATGCCAATCGGCTCGCCCACGCCACGCCCGTCCTCGCGACCGTTGGTCGCCGTCGTCGCCGCCGCCTCAGCGTCACGCTGCGGGTCCGCGCTGGTGCCCAGCTCGCGCAGCGAGTCGAGCAGCTCGTCGAGCTTCGGTACCTCGACGAAGTCGCGAATGCTGCTGTGTTCGAGTTTCTGTCGAAAGACCTCGTTGAGGTGGAAGACCGCGGCCGGGTTGTTGATGTCCACTTCGACGCGCACGGGCTTGTTCTGCCCGCGGGTCACCCGCACCGCCTCGACGGCGGCCGCGGAGATCGAGTGAATGTCAATCTTGCCCGCCGTAATAGCCTTTCGCGAGCGGCCCTTGGTCATGTCGAGTGCGTCTGCCACTTTGACGATGCCCGCCTCGAGCGTCAGGCAGCGCTCGTTGACGTTATGGGCGAGGATGGCGTGGCCGACCTCGGACACGACTACGGTCAGCTGCGGCTCGGCATAGGGGGGACTGAGCTTGCGGCGCATCCAGTCGAGCGCGATGGGCACGCTCAAGAGCTCGTGTCGATCGCGATGGATCGACATGCCAACATCGTGCAGCGCGATCCCGAGCAGGACTACGGCGCGCGCGTCGTCCTCGGACATGCCGTGGTCGGTGACGCAGTTAGGCTGGATGCCGGCCTCCATCAGCAGGCGCAGGAGCGTATCGGCGTGGTGCATCGAGGTGCGCACGTGAACGGGCCCGTGATCGTTGACCGCGGCGCGGCGCGAGGTGCGATTGGCCATGTACCACAGGGTCTGAACCTCGACGTCGGCCTCGAGCAGCTGCACGACCTGGGCGGTACGAGAAGCGGGCTGGGCGTCAATGCCAAGCTTGATCATGGGAGCGTCCGACTTTCTGAGCGCGAGCGTCGCCTGGTTGTGGGGGATAAGTGTCAAGCCGAAGTGTACGGCGCAGTGCGCCGCGAGCTTACCGCTTCAGTCCGCAGCAGCGGTATGCTGCACTCTGAAAGATGCCCCGACCGACTTACCAGGAGCACGTGCCCGCGGTCGCCCGTGCCGTCCAGGCGCTGGAGCATCTTGCCGCGGCGCAAAAGCCATTGTCACTGAGCGCTTTGAGCCGGGCACTCGAGGTCGGACCGAGCTCGCTGCTGGCCATCTTGACCACGCTCCGTTCGGCCGGCCTGGTGAGTCGCTCGGCGCGCGACGGTCGGTACGCGCCTGGCCCAGGGTTGGTCGCGCTGGGCACCGCGGCAGCCCAGCGCCTCGAGCCGCTGCAGGCCTTCGACGCCCTCGCCGCCGACCTGGTCGAGCAGCATGGCGAGACGGTCCTGCTGTGGATCCAACAGGGTGACGGCCTGGCGTTGGCCGCGGCGCGTGAGGGCCAGCACGCCCTGCGCTATGTCCCGCCGCTCGGGCTGCGACTGCCCGCTGGCTGGGCGCGCCACGCCGACGGCGACGTCGTCGAGGGCGAGCTCGAATCAGGCGTCTGGATGCTCGCGGCGAGTCTCGACGAGCGCGCCGTCCTCGGCGTGGTCGGCCCCGCGCCACGCCTGCGCGGTTCCGCCGGCAGCCCTGCCCGCCAGACTTTACGGGCCATCGCTGGCGGTGATTCCGCATGGGGTCCATCGGGTCCCATTCAACCGAGCGAGCTCGATGCGTTCTTGAGCCAGGCGCTGGTCGCGAGTCTGTCGTATCTGTCGCGCGACGGCTACCCGGCGAGCGTGCCGCTGTGGTACGACTGGGACGGCGCCGCGTTCTGGCTCGTGCCGTCGCCGGGTGCTGAGTGGGCCGAGCACGTGCGACGCAATCCGCGGGTGTCGCTTGCCGTCAGCGAGTCGACCGCGCCACTGCGCCGTGTCCTGGCTCGAGGTCCGATGCTGCCGGTCGACGATGCCGACGCCGCGCAGTGGCGCACGGTAGAGGGCCGCCTGGCGGCACGCTATGCCCGCCTGGATGCCGCGCGCCTGCTGGCTGGCCGGCCTGGCCTACAGCGCGTGCTGTTGCGTCTGGTGCCCGAGCGCCTGATCGCCTGGCGCGGACTGGTCCGTCCGGGCGTGGAGCGCACGGTGCTGCTCGACATGACTGGTGCCGCAACCGCCACGCGATGATTGAGCTGTGGCCGGTCACCGGCCTGGGCGAGGTCGTACCAGGCACGGACCTGGCCGCGGCGATTTCGGCGGCGCTCGCGGCGAGTGGCGAACGGCTCGCCGACGGCGACGTTGTGGTGATCACGCAGAAGGTAGTCTCCAAGGCCGAGGGCTGCCTGGTCGACCTGGCCACGGTCGAGCCGTCGCCGCTGGCGCGCGACTGGGCGGAGCGCTGGGCCAAGGACGCCCGGGTGGTCGAGCTGGTGCTGCGCGAAAGCCGCCGCATCGTGCGTATGGAACGCGGCGTGATCATCAGCGAGACCAGCCACGGACTGATCTGTGCGAACGCGGGCGTGGATGTCTCCAACGTCGGCAATGACCAGGCGACGCTGCTGCCGGCGGACCCCGATGCGTCCGCGGCGCGTGTGCGCGCGGCGCTCGAGGCAGCCAGCGGGGCGCGGCTCGGCGTGATCATCTCCGACACCTTCGGGCGCGCGTGGCGCGAGGGCCAGACAAACGTCGCCATCGGCGTCTCAGGCGTGGAGGCGCTGCGCCACTTCGAAGGTCAGGTCGATCCGACTGGCTACGAGCTGCGCGTGACCATGCTCGCGACCGCCGACGAGCTCGCCGGTGCCGCCGAGCTGGTCATGGGCAAAGTCGACGGCGTGCCCGTGGCCATCGTGCGCGGCTTGGCGCGCGCACTCGGCCAGGGCTCGGCCGCCGAGCTCATTCGGCCCGCGGCTGCTGATCTCTTTCGGTAGATGATCAGACCGTTCGAGTCGCGCGATTACGAGCGCTTCGCGAGCATCGGCTTCGCGATCGATCCCGACAGTGCTCGTGGCGCGGAATGGCTCCGCGCGCGCGACACCAACTTCGACCCGAAGCTCCTGCGCGTGCGCCTGGTTGCGGAACGTGCTGGCCAGGTGGTGGGTTGGGGCCAGGTCGGCCATCGTTGGTGGGCGTATCACCCCCGCAAATTCAGCATGCGCATCGAAGTCGATCCGCCGTTTCAGGGGCAGGGCATCGGAGCGGCTTTGTACGACCGCCTCGCCGCGACGCTGGCCGCGTGGGACCCGATCATGGTCGAGGCCGGTACGCGCGAGGGCCGAGCGCGCGCGATCGAGTTCCTCGAACGGCGCGGCTTCACGGAGCTGCGCCGTCGCTGGCAGTCACGGCTCGCGCTCGGCGAGGTCGACCTCGATCGTCTCAACCATGCTCGCCAGCGACTCGAGCAACAGGGGCTCATGGTCAGTACGTTGACAGCGGAACGCGAACGGCGTGGCGACGACCTGCTGCGCGCTGTCTATGAGCTCGAGATGCGCGCGATCCAGACCGAGCCGGGCTTCGAGCCAGGTACGAGCATGTCATTCGAGCAGTTTCTGAAGAACGAGCTGCTGTCTGCCGAGATGATCCCTGATGCGGCGTTTCTCGCACTGGACGGCGAGCGTGTCGTGGGCATCAGCCGCCTGCAGCGCAGTGCGTGGCAGCCGGACGTGCTCGATCAGGGTTTTACGGGCGTCGATCCGGACTACCAGGGCCGCGGTATCGCCCTGGCGCTCAAGGTGCGCACAATCGAGTTCGCCCAGGCGCATGGGTTCGCTGCGATCGCGACCCAGAACGACACGACGAACGAGCCGATGTTGCACATCAACGAGCGGCTCGGGTTCCGTCGCGAACCAGCATGGATCATGTTCGAGCGCCAGTTCGCGACCTGAGCACCCGACACTACGATTGCCGGCGATGAGTGTCAGCCCTCAGATCACGTTCGACGACTTTGCGCGCGTGGACATTCGCGTCGGCCGCGTCGTCGACGTACAGCCGTTTCCAGCCGCGCGCAAGCCGGCCTACCAGTTGCTGGTCGACCTCGGCCCGGAGCTCGGCGCCAAACGCTCCAGCGCGCAGCTGACCCAGCGCTACATGCCGTCTGAGCTCCTCGGCCGCCAGGTGCTGGCGGTGGTCAACTTTCCACCGCGCCAGATCGGCTCGTTCTTCTCGGAGATCCTGGTGCTCGGCGTGCCCGATGCGGATGGCAATGTCGTGCTAGTCGAGCCGCGGGTGGAGGTACCGCTCGGCGGCCGGCTGTACTGACCTGGCTTCTTTCAGTAGCTGTTCAGGCCGAATTTGACACGCTTCGGCGTTTCTCAAGGTGACCGGACCTAGTGTGTTGACGTCGAGGAAGCCATGACCACCTTCTCATCCGTTCCATCGAGCGGCGGCTCGCAGGTCCCGGTCGCGCCCGGAAGCAAGGACGGTCGCGGCTGCGCCGATCACGACCAGCCCTATACGTTCGGTCGCCGACCACGCGGCGTGGCCCCCTTCCCATTCACGACACGACAGTACGCACGTTTGCTGGCGCTGCGCGGCCGGGTCGCCGATGGCTTGATTGGCGGCGACGACATGGACACTTCCGGACTCGCGCGATTTGCGCCAGCCCCGTTCGGGAGTACACGGACGCGACTGTTCAACCCGTGCGCGGTGTGCGGCGCGGTCGTTGCGGGCGCCTACCGTGGCCCGACGATCATGACCTGCCCCAAGTGTGCGCAGGACGGCGGACGAGACCAGGCCGCGCGGGCGATTCTGCTGACGGCGGGCGTGCTCGGATTGCAGGACAACGCGGGCTCGACGGACTCGGACGACGCCGCGGCCGCGTGACGCTCAGGCGACGCGTTCGAGCGTAAGCACGGCGCTGCGCACTACGCTGCCGGCGATGGTGCGACCCTCGACCAGCTTGAGCGGCTCGCCGATGCTGGCGGGCTCCCAGCCATCGCCAGTTGCTTGACGTAAGGCTTCGGCGGCCAGCTTGCGCGCCGCGGCCAGGCCAGACGGATCCCAGCGCAGCCGATACGGCAGCAAATTGACGACCAGCTCGCGGCGCTGAAGGCGGCGTGGCGTCGGCGGGCGCGGCAGTTGATCGAGCGGGATCATGTAGGTGCAGCTCGGACAGATGCCGGCGCCGAAGGGAATCGTCGATCGGCAGCTCGGGCACGGGCTGCCCGCCTGGGCTTCGACCGGTTCCACGTCGTCGATCGAGACGACAGCCTCAGCATCGTCAAGCGAGACAGCGGGCCTTGCATCGGACGCGACCGGCTGTTGGGCGGGCACTTCCGATGGTGCGACCTGCCCGGGCGCATGAAACGCTCGATCCGTCCACGGACCGCCCGGCTGCTGCTGCGCGCTGAATGCGTCGCGGAAAGCGCTGGCCAGGGCGCCGGCGCTCTGGTAGCGCTCGTTCGGGTCTTTGGCGAGTGCGCGCTGGACGACGGCGTCAACCTCGGCCGACAGATCGGGGCGCATCTCCAGCAGCGACGGCACGGGCGCTTGCAGGTGCTTGATCAAGACGCCGAGCGGCTCAGCGGCGGTGAACGGCCGTTCGCCGGCCAGCATCTCGAACAGCACCACGCCCAACGCGTAGACGTCGGTGCGGTGATCGATTCCTTCGCCGGAGGCCTGCTCGGGGCTCATGTACTCAGGCGTGCCGATCACGCCGCCGACCATCGTCAGGTGCGCGCCCTCGAGGATCCAGGCCAGGCCGAAGTCGGCCAGAACGGCTCGACCGTCGTCGGTCATCAGGACATTGCCGGGCTTCACGTCGCGATGGATGACGCCTCGGCTGTGGGCGTAGTCGAGGCCGGCCGCGATCTGATCGAGCAGACCTGGGATGCGCACATCGTCGAGGCCGAAATCCATCAGGTCGGCGAGGGTGGCGCCCTCGATGTACTCGAGCACCAGATAGGGCACGCCGCGCTCGTCCTGTCCGAAGTCATGGACAGTGATGACGTTCGGGTGCCGCATGTTGGCGGCGGTGCGTGCCTCGCGGCGGAAGCGCTCGAGGAACTCCTCGGACGCGGCCAGGTTCTCGGACAGCACCTTGACCGCGACGATGCGATCGAGCGTCTCCTGGCGCGCACGATAAACAACCGCCATCCCGCCGTGCCCAAGCGGTTCGAGCAGGGTATAGCTAGCGATGCGGCGCGGTTCCATAGCGTCGTGTGCGCTCGTGATGATGGAGTACGCATCAAGCGCGCCCAAGGTTTGGCGTACCTTCGACTGGCCTGAGCAGTACTTTCGGCGCATTGGGTCCCGGTCACCGATGTGCCAAAACGCGCCGTTAGCTTAGTGCTACGCGCTGTGAACTGAGGGTGCACATCAGAATGACCGTTGCCAATCGACCTGTATCGACCGTTGCTTACGCTGAGGACCTGGTCCGACGTATTCGCGCCCAGGAGGCCGATGCCTTCGACGAACTGTATTCGCGCTATTCGCCGCGCGTCTTCGGCTACCTCTACCAGCGGCTGAACGGCAATACTGAAGAAGCTGAGGACCTCACGTCCGAGGTCTTCGCCAAAGTCTTCGAGAAGATCGAGGGCTTCCAGGTGCAAGGTGCGCCGCTGTCGTCGTGGCTGTTTCGCATCGCGCACAACCGACTGATCGACTCGGTCCGCCGCCGCCCGCGACAGACCCACGTCGCGCTTGACGATGCGCCGCCGCTCACGGCCGGCCCCGTCTTTGGCGGGATCGATCAAGCTGTCGCGCTCGACCAGATCAAGGTTGGCCTGGCTCGACTGACCGAGGAGCAGCGCCAGGTAATCGTGCTGCGTTTTCTCGAGGGTAAGAGCCTGGCCGAGACAGCAGCCGAGGTCGGCCGCAACGAAGACGCCGTGAAGAAGCTGCAGGCGCGTGGCCTCGCGTCTCTTCGTCGCGGCATCGAATGCCTCAGCGGCTGCTGGCGCGTGGAGCTCGAAACGGCCGCCTAGCCGACGTCGCGGCCTGCACCCGCAATCTAAGACAGGGCGGAGCCACCTTTGGCTTCGCCCTTTTTATGTTGCGTGCGCGGCCGTCAGGCGACGGCGGCGCTCGGCTGGCGGTGCGTGCCGCCTGCCGGCCAGGTCCAGCGCATGCTGGTGGTGAGGTTCCACGCCGTGGCCGTGGCGATACCTACGGCGTTCGCGACGACGGGCGGCAAGCCCATGGCGCTCAGCGCGTGGAGCGTCGACAGTTGCAGGAGCAGGCCGCCAAGCGCAGCGACCTGGTAACGGGCGAAGGCGCTGGGCCAGGACGACGCGCGGGCAGCGAAAGTCCAGCGCTGATTCAGGGCGAAGTTGCTCGTCAGCGCGAGCTCGAAGGCGATGGCGGCCGCGATCACCGCGGGCACGCCAACCCCCGTGTTCAGGAGCCAGAACGTCCCGATGTTCAGCGCGGCGCCGCTAACGCCGACCAGGCCGAAGCGGGCGAGCGTATGCACTAACCGGGCTCAGGCGCCCGCGGCCATGCGGGCGGGCGCGAAGGCGGGCGAGCAGTCCCAGGCCAACTTGGCCAGGTGGTGCAGGAAGCGCAGGCCCTGGCGCAGGTCGGCTTTGCTCTCGCCGTGCTGGCGCGGCATGAACCGATACGGAACTTCTCGGGCAGTACGCCACGAGCAGCGCACGAGGATCTCGAGCAGGATCTTGTAGCCGATCGGGCGTAGCTCGGCGCCCTCGACGACGGATCGATGCAACAAGAAGAAGCCGCCGAGCGGATCGCTGATGCTGGCCAGTCGACGCGGAAACACGACCTGGCTGAGGCGTTTTAGGCCGCGCGAATACAGCTGGCGCAGCGGACCGTCGAGGCCGCTGGCGCTGCCGCCAGGCACGTAGCGACTGGCCACAACGACGTCCGCATTGGACGCGCGGGCCTCGTGCAGCATGGCCGGAATGCGTTCGGGTGGGTGCTGCAGATCGGCGTCGATGACGCACACATACATGCCGCGCGCCACCGCGAGCCCATCCACGACCGCGCCGGCCAGGCCGCCGCGATTCTCGTCACGATGGAGCAATCGGATCCGCGAGTCCTCTGACGCAAGCGCAGCGATCAGCTCGTCGGTGCCGTCGTTGCTATCGTCGACGAACACGGCCTCCCACTGAATGGCGGCCAGCGCCGTCGAAACGGCATTCAGGAGCGCGCCGATGCCCTCACGCTCGTTGAATGTCGGGATCACAACGGATAGTTCGGGCGCGCTCACGCGGACACCTCCTCGGCGCGGATGAATATGACACTCAGCGGATCGCCGTAGACCATCCGCCAGCGCGGGCTGTACCAGGCGGCGTCAATCAGGTCCGTCTGGTTGGAATACGACAGCAACAGCACGTCAGCCCCGTACTGGTCGACGAGCTCTTCCCAGCGCACATTGGCATGTCCGATGGTGAAGAAATCCACCCACACCTGGACCGAATGGTTGTCGATGGCCGGATCGACCATGGGTTGGTAACGCGGCCACAGCGCCCAATCCAGGTATGAGCCCCAGTAATGCTCGGCCAACACCCGCGGACCGTAGTTATGGGACATGAGATAGGCAGCCGCAGCCTGTGGGTACACCTCGTCGACGGCTGCTACCGCGGCCGACTTGATGAGCGGATTCATGCCGTGCGCCCAGGGCATCGACATGAGGACGACGACGGCGATCAGGAATGGGCGCAACCGGCTCATGCGCGAACGGTCTGAGCGCCGTAGCCAGGCCGCGGCCACGGCCATGAATCGGGGCAGGCGCAGGTCAGCCAGGAAGCGTGCCATCAGTGGCGGGCAGATAAGACTGAACAGAATCACGTTGCGATAGGCCTGAAGTGCCATCAGCGTGAACAGCCCGAGCAGCAGGAAATCGAGCGCGCGGGCGGGGCGCGCCGAGCGCGCCTTGACAATCAGCATCAACCCGAGCGCGCTGAAGAATTCGACGCCTTCAGGCGTGGCGAGGCTTATCGGCATCCACTCGAGGATGTATTCGCGCACGAACGGATGCGAAGAGACGGCGAGTGCGTATCTGTAGAGCTCGAATCCGAACGGCGTGGCAAGCGAAGCCGCCACCTGGGTCAACCCGGCGGCGACGAGAAACTGCGTGCGACTGTCGAGAATCAGGCCGCGCCACGTGCCCGCGCGCAGGGCATCGATGGCGTGCGCGGACAGGAACACGAACGTCAGCAGCGGCGCCAGAAAGAAAGAACCGTGCAGGTT
>DASXRR010000473.1:0-5450 GCA_036506475.1 Chloroflexota bacterium
CGCAATCGGCGCCATCGCTGCACTGGCCAGCGATTGCACCATCGAAGTGGAGCGCAGCTCGGTCCCCGAACCAACCGAGTAGCGCACGTGCACGCGCACTGAGTTAAGCACCCCCAACGAGTGGTTCCTCGGATGCCGTCCGAGGACCACACCCGTAGGGTGGGCGCCATCACGTCTCACGGGGGAGAACGCAATGGCGCGGGGACTCCACATTCCGTTGCTCGTAGTGCTGGGCACGGTACTGATCGTCGATAGTGCGGCACCGTCCGCGCCGAACACCGTCCGGCGGCGACCTTGGGCGCCCCGCGTCTACGAGTCCTCGGGCATGACTGCCCGCGACCGCGTCGGCGGCCACACAGCCAGACTGCACGGCGGCGCAACTTTTTCGGTAGACGTGCACCGCTGACTTGCGGGCCGAAATTGATCTGTCATCCTGAGCTTGCTCAGCATGACCAATGCCGTAATATATCTGTCAGAGACAGATCATGTCCGTTGCCGCTGAGCCGTCCTCCGCCTTGCTGGCCAAAGTCTTTGGCCGCATCAATCGCGCGTTGCGTTACCGCACCCGTGCCGAGGCGCTCGGCATCACCGACTCGGAAACGGAGCTGCTGCGTCTGGTCAGACGCCGGCCAGGGCTGAGGGTCCAGGATGCCGCCTCGGAGCTCGGCATCGCCTCCAACTCGGTCAGCACACTGGTCAAGCAGCTGGCACGCGCCGGGCTGCTGGAGCGCACGACGGATCCGCACGATGCGCGCGCGGCCCAGCTGCGCAGCACACCCGAGGCCGATTTGTGGCTCAAGGACCTGGGCAACGCACGCGAAGAGGCGGTCGCCCGGGCATTGGCAACGCTCGACGACGCCGACCGCGACAAGCTCGAGGCTGCCCTGCCCGCGCTGCGCGAGCTGAGCAACAGGTTGCTCCAGTGAGGACGCTGCTGCGCGTCCTGCCCTATTACCGCGACTACCGCCTGTTGATGGCCCTGGGCTACCTGGCCGTCGTCGGCAACGCCGCGTTCAACCTGGCCGTGCCTTGGCTGATCGGCATCGGCGTCGATCAGGGCGTCGCCACACGCAGCACGCAACAACTTGTCGTGATCAGCGTGCTCATCGTCGCCGCGAGCGCGCTCAGAGGTCTGTGCGCCTTCGCCCAGAACTATCTGGGTGAGACCGCCGCGCAGGGCGGCAGCTATGAGCTCAGAAGAGCGCTCTACGCGCACGTCCAGCAGTTGAGTTTCAGCTTCCACGACCAGGCGCAGACCGGCGATCTGCTGACGCGCTCGATGTCCGACGTCGAACAGCTCAAGAACTTCATGGGTCGCGGCGTGCTGATGATCTTCAACCTGGTGCTGCTGGTCGTCGGTGTGTCGATCGCGCTGCTGGCGATGAACTGGAAGCTGGCGCTGCTGTCGCTGGTGATGTTGCCGCTGCTGTACTGGCGTGCCGCGCACTACAGCCAGTCGATCCGACCGATGTTCCGCGCCATTCAGGACCAGGTTGCCAAGGTTGCCACCCTCGTTCAGGACAACGCCGCCGGCGCGCGCGTCGTGAAGGCTTTCGGGCACGAGCGCCAGGAGATCGAGCGCTTCGATCGCGAGAACGAAGTGCTGTACCAGAAGTATCTGTACTCGACGCGTTTGCAATCGTTCAACACGCCACTGTTGAACTTCATGGCCAACGCGAGCACGATCGGCATGCTGTGGGTGGGTGGTCTGTTGGTCATCACGGGCTCGCTCACGCTGGGTGAGCTGGTCGCCTTCTACGCTTACCTGCTGCAGATCGTCGGGCCAGTGCGCCAGGGTGGCTTCTTGATGTCGATGGCTTCGCGCGCCGCGGCTTCGTCCGAGCGCGTCCTCGAGGTTCTGGACACGCCGATCAGCGTGTCCAGCCCACCCGAGGCGATCGAGCTGCCGCCGATTCGGGGCCACGTCGAATTCCAGGACGTGACGTGCGCCTACCACCCGGGCCGGCCGGTTATTCAGCACGTCAGCTTCAACGCGGAACCTGGCCAGACCATCGCCCTGGTCGGCGCGACCGGCTCCGGCAAGACGACCGTGGCCAATCTCATCCCGCGCTTCTACGACGTCAGCGGTGGCCAGGTCCTCATCGACGGACATGATGTGCGCGACGTCGAGCTCGGTTCACTGCGCCGCCAGATCGGCATCGTCATGCAAGAGACGACGCTGTTCTCGGGCACCATTCGTGACAACATCGGCTTCGGCCGGGCCGATGCGACCGTGGACGACATCGACTGGGCGGCCAGCGCAGCGCGCGCCGAGGAGTTCATCAGTCGACTGCCCAAGGGGTACGACACGATCGTCGGCGAGCGCGGGGTCACATTGTCGGGCGGACAGAAGCAGCGGGTGGCGATTGCCCGAGCGTTGCTCATGGACCCGCGCATCCTGATCCTCGACGAGTTCACCTCAGCCGTCGACGCCGCGACGGAGCGCCTGATTCGCGCTGCCCTGCTCGAGCTGATGCGTGGGCGCACGACGTTCGTCATCGCCCATCGCCTGTCGACTGTGCGCGCCGCCGACACGATCCTGGTCATGCAGCGCGGGCGGCTGATCGATGCTGGAACGCACGACGAGCTGCTCGAGACGAGTGCCGTCTACCACGAGATTCACGCCAGCCAGCTGGCCGAGGCCGAGCAGTTGCCTGACGCAGCAGATGGCTTCGACGGACTCGTGCTCGCACGCGAGGAGGAGGCCGTGGGCCGATGATGATGGGCGGCGGACCTGGCGGTGGCGGCGGGATGGGCATGGGCCCCGGCCCGCGCGGCGGCGGGCCGGGCGGCATGGGCCTCAGCAACGTCGCCGACGAGGAGGGCGTCGTCTACGACCCGCGCATCGCGCGGCGAGCGCTCGCGTATCTCGGCCCGTACAAGCTCGACGCACTGTTCGTGGTCGTGATGACCGTGGCCTCCGCGGCGCTGATGACGATCGGCCCGGTGCTGACCAAGATCGCGATCGACGATCACGTGCCTCAGGGCGACATCGGCGGTATGTCGCTGCTGCTCGGACTGACCATCGTGGCGTACACCGGTTCGTTCCTGACCAACTGGGGGCAGTTCCAGGTCATGACGCGCGTTGGCCAGCGCATGCTGCAGGTCATGCGCGGCGACATGTTCCGCCACATCCAGCGCCTGCCGCTCACGTACTTCGATCGCATCCCGAGCGGTGTCGTCGTCTCGCGCCTCGTCAATGACGTCCAGACGGTGAACGAGCTGTTGGGCAACGGCATCATTCAGGCACTCAGCGACGTCCTCACGCTCACCTTCACGGTCGCGGTCATGGTTGTGCTCGCGCCCAACCTGGCGCTCGTCACCTTCGCTGTCATGCCGGTGATGTTCATCGCGGTGTGGATTTTCACCGAGAAGGCCAAGGTCGCCTACCGCCGCACGCGCGTCACCGTCGCCACCCTGACCGGCGAGATCGCCGAGTCCTACGCGGGTGTCCGCGTAACCCAGGCATTCGCGCGCGAGGCGCCATCTCAGGAACGCTTCGACGAGGTCAATAACGACAATCGCATCGCCAACGTCAAAGCCAACACGCTGTCGTCGATGCTGTTGCCGGTAGTCGAGCTGTGCAACGCAGCCGCGACGGTGGCGGTCATCGCCTACGGTGGCTGGCTGATCGTCAACGGCCAGTCGACCCTGGGCGTGCTGGTCGCGTTCCTGGCCTACATCACACGCTTCTTCCAGCCGATCCGCACGCTGACCCAGTTCTACAACCAGCTCCAGGCAGCGACGGCCGCCGCCGAGAAGGTGTTCGAGCTGCTCGACGAAGAGGTGACGATCTTCGAGCGACCGGAGCCAGTCACGCTGAAGCGCGTCCTGGGCGACATCGAGTTTCGCAACGTCTCGTTCTCGTATGGCCGCGAGCCGGTGCTGCACGACGTGAGCTTCCATGCCGAGCCGGGCGAGATGATCGCGCTGGTCGGCCACACTGGCGCGGGCAAAACCACGGTGGCCAGCTTGTTGGCGCGCTTCTATGACCCTGTCCAGGGCGAGATCTTGCTGGACGGCGTGGACCTGCGCGACCTGGCCTTTGCCTCGCTGCGGCGTTCGGTTGGCCTGGTGCTGCAGGACAACTTCCTGTTCTCGGGCACGATCGCCGACAACATCCGCTATTCGCGCGCGACCGCGACGGACGCCGAAGTCGTGGCCGCGGCGGAGGTGGCCAATGCACACGAATTCATCTCGCGCATGCCGCTCGGCTATCAAACGCCCGTTATGGAACGCGCCGCCAACCTCTCACTTGGCCAACGTCAGCTCATTGCTGTTGCGCGCGCCGTTTTGGCGGATCCCCAGGTGCTGATCCTGGACGAGGCGACCTCGAACATCGACTCGCAGACCGAGCTGCTGGTCCAGCAGGCGCTGTACAAGCTGTTGGCCGGGCGGACTTCGCTGGTCATCGCCCATCGCTTGTCGACGATCCGCGCCGCCGACGAAGTGCTGGTGCTCGACGCGGGCCGCATCGTCGAGCGTGGCCGCCACGATCAGCTGCTGCGCGCCCGCGGCCCGTACTGGGTGCTGCACCAGCAGCAGTTCGGCGAAGGGGTCGCCGTGCCAGCAGCGGCCTTGTCATCCTGAGCCTGCGAAGGATCCGCTTGCTGGAACGTGTGTGCTCGCGGATCCTTCGGCTGCGGCCTCAGGATGACAAGAGACGCGGATTCTTCGCGGAGCCTGTCCTGAGCGAAGTCGAAGGGCTCAGAATGACAAGAGCATGAAATTCCGCGTCGGCGAACTGACGTTCACGGCCAGCGTGGCCGAGTCCGATCAGCGTGAATCGCCTCAGAGCGGTGCGCCGTTGCGCGTGTTGACGATTGAATTCCGCGCGCCGAAAGTCGAAATGCACGAGCAGCTGCTGGCGGCGATCGAGCACTGCGCGCGGGGCGGCGTTTTCTCAATCGACGAGGCCAACGAAGCACAGTGGCGGGTCGAAGCGAGCGGCTTCACGTACGTCGGCAGCGAGCCATGGGGTATGCACCACCACACCTGGCGCATCGAACAGGTCGAGCGCCTGAGCATCACGTCACTCGTGCTCGGGCCGCTGACGCTGGTGCCGTACGACTATCGCGAGGAGCTTTCCGACGGCCAGCTGCGTCTCGCCGCCCGCGCGCCCGTCAATGATGCTGAGTTGACCACGCTGGCATCGCTCAGCACCGCCGACGTTGTACGCGCAGGGATCAGTGCCGAGCCGCGGCGCATGCACGTCGAGGGCTACGTGTGGGGCAACGGCGCGCATGGCCAGGCGGTGGCCCTGATGTGTGCCGATGCTGGCGAACCGCGGGTCACACTCGCTGGGGTGACGCCCGTCGTCAAGGTGTTCCATCTGCTGTTGGACAAGGGCATCCTCGACCGAGCCGAGGTGCACGCGGCCCGGCGTGTCGCCGATATTGACGCCTGGGCGCTGTAGCATTCTCGGAAGCTAAGCCAGCGATTTCATAGGG
>DASXRR010000474.1:0-8266 GCA_036506475.1 Chloroflexota bacterium
GGGTCAGGGACGCTGCGCTCCCTAACAACCCTAGCTGAAGCGAAGTCTTCCCTAACAACCCTAGCTGTGTGTTCTCGCCAACGTGTTCAGTGGTCGAAGTAGTCGCGCAGTTTCCTTGACCGCGTTGGGTGGCGCAGTTTGCGCAGGGCTTTGGCTTCGATCTGGCGGATGCGCTCGCGCGTCACGCCGAACTCGCGGCCCACTTCTTCCAGAGTGCGTTGGCGGCCGTCCTCCAGGCCAAAGCGCAATTGCAACACGCGCCGTTCGCGCGAGGTGAGCGAGTCGAGGACATCGTCCATCTGTTCCTTGAGCATTTGCCGAGTGGCGACGTCAGCCGGTGACAACGAGGCTTCGTCGGGCACGAAATCGCCCAGGTGCGAGTCGTCCTCGGAGCCGACGGGGATCTCCAAGGACACCGGCTCGAGCGAAGCCTTGCGAATCTCACGCACACGTTCCGCGGCGAGGTCGAGCTCGGCGGCCAGCTCTTCGTCGGCCGGCTCGCGGCCGATGTCCTGCTCCAGCCGACGCGAAATACGCGACAGTTTGTTGATGGTTTCGACCATGTGCACGGGGATACGAATCGTCCGCGCCTGGTCGGCAATCGCGCGGGTAATGGCCTGCCGGATCCACCACGTGGCGTACGTGCTGAATTTGTAGCCCTTGCGGAACTCGAATTTCTCGACGGCCCGCATCAGGCCGATGTTGCCCTCCTGGATCAGGTCCAGCAGCGACATGCCGCGCCCGACGTACTTCTTGGCCACCGACACCACGAGCCGCAGGTTGGCTTCGATCAGATCGCGCCGCGCCCGGTGCGACTCGTATTCGACCTGGGCGAGCGCCTCGTCAAGGTCGTCTGGATCATGCCGATCCAGGAAGCCCGTCTCGAAGATAGCGATCTCGGGCAAGTCGGCCTCGTGCGCCTGTGAAGCGCACCAGCGCAAAACGTCGTCGGGCAGGATGTGGCACACGATTGAGGCCTCGACGATGCCCCGCTCGCACTCTTCGAGTGTTGACTCGACCATCTGGGCCATTGAGCGCAGGTGTTCAGGGTCGATGTCGGCAAGGACCGCGGCGCGCCACAGCGCCTGGGCTGACTCGAGATTGGGTGTGTCGACCGCGACGTTGGCCAGCGCAAAGCGATAGACGTCGCGCAAACGCAAGTAGCACTGGCGATACATCGCCCGCACGTTGGGCCCGCCGTTGACCTCGGCGCTCGAACGGATGACCTCCAGGTAGGTACCCGCCTCCATCGCTCGCGCGAGTCGTTTCTCGCCTTCCCAGGTGAGTAGCGGCACCGTGCCGATCTCGCGCAGGTACATGCGTACGTGGTCTTCAAAGCTGTCGCTTTCGGTGCGTGTGCTGGTTGGAGCAGGCGGCTCGATCTCTTCGGCCACCTCCAGTTCGGCCAGGGCGGCTGGATGAGGTCCGGCGAGCCACGCGGCGTGGAGCGCGGCGACATCGGTAGCGGCAGATGGCGTGGAGGCGATGACGGGCTCGTGGGAAGCCGTCTGGTGCATCTCGGTGGTCACCGGGTCCCTAACCTTTCCCGCTCCGGCGGGAGCTGATCCAGTTCGCCCATGCGTTGGGCTAGTTGACTGAGTGGGCGAGCGAAGTCATTTGCCGCGCCGCCATCGGCCTGGCTACGCAATTCATCGCTGAGCGCCTTGCGCTCGTGATCGAGGCGACGGGCACGGATTGCCAGGACTGTGTCGTCGACATCGGCGCGCAGCCGATCGGATGGCAGCAAGCGCACAACAGGCAGCTCGCGCCGCGCACGCTCGGCGTATTCCTCGAGCCATGGCGGCAGCTCATCGCCGAGCGCCTGATAGACCGCGCGGCTCTCGGGCAGCATGAACTCGAGCTCGGTGTCCGAGAGTGCAGGCTGATTGGGTAGTTCGCGCAATCGCATCAGCAGCGCAAGCAGATGGTCATCGTATTTGTCCCCTTGGACCTGAGCCGGCCGCGGCGCAGGTGCCGCGGTGGCTGGTGGAGCTCCCCTCTGATGTGTGCGCCGCAAGAGTTGGCGGACGGCCCCAGCGTCCGTGCCCAACAGAGTGGCGGCTTGTTGGATGTAGTGGTCCTGTTCGATTGGGCCGGCGATCCCGGCTAGCACGTCTGCTATTTCCTGTGCCGCACCCGCTTTCCCCTCGGCGGTGCGTAAATCGTGGCGAGCCTCCACTCGCTGCAGGACGAAGTCTATAACCGGGATGGCACCGCGAACCAGCGCGGGCCAGGCGGTGGGATCGCTCTTGATCAGCTCGTCAGGGTCTTTTGCCCCGGGCAGTGCGAGCACGCGCAAGCGTGTTGGACGATCCGGCACGAACTTTTGTTGCCGCCGATTGGGGCCGACGACCGGCGTGAGGCCGGTGCGCAGGCTCTCGTCGGCGACCTGCAGCGCACGCCACGTGGCAGCCTGGCCAGCTGCGTCGGCATCGAGCGCGAGCACTATCTCGTCCACCTGACGGTGCAACAGGCGCAAATGGCGATCGGTAACCGCCGTGCCCAGGGTCGCCACGACATTGCGGTAGCCGTGCTGGTGCGCCATCAGCGCATCCATATAGCCCTCGACGATGACTACCTGGCGTTCCTGGATCATCGGCCTCCGCGCGAGATCGAAGGCGAACAGCGTGTCCTGTTTGTGGAACAGCAACGTGTCGCGCGAGTTGAGGTACTTGGGCGTCGCAGCATCCTCTAATGAACGCCCGCCAAAGGCGATCGTGCGTCCCTGCGTGTCACGAATTGGAAACAGGACGCGCTCGCGGAAGAAATCGTACGGTCGACCATCGTCGGTCGTGCCGATCACACCGGCTGCTTGCAGCTCCTGCTCGGCGTAGCCCTCTTGCTCCAGATACCGCAGGAGGCCATTGCCAGCGCCTGCATAGCCCAGCCCAAACGCCTGCACGGTTTCGGGCGTGAGGTTACGACGGCTGATGTACTCCCGCGCTCGGGCGCCCTGAGTTCCCCCCAGTAGGCCCTCGTAGTACGTCTGCGCCTGTTGCAGGATGCGGTGCAGGCGTGCGCGGCGCTCTTCGTCCTCAGGCTCGCGCCTCGTCGGCAGCGCCACACCCGCTTCCTGAGCAAGCTGGCGCAGCGCCTCGCCGAAATCGAGGTGCTCGCGCTCCATCAGCCAGTCGAACGCAGTACCGTTCTTGTCGCAGCCATAGCAGCGCCACGTATTGGTTTGCGGCCGGACGTAGAAGCTCGGTGTCTTCTCCTGATGGAATGGACACAGCCCACGGTACAGATTGCCGACACGACGCAGCTGGACCGAGCGGCCAATCAGCTCGACCAGGTTGATCCGTTGCTTGACTTCTTCCGTGACGCCGTTCACGGCTACCCGAACGGTATGCGCGATGGCCGTGCGCAGCAAGTCACGCCACGGTTGAGTTTCGTTGTTGTCATTCTGAGCCTGCGAAGAATCCGTTCCTCCCGAGTTGCGGATCCTTCGGCTCGTTCCTCGCCTCGAGGATGACAAGAAGTCAGGACAGGACGGCCCACGGGCCTGGGACGTAGAAGCGTTCGAAGACCTGGATTGCATAGCGGTCGGTCATGCCGGCGATGTAGTCGGCCACGCACCGCTCGATGGGCTCGTTGCGCGGGTTGATGCGCCATTCGTCGGGCAGATCCTCAGGGTGGCCGCAGAAGTACTCGAACAGCTTGTGCACGATGAAATGCGTTTTCGGGTCGTCTTCCTTCGCGGCCGAGTCCGTGTACACCCGACTGAACATGAACTCGCGCAGCTCGTCCAGGACTTCGAGTACGGGCGGGCTCATGCCGATCGCTACGCCGTTGCCCACCGCTTCCTTCCAGGTGGCGCCTTCGCCAGTGGCGATTCTCCAGTTGAAGTCGACGACGTCAGTGACGAACGCCGTGATCCGTGAGCCCGACGTGGTGCCAAACACTTCGTTTGCCCGAGCCGGCAGCGCCTCAATACGCAAGACGCCCGCCCGGACGGCGTCGTCGATGTCATGGTTCAAATAGGCCAGGCTGTCGGCGACTTTGACAATCTGGCCCTCGAGCGTCTGGGCGATGCCCCAGCCCTCGGCGGCGATGCTCTCACGCAGCTTGGAGTGTTTCAGGATGCCGTCGCGCACTTCGGGGGTGAGATTGAGTCCCTGGCCATCCTTCTCCAGGACTTCGACGACACGGACGCTCTGCTCGTTATGGCGAAAGCCTCGGGGTAGGCAGGTGCCGAGCGCGTACTCGCCAGCGTGGCCGAACGGCGTATGACCGAGATCGTGGCCCAGGGCAATCGCTTCCGTGAGATCTTCATTGAGATTGAGGCCGCGGGCGATGGAGCGGGCGACCTGCATCACCTCCATGGTGTGCGTCAGCCGCGTGCGGTAGTGATCGCCCACCGGCGCGATGAACACCTGCGTCTTGTGCTTCAGCCGTCGGAAGGCCTTCGAATGCACGATTCGATCGCGATCGATTTGAAAGGCCGTGCGCATTGGATCGGGCGGCTCGGCCCGGTCGCGATCGCGGCTGTCGCGCGAGCGCATTGCGAACTTCGACAGGAGCTCCTCGCGGTCTTCAGTTCGTTGCCGCACCGCCGGGTGCGAGCGCGCCTCCCAATCGAAGGGATCAGCGGTCACTAGGCGTAAACCCGAGCGCCGCCTGGGCCGCCGCGAGCCGGGCGATCGGGACACGGCCCGGTGCGCAGCTGACGTAGTCCAGACCAAGCTCGTGGCAGAACTCGACGGAGGACGGATCGCCGCCATGCTCGCCGCAGATGCCGATCTCCAGACCCTTGCGTTGGGCGCGTCCGCGCTCGATGGCGATCCGCATCAGCGCACCGACGCCTTCGCGGTCGAGGGTCTCGAAGGGGTTGACCGGGAGCACCTTCTGTTCGAGATACTCGGTCAGGAATTTGCCTTCGGCATCGTCGCGTGAGTAGCCAAATGTGGTCTGCGTCAGGTCATTGGTGCCGAAGCTGAAGAACTCGGCGTTCTGCGCCAGTTGATCGGCGACCAGGCATGCCCGTGGCAGCTCGACCATCGTGCCGATCATGCACGGCACGCTCACCTGCTCGGCTGCGAACACGTCCTTGACGACCGACTCGAGCCGCTGGCGCTCGAGCGCCATCTCGGCGCCGGTGCCGACGAGCGGAACCATGATCTCCGGGATCGGGTCCTTGCCTTCCTTCTTGAGCTTCGCGGCGGCCCTGGCAATGGCCCTGACTTGCATCTCCACAATCTCGGGAAACAAGATGCCTAGTCGGCAGCCACGCAGACCAAGCATGGGGTTTTGCTCGTGCAATCGCTCGACGGCTGCCAGCAGACGCTCCTTTTCCACAAGGTCAGGCGACTGCTCGCCGCGGGCGCGGGCGGTGGTGACGTCGACCAGCAGCTGGTCGTGCCGCGGCAGGAACTCGTGCAGCGGCGGATCGATCAGGCGAATGATGACCGGTAGACCGTCCATCGCTTCGAGAATCCCGTAGAAATCGCCGGTTTGGAATTCCTCCAGACGCGCCAGCGCGTCGAGATACACCTTGCGCGCGGCAGCGTCACCTCGTTTGGCGTCCGGCGCGGCCAGGATCATGGCCTGTACGTGCGGCGGTCGGCCTTCTTCGCGGAACATGTGCTCGGTGCGGCACAGGCCAATACCCGTGGCGCCGAGCTCACGCGCGCGTTTTGCTTCGCCCGGCGTGTCCGCGTTGGCTCGCACGCCCATGGTCTTGGTCTCGTCGGCCCAGCCCAGGATCGTGGCCAGCTCTTTGTCGCGGGTGATATCGGGCTCGATTGTCGCGATGCGACCGGCGAAGACTTCGCCAGCCCCGGCATCGAGCGAGATCCAGTCGCCCTGCCCGAGTGTCGTGCCGTTCGCCGACAGTCGTCGGGCATGAACGTCGATCTCGATCTGTTCGGCCCCCGCCACGCAGGGTTTACCCATCTGACGCGCGACGACCGCGGCGTGGCTGGTCATGCCGCCGCGCGAGGTCAGGATGCCCGCGGCGCGGGCCATGCCATGGAAATCCTCGGGCGACGTCTCGCGCCGCGCAAGGATGACCGGCTCGCCGTTGTTGGCCCACTCTTCGGCCGTGTCAGGATCGAATACCAGCTTGCCGACCGCGGCGCCAGGTGAGGCGGCGAGTCCCTTGCCCAGGCGCTGACTGGCTGCCGCTCGAGCGGCGGGGTCGAACTGCGGCACCAGCAGCTGCTGTATTTGACTCGGCTCAACGCGCTTGAGCGCTTCCACCTTGTCGATCAGTCCCTCGCTGACCATTTGCACCGCCGTGACGACCGCGGCGCGCGCCGTGCGCTTGGCATTGCGCGTCTGGAGCATGTACAGCTTGCCGCGCTCAACCGTGAACTCGAGGTCCTGGACGTCCTTGTACGTTCCTTCGAGTCGGCTACCGATCTCCAGGAATTGGCGGTAGACGTCAGGCCAGACCACTTGCATCTTCGAGATCGGCAGCGGCGTGCGGATACCGGCGACGACATCCTCACCCTGCGCATTGGGCAAGAACTCGCCGAACAGCTGTTTTTCGCCTGTCGACGGATCGCGCGTGAAGGCCACGCCCGTGCCCGAGTCGTCGCCCATATTGCCGAAGACCATCGCGACGACGTTCACCGCGGTGCCCAGATCGTGCGGAATTCTGAACTCGTTGCGATAGTCGACTGCCCGCCGGCCCATCCACGAGTTGAACACGGCCTTGATGGCCTGCTCGAGCTGCTGGTTGACGTCGGTCGGGAAGGGCTGGCCGGTTTCGCGCTCGACGAGCTGCTTGAGCTCCTGGACGATCTTGTGCAGGTCACTTGCCGTGAGATCAGTGTCCTGATGGGCACCGGCAGCTTTCTTGGCTTCGTCGAACACGTGGTCCAGCTTCTCGCCCGAGACCCCAAGCACGATTCGCCCGAACATCTGCACGAATCGCCGGTAGGCGTCCCATGCAAAGCGTTCGTTGTTCGTCTGCTTTGCCAGCCCCGCCACGGTGTCGTCGTTCAAACCCAGATTGAGGACGGTGTCCATCATGCCTGGCATCGAGAACTTGGCGCCCGAGCGGACCGACACCAGCAGCGGGTTGGCCGCATCGCCCAGCCGTTTGCCAGCCTGCTGCTCGATCTTGCGCAGCGCGGCAATCGTCTGCTCCCACACGCCAGGGACGAACTGGCCGCCGGCTGCCTGATAGGCATTGCACGCCGCGGTCGTGATCGTGAACGCGGGTGGCACGGGCAGCCCCGCCTGGGTCATTGCCGCCAGACCAGCGCCTTTTCCGCCGAGTAGATCCTTGTCATTGGCAGGCGCGTCCTCGGCGAGATAGACCCACTGCTGCTCCGTGCTGCTGGCGGCGTCGCGCGCCGTGCCAGCTCCTGTGGTCACAGCCATTTCGTCCTCACTCTTTCAGGAGATCAGTCTGTCTTCGAACCAGTCGCGCAGATCGTCGATCGCGATGCGCTCCTGTTGCATCGAGTCACGGTCACGCACCGTCACCTGCCGATCGTCCAGGCTCTGGAAGTCGACGGTCACGCAGTACGGCGTCCCGATCTCGTCCTGGCGACGGTACAGCTTGCCAATGTTGCTGCCCGAGTCGTACGTCACCATCCACCGCCGGCGCAGGTCTTCGTAGATGCTGCGCGCCAGCTTCACCAGGTCGGGCTTGTTGCGGTACAGCGGCAGCACACAGAACTTATAGGGCGCGAGCGCCGGATGCAGATGCAGCACCGTACGGGTGTCGTTCTTGTCTGCATCGAGAGTCTGTTCCTCGTACGCGTCGATGAGGAACGTCAGCGCAGCACGGGTCAGACCCGCCGCCGGCTCGACGACCGCGGGCCGGATGTGCTGCTTCTTGTCGTCGTCGAACAGCATGAGGCGCTGACCGCTGTGCTGCTCATGCTGGTTGAGGTCCCACGACGAGCCGTCGGGGCCTTTGCTGCGATTGGCTATGCCCTCGAGCTCGCCCCAGCCGTCGCCGAATGGAAAGCGGTATTCGATGTCGACGGTGCGCTTCGAATAGTGCGACAGCTTGTCCTGAGGGTGCTCGTACCGCCGCAAGTTTTGTTCGCGCACGCCGAGGCGCGTGTACCAGGCCTCGCGTTCGTTGACCCAGTAGTCGAACCACTCCTCGTCAGTCCCTGGCTCGCAGAAGTATTCGATTTCCATCTGCTCGAATTCGAGCGTTCGGAAGACGAAGTTACCAGGAGTGATCTCGTTTCGGAATGACTTTCTGACTTGTCCAATGCCAAAAGGCAAGCGCCGGCGCATGGTGCCGGCGACATTGGCGAAGTTGACGAAGATTCCCTGGGCTGTTTCTGGCGGTAAGTAC
>DASXRR010000475.1:0-11580 GCA_036506475.1 Chloroflexota bacterium
CAATAGTGCCACCGCCGCCTGATGCGTTGACCCGGACGGCACCGGGCGCCAGGTTCCAGTACGAGACCGACGCGACGCGGAGCGACCGCGACGATGCCCGCGCGGCGGCAATCTCACCGCGGCGGAGGGATCCCCAGTACACCGACCGTAGCGTCACACGGCCACCGCGGCGCCGTGGCGACGCGGGTCAGGCGCGCCGAATAGCCGACCCTCGTCGTCGAACCAGATGGCGGGCGCCTGGCCACCCAGCGCTGTCCCGTTGGCCGGATGAATGTCTATCTCGTAGCCCTGTGCTGCTAGCAGACTCAGGGCGGCCTCGGATAGCCCGTGCTCAATCAGCAGGTGCCCGTCACCCTCGTGGTGAAAACGCGGCGCGCGGAGCGCGCGATCCATCGAAAACCCGTGGTCAATCGCCAGCGTGAACGCCTGCGTCAGCATGCTGGGGATCATTCGCCCGCCGCTGGCGCCACTCGACAGAATCGCCCTGCCCTCGCGCAGCACCACTGTCGGACACATGTTCGTGATGACCTGCTTGGCGGGCCCGACCGAGTTCGACCGGCCAGGCCGCGGATCGAACAACGCCATCGCGTTGTTCAGCAAGATGCCGGTACCCGGCACCGTCACAGCACTGCCGAGCAGGCGTTGCAGCGTGGTCGTACAGGCCACCACGTTGCCATCGACGTCGGCAACCGAGAAGTGGTTCGTGCAACCGGGGCCGTTGCCAGGTGCGAGGCGCTGGCGCCAGACGCGACCAGCCGTCTCTGCGATGAGCCCAATGCGCGGCGCGCCGAGGGGTTCGAGACTGGCAAGGTCGAAGTCGTTCAGGGCCCTGAGCAGTGGATGCAACACGCCCGCGCCGCTGCCTGCACCTGAGGTTCGCAGCTCCACACTGCGATAGCCACCGCGGGGTGCCAATTCGACCACGGGTTCGTAGTCGGCGAGGTCGCTGTAATCGAGCAGACCGCCAGCGCCGCGTACGGAGGAGACGATCCGGTCTGCAAGTTGGCCGACGTAAAGATCGCGCGGGCCATGCGTTGCTAGCCGCCGAAGGCTAGCGGCCAGGTCCGGCTGTACCAGACGGTCACCGTCCCAGGCGTCCATGAAGACGCGGATCGTCTCGGCAAAGGCGGCCGCGCGCTTCCGCTCCGCCAGCACCGGGTCGCGGCCGGAGGGCCCGAACTCGATGCCGTTCTCGGCAAGCTGAATCGCCGGCTGCAGAATCTCAGACCAGCCAAGGCGCCCGAAACGCTGATGCGCCACTGACAGTCCGGCGACCACAGCTGGGACGCCGACGGCAAGTGCGCCAGTGTGGGCGCGATCGGCAGACCCCGCAAAGAGTTGCTCATGCGCTGCCCGTGGCGCCCGTGACGGAAAGTCGACCAGCCACGTCTGAGCGCTGGCAGCATCGTGGAACACGAAGTGTCCACCGTAGCCACCGATGCCCGTGCGGCCGATGTCCGCGACCGCCGACGCGAACGCAGTCGCCACCGCGGCATCGACGACGTTGCCGCCTCCGCCGAGGATCTCGGCGCCGACCTTGGCAGCCATTGGATGCTGCGCCGACACGACGCCGCGCATGGCCTCAACCGGCGGATCGCCAGCGCGGGCGGTATGCAGCAGCTCAACTGAACGCATCGACCAGCGCTCCTCGCTTCAGACGTCGGATGGCCAGCGCCGGATTCAGGCCTTTGGGACAGACGCGCGTGCACTCGCCGATCCCGTGACAACGCCACACACCGTGCCGCCCGAAGACCTCGTCCACACGCAGGTCAATGGCCGCCGGGTCTTCGCGCTCATCCGCGAGCACGTTGAACGCCCGCAGCAATTGCATCGGACCAAGATAGTCCGGGTCGGCGGCGACCATTGGGCACGCCGAGTAACAGGCGCCGCAGTTGATGCAGTCGAGCCCTTCGCCGATCTCGACGCGGCGTCGATCGGAGGACGGGATCACCGCTGGTTCCCGCGCGCTGGCATCGATGCGCAGCCAGGGCCTCACGGCGGCGTACTTGTCGAACAACAGATCCAAGTCGACCACCAGGTCCTTCACCACGGGCAGATTACGCAACGGCTCGACGCGCACAGGTCGGCCATTGGCCACTTCGGCTAGTGGTGTCTTGCACGCCAGGCGCTCGGAGCCATTGACGACCATCGCGCACGAGCCACACATCGCGGCGCGGCACGCACACCGAAATGCAAGCGAGCGGTCCCGTTCGCGCAGCACGAAGAACAGCGCATCGAGGACCGTCGCGCGGTCTTCGAGCGGGACCTCGAAGGTCTCCCAACGCACACGAGCATAGCCGGGCTCCGAGCGGCGGATACGCAGCTGCACCTTGCGGCCGGTCATAGCGCCAACGCTCGAGCTCGACTGGGCGGAGATAGGCGTGTGAACCGCGCCGGCTCCGTCCATACGTCGTCGCCGCGCATATGCACGTTCGCGAGCCAGTGCTCGTCGTCGATCTCCGGGTAATCGGAGCGATAGTGCGCGCCGCGGCTCTCGCAGCGTTCCAGGGCGGCGCGGGTGGTGAGCTGAGCGACCTCGATCAGGTTGCGCACGTCCAACGCTTCCGCCCATGCCATGTTCAGCCTGCGATGACTCGGAGCCGCCACTCTGTCGACGCGTGCGCGCAACTGCGCAAGCTCGTCCAGCGCACTCCGCAGTCCGCTTCCGTCGCGTACCAGACCAACACGCTCCCACATGAGCGCTTCGAGCTGTTGCCGGATTGAGAACGGGTCCTCGCGGCGCGTGGCATCTACTGCCAGGGGCGCCAGTGCCTGTCGCTCGATCTCGGCGGCGTGGGCGGCGTCCAGTTCGGGCAACCCGACCTCGTGAGCGTCCCGCACGGCCGTCTCGCCAGCGATTGCGCCGAAGACCGTCGACTCCGCCACACCGTTGCCGCCCAGGCGATTGGCGCCGTGAGCGCCTCCAGCGTCCTCGCCAGCGACCAGCAGACCCGGCCGCGTGGCGTGGCACGCGACGTCGATCCTGGCGCCACCCATGAGGAAGTGCGCTGTCGGCAAGACCTCGACCGGACCGCTCCTCAAGTCATAGCCGAAGTCCAGGCAGCGCGCGAGCATGCCCGCGAACTCACGCTCGATGCGCTCACGTCCCAGATGTGAGACATCCAGGTTCACTCCACCAGCAGCCGTACCGCGGCCCGCCGTGATCTCCATGTAACTGGCGCGCGACACGATATCGCGCGTCGACCGCTCCATGCGCGCCGGGTCGTAGCGTTGCATGTAACGGTCGCCGAGGGCGTTGGTGAGGACGCCGCCTGCCCCACGCAGCCCCTCCTCGAGCACCATGCCCGTCATACGGCTGGCGCCCGCCAGCAGGCCGGTCGGGTGGAACTGGTACATCTCCATGTCGACGAGCGTGGCGCCGGCGCGCCAGGCCATGGCGATGCCGTCGCCGGTCTTCTCGAGCGACGGCGCTGCGATCAGATACATGCGCGGACCACCACCAGTCGCCAGAATCGTCGCTTTCGCCCGCACCTGCAGAAACTCTCCATGTCGCGCAGCGAGCAATAACGCGCCAGCAATGCGCTGCCCGTCGGCCGAGCGCAGTAGGTCCAGCGCACGCACCTCCTCGAGAATCTGTACGCGCGTCGCGAACAGCGCGTCGCGCAGCCGCCCTACGATCTCGATTCCAGTCAGATCGCCGCGATGCACCGTGCGATCGAACGACTGACCGGCGAACGCCTTCTGGTGGATGCGGCCGTCGAGTCGACGGTCGAAGAAGCACCCCACCACCGTTTCGAGCTCGTGCACCATGCGCGGCGCGCCTGCGACCAGCGTGTACGCCAACTCCTGATCGTTGATGAATCCGCCGCCAACCAGCGTGTCGCGTAGATGCAGGTCGAGCGAGTCGGCCGCGTCCAGCACAGCGTTGTAGCCGCCCTGGACCATCCGGGTGCAGCCACTCTTGCCAATCAGACCCTTGGACGCGAGCACAATTCGCAAACTGGGGTCCATGCGGGATGCGTGCAACGCCGCGACCAGGCCAGCGCCACCCGACCCGAGAATCAGCACATCGCAGTCGAGAACAGTTGACTGTTGGCGCATGCTCAGCCGCGCGCGAGCTCGCGGGTCGGGCTGGTCTCCTCACCCAGTCGGCTCAGCAGCGGCCTGGGCAACCCCGCATATGCCGCCATTAGCGGCGCATCCACGTCGGGGGCATGCTGTGCGAAGAAGCAATTGCCGAGCGTATCGCCCTCAACCAGAAGCGGACCGAGCTCCTCGCACTCCAGCACCCACATCGCTTCGGAAATCCCAAGCTCCGCTTGCCAGTGCACTTCGCGGACGCCTTTGACCGCGCGGCCATACGTGGCGCCCAGTCCGTAGCCCATCGTGCTCAGGAAGACGACGCCGAACGCGTTGCCCAGCTCCTGGTACACCTCCTCGGGCATCCCGCCCTTGCTGATCACCGCGCGCGTCCCGTAGGTCTCGCATAGCGGTCGCATCCACTTTGCGTAGCGGAAGCCGGCCGTTGCTTGTAGCGACGCCACTTCGTACCTGCCGGGTGCGAGTTCCACTCCCGCGGGCGAGGACGTGGTGGCGACGTTGCACGCGTCGCGAATCTGGATCGGCGCTGAGTGGCCCTCGCCGAGCATGTAGCCGAAGACGCCGTCTCTCGCGGTAAAGATCGGCCCCGAGAGATAGACGACGTCCCCCGCGCGGAGTTGGCGCACATCGGCCTCGCTCAAAGGGACCTGCAGGTGGTACTCGCGCGGCTTCGCCGCCTCGGTGCGTGTTGCGCTGGTCTTCGGCTCCACCACTGTGAATGCAGGCGCGGCGGCCGCGGCTTCGATGTCAAGACCTTCGCGGCGCATATACGGCGTGAACCACTCCGGATCGTCTCGGTACTCGACCCGCCCATCGTTATAAACACGAGCGGTCGCCCGCCGCACCGCCGTACACAGTTCGCTCATCGCTACTGGCGTCCCGCCCGTATGCGTGTACGCGATCTCGCAGTGCACTTCGGCTACTGGCGTGTCGCTCTTCAGACCCATCACGCCCATGTTCGTGCGATTGCACAGCTCCAGCAGCTCGTCCTCGAGCGCCGCGACAACGGGATCGGGGTGGCGATCGCCGACCACTCGCAGCTGACATGCCTCCTTGCTGAGGGTGAAGCACTGGTCCTTGGTGCCGCCGATGCCGACCCCGACGATGGCAGGCGGGCAGGCCAGCCCGCGGCGGTGAAAGGACGCGACGGTGTCCAGGACGAAGCGTTTGATGCCGTCCACTCCGTCGCCCGGAAACAGCATGCGATAGTCGCTGCCGAACAGACCGCCTTTGTGGACAGCGGTGATGTCCATCCAGTCACCCTCAGGCTCGACCCGATAGTCGATATTGGGCGCGAACACGCCGACGTTGTTGCCAGGGTTGCGGCGCGTTAACGGGTGCACGCGGTTGGACCGCAGACGCACGTCGTGCGTCGCGCGCGCCACCGCTCCGCGCAGGCTGCGCTCCAGCACCGCCAGCCCACCGGCGATCTGCGCACCGTTGCCGAGCTTCACGTAGTAGCGCGGTAGACCCGTGTCGCCGCACACTGGGCGCTGTTCGAGCAGCGCCAGGTCCGCGTTGTCGACCAACTTTTCCAGCACGTAACGCGCGAGTGGGTTCGTCTCGCGCTCGGCTGCCTGGCGATGCGCCTGCTTGGCATCGATCGGCACGGCGACCGCCGCGCGACGATTGAGCTCAAGGGCCACCTCGTCGAGCAGGGACTGGGTAATCGGCATGCTGCTTACTGTGCGCCACCTGGCGGAGCTCGTCCAACACCGCGCTCGCATCAAGGCGATGCACTCGGTGCATCAAACGAGTAGGATGGATCGCCTCTGGAATGGAGCTTCGGCAACTACGCTCGTTTCTGGCAGTAGCGGACCTGCGCCATTTCCGACGCGCGGCCGCGCGCTTACATGTCTCGCAGCCGGCTCTGAGTCGTCAGATCCAGCAGCTCGAACGCGAGCTCGGTACCCCGTTGTTCCAGCGTCCGCCGGGCCCGATCATGCTGACCGAGGCGGGTCGCGAGCTCCAGGCGCGTGCTCGACGCGCGCTGGACGAGCTCGAAACCGCGCGAACGACGATCGCCCAGGCCGGTGACGGACCGCACGGGCACCTGGCGTTGGCGTGTTTCGACAGCGCCAGCACCTACCTGGTGCCCGAGCTCCTGATTCGGCTCGTGACGCGATACCCACAGGTGCAACTGTCGGTGGCGACGCTCGGGACACGCGACGCGCTGCGGCAGCTACGCGAGGGTGCTGTCGATGCCGCCATCGTCACGTTGCCGGTCGCATCGGCGGACCTGGACGTCCTGCCGCTGTACCGTGAGCGGCTCGTCGTCGCGCTCCCGCGCACCCATCCGCTGACAGCCCAGTCCACCATTCGGCTTGCATCGCTCGCGCCCGAACGGCTGGTGACGTTTCTCGCCGGCCAGAACAACACCCGGCGATTGATCGACGACGCCTTTGCCGAAGCCGGGTGTAGGCCGAGCGCTGTTATCGAGCTCGAGTCAGTTCAGGCCATCCAGGACGCCGTGCGGGCTGGCCTGGGCGTGGCGATCCTGGGCGAGCTGACGCTAACCGGCAGCGCCCGCGACACAAGGGTTCTCGCGCGGCCTCTGTCGCCGCCGCGGTCTCGCGAGATCGGCTTGGTAACTCGCTCGAGCCGTCAGACACACCCGCTTGTGGCGCCGCTGGTGGGCCTCCTGCGCGAAACGGCCACGGCGCTCGACTTAGCCGATCTCTCGCAGACGACGTCCTCAGAAACTTGACCCCCGGTAGACGTCAGTCGAGTTGTTTCCCTTCGGCGTACGGGTCTGCAGGCGGAGTCACACCGCGTTGAGCGCCTGACCCATCGAGCCGGTGGCCGCATCTCGTGTCTCCCGCGACCGTCTCGGCAAGCGGATTCCTTCGCTTCGCTCAAGGACAGGCTCTTCGCAGGCTCACGATGACAAGTCCCGTGACCGTCTCGGCAAGCGGATTCCTTCGCTTCGCTCAAGGACAGGCTCTTCGCAAGCTCAGGATGACAAGTGATCCGTCACCCGACCGACGCAGTCGCGCGTGTGCTAGGTACGGCCTGACGCCATCTCGACCCCGTCGCCGCCAGTGCGACTCATTCGTCCTCCGCGGAGATTCGTCGGCGCAGGAGGTCTTGCTCGGCTGGGTTCGTGGTGAGCTCGAGGGCATGTTGATCGGCGAGGCGAGCTCCATCCGGATCGCCCAAGGCCCGAAGCAGCTCCGCGCGCGTGGCGTGATAAAGGTAATACTGGCCGAGCTCGTCGGCGATTCGATCCACCGCGGCGAGCGCGGCTTCCGGCCCAGCAACGTAGCGCAGCGCGATGGCGCGATGCAGACGCGTCAGTGGTGACGGCTCCAGGTGGAGCAGCATGTCATAGAGGAGCACGATCTGCTCCCAGTCGGTGCTGTCCCAGTCGCGGGCCTCAGCGTGGCAAGCGACGATCGCTGCCTGCAGCTGATACGGACCAGGACGGTGTTCCTGCCCCGCGCGTTGCAGTAGACGAATCGCGTCGGCGATGGCCTCGTGATTCCAGCGCGAGCGGTCCTGGTCCTGGAGTGGAACCAGGTCGCCTCCGTTGTCGAATCTCGCGTCGGCCCGCGCGCGATGGAGTTGGATCAACGCGAGCAGTCCAGCAACCTCCGGTTCGGTTGGCATGAGCTCGCGGAGCTGATTGGCGAGCCATTCGGCATCGTCGACCAGATCCCGTGACTCCGCCTGTTCCGCCGTACAGAGGTAGCCCTCATTCAACAGTAAGTAGATCACGGCGAGTACCTGACGGAGCCGCGCATGCAGCTCGTCGGGGTCCGGAACTCGGTACGGTATGCCGGCCTCCGCGATCTTTCGTTTCGCGCGCGTGATGCGCTGGGCGACCGTCGTCTCCGGGACGAGAAACGCGCGGGCGATCTGCGCTGTCGTGAGACCGCAGACCACTCGCAGCGTGAGAGCCACTTGCGCTGCGCGACCCAGCGCCGGGTGACAGCACGTGAAAATGAGTCGAAGCCGGTCGTCCGGCTCAGATCGAACCGGCCACTGCAGTTGGGACAGCTTGGTCCGATAGTTCGCTTCACGGCGCAAAGTGTCGAGTCCGCGATTGCGGGCGACGACGACCAACCAGGAATCCGGTCGCTCTGGAATACCTTCGACGGGCCAGCGCTGGAGCGCTGCGAGGACCGCGTCCTGCACCAGGTCCTCCGCCGCGGCGAAGTCACCGGTCACGCGCACGAGCGCAGCCGCCAAGCGTGCCGCGTGCTCACGCACGATGCGCTCGAGCGCGCGTCGGGTAGCTTCCGGGTGAGCCTCGGTTTTGGCGAACGTCATGCTTCGAGCGGGCGTATCTCCACGATCGGACAACCAGGCCAGGTACTTACCATCCGCAGCGCTTCGTCGAGGTCCGCGACCTCGATCTCGGTATAGCCGCTGATCACCTCTTTGCCTTCGACGAACGGGCCATCGGTGATAAGCGGCTCGCTGCCACGGTCCAGGCGGACTGTTGTCGCCGTATGGGCGGGTCGTAGTTTGTTGCCGCCGGTGATCTTGTCGGCGTGGTCTACGAACCACTTTCCCGCCAGCTCATAGGCGCGATCGCGATCGGCCTGGCTCATCGCCTGGAGATCGTTGTCGAATTGCTCCGTGTCGACGAACAGCAATACGTATTTCATATGTGCGAGCCGCCTCGTTCAACGTACATTGGGCACAGTGTGCCAGGGGCTTTCTTCACTGGAGCTCGCTCATGCGCCGCATCAGTTCCGCGGGCGGAACGTCCTCAATATGGCTCGCGACCGTCCAGCCATGGCCGAACGGGTCGATGATGAAGCCGTCACGGTCGCCGTAGAACTGATTCTGCGCTGGACGCTTTAGCGTCGCGCCGAGCGCCACGGCTCGCGCGATGGTGGCGTCGACGTCGTCTACGTACATGTAGAGAAACGTTGGGCTGCCCGCCAGGCCCTCGACTGGTGGCGCCTGGGTGCCCATATACGGCGATGCGTCCTCGACGATGACCACCGAATCGCCGATCTCGATCTCCGCGTGCGCCACCGTGCCGTTGGGCCCGGGATAGCGCATGCGCTCGGTGGCGCCAAAAACGTCGCGATAGAACTCGAGGGCTGTGTTGCCGCCATTCACGATGAGCGCAGGTGTGATGCGTCGGTATCGAGTCGGGATGGGATTCGGCTTCGCCTCGGGTGCCATATGGTTGCGTCTCCTTCGGTCGAGAGCTCGAGTCGAGTAAACCAGCTCTCTAGTTATGAAGACGATTGGCGAGGCGTTGCATACGACACTCCCTATGTGAGCTATGGCGGGTCCAGGGCAAGCGTTATGCGCTGCAGACCGACCCACCGCACTGCTTGGCCAGGTCGCAGGTTCGAGCCCTGTTCCCCCTCCACCCGCCTCACTGCATCTGCGCCCACTGTGCCTCGCCCTAACGCCGAACCCCTAACCCTTATCGCCCCCGTTGGCCAGCAGCGCTTAGCCCACCGCAGACCGTTGACGAGTATGAATGCAGAACGAAAGGGCCCGACCGTTGCGCCACACGATCTTACGAAGAGACCGGCGAGTCGACCTCCCCTGAAATGGTGCTCAGACGCAAGTCCGGCGTCCACCTCCCGCGACGGCGAACTGGAGTCGACAACGAGTTCTGCCACATGAAACCCTCCGGAGTGCGCAGAGCTCGGCCAGTGCCGCGGCATGTTCGGGCACCACACGTCCGCGTCGTTCTGGTCCCGCCGCGTCGAAATGGCTGGCGATGCGGACTGGGCGCAGGGATTGCTGACGCGCAGGCTCGGTGGGCGCATGCAGGCGCGGCGGGGTGAGCTGATCGACGTCCTGGCGCTGCCGGGGTTGGTGGCGGAGGACGAGCGCGGTGAGGTCGGAATCCTCCTGTACGACATGCGCTGCCAGGAGTGCGAGCTGGCAGCTATCGTGGCCGAAAAAGGGCAGCGCGGAGTGGGCACGCAGCTGGTCGAGGCGCTCAAGCGAAAGGTCAGTGGGCGCATCTGGCTGGTCACCACCAACGACAACCTGGACGCGCTGCGCTTCTACCAGCGGCGTGGGTTCGTACTGGTCGCGCTGCGGTCGGGCGCCGTGGAACAAGCTCGGCGACGGCTCAAGCCGACCATCCCCGAGACATGCGCGTACGGCATTCCGCTGCGCGACGAGATCGAGCTCGAATTCCTGCCATCGGCAACAACATCTCACTGAGCGCTCAACGCGAACTCGATGTGTACGGAGCCTACTAGTGTCGATCGCGCCGCGCCGGAGGGCAGCCGGGGGAGCGGTGGACGCCTAAAAGGGTCCCTATTCCAGACGACGCCCGGCGCAGCGCGATTCTTCTTCCTTGAAAATGGCGGACCCGCGGCTTAGACGTCGGGGTGGAGCAGTCGGGCCAGGCGCTCGAGGCCATCGGCCAGTCGCGGACCGGGGCGGCCGAACAGGTCCTCGGCGAAGACCGCGACGCGTTGCTCGCGCACCGCGGGTGTGCTCTGCCAGCCGGGTCGATCCAGGATGCGCTGTACGGTGGGCAGCTTGCGCGCGCCACACCAGCAGGCCACGACGACCTCAGGTTGTCTGGCGATGGCTTGTTCAGGCGTGATGCGGACGCTCTCGACGTCGAGGTCGAGGTAGATGTTTTCGCCGCCGGCCATATGAAGCAGCTCGGTGATCCAGGATCTGCGCGCGGCCACGACGGGGCGGGCGGACCATTCCCAATGCACGGTCGGGCGCGGCCGGCGCGACCCGTAGCGCGACTGGATTTGCGACATCCTGGCTTGCGTGCTGGCGATCAGCGCCGCGGCACGCTCGGCGCGGCCGAGGTAGTGGCCGATGGTGCGCATGTCCTGCCACACGCCGTCGAGGCCGGTTCCGCCCACGGCCAGATACGGCAGCCTGGCGGCTTCGAAGGACGGCAGGTTGTCTTCCATGCCCGGCACGTGCAGTGAAGCGACGACGACGTCGGGCTGCAATGCGCTGACCTGGTCGACATCGACGTGTAGATCGCTGCCGACCGATGGCAGGTTGCGCACGCGCGGCGGGTAATCGGACCAGCGGTCGACGCCGACGATGCGTCGGCCGAGGCCGAGGGCGTGCAGGATCTCGGTGTTGCTGGGGGCGATGGCGACGATACGGCGCGGGTCGCGCACGGGCGCGCTGAGATTGGTGCGGTAGCCGACGATGCGCATGAGGCCGGGGACATTGTGGCCTTTCCTGACTGGTAAGCTATCGCTTACGTATTCTATGGATATGGGGCGCATCTCGCCTGTCCAAGTAGTGTCGATGCCGGTCACCGATCAGACCCGGGCCAAGGCCTGGTATCGCGACATGCTCGGCTTCGAAGAGATCGCCGACGAGCCAGCGATCCCGACGGCAACGGCTTCGTCTTGCAGTCCGCGCCCCCTGATGCCGACAGGCCGTATTCGGGCACTTTTCAGGACCAGCGCGCCGTCGCTCCGGCGGCTGTGCTGGCGCCCGCGCTGCGCGAACCACCGGCCAAGCCGGCGTACGCCTTTCCGACACCGACGCCTACGCCGAGCGCCTACGGCTACTGACAGTTCCACCTTGCGGTCGGGATCG